>CANRFN010000142.1 GCA_947629915.1 uncultured Oscillospiraceae bacterium | reverse complement strand
CAATCGCCATATTGGAGGGGCAATTTTGAGAACTTTTTTCAAAAAACCATCTCCTCTATGCAGACGAGCCAGGTTCGAAAAAGGCAACCGGAATTAGCGCAAGAATATCCCTGGTTAGACAAAAAGTACGGAGCACAGGCCTCAGTTCCTGTCTCCGTACTTCTATAGATAGATATAGCGAATAATAGGCGATTTTAAGATAGCGCTGTCATTTATTCATTGGGTACAGCTCGATAATACACGTATGTTCTTTATAGTCCTGCTTTGTGTGTTCTGGTTCGTAACTGATTCCGACCAGAAGAACCTCCGGATAGTTCTTGAGACGCTCTGTATATCGTCTCTCTTTAATCTGCTTGATTGCACTCTCTGCAGATTTATTATACTTCAACTCTACCACAATGGGGATATCTTTCCGGGAAACCGGTAAGAATACTACATCTGCATATCCTTTACCAGTAGGAAATTCAGGGATAAGCGTATACTTGCCTTCTGCCGCAATGTGATAGGCCAACATCAATGTGGCAGCTAAAGTGCTTTCATTATTGTATGCACCCGAACTGAAGAAGTAGTTATGCGCAGACGCAATAGACGTTGCCACCGCGTCTTTGTTGCCTGCCAGTGTGTCTCGCAAAAGCTGCTTGGATGCTTGGATCGTTTGAGCCATAGCAGTATTCTTTTCGCTGGTAGCTAGGATACCATAGAAGTCCTCTGTAATCTCTCTGTTCGGGATCCGCACCGTTTTAGTGGCACTGCTGTAGTTTAAATACCCCAGATGGACAAGCGTGGTAAGAATATCTGTGGCATTCTCAGCATTTTTGGCATCCAAGCGAAACCGTTCTGAAATAACTTCTACTTCCTGACCTGCCAGCAAAAGGCCAATCTTATATCTCAGTTCTGGCATCTCATCTTCCAGCGCATCCCGAAGATCCTTTGCTGCAGAGGTTTCAGTCCAGTAAGCATGCACACTTTTATTGCGCAATGCATCTACAACAGATGCAGTACTCAGTCTGCGCTCTTTTTTCTCAAACCAATAGCCATCATACCACGTCTCGAACTGTTTGTACTTCATTCCAGCTTTCTTACATAGAGCTTTTACTTCATTTGGCGTAAAGCCCACGTATTCGTCAAAGCGCAATGGATCGAGCATGGTGGATTCTGTGAAGTTATTAAGGCCGGACTCAGTCGCCTGCATGGGGACAGGAAGAATCCCAGTCATCAACACGAACTCTACAGTCCGAGCTACGTCATTTGCCTTGAATAATCCTCGCAAAAATTTCGTGTAGTCATTTTGCAAAGTAATGTTATTCCTATCTTCCCGGTAAATTACATCCCATTCATCTAAAAGAAAAATGAATTTCGCCCTGTCTGCAGAGCGCTGAATGGATAAAAGGGACTCATACAGCGAATTCTCGTTCCCCTTCACCTCATCTGGAAAATCTTCTGCTAACTCCCTATTCACTTTCCGGCTAATAAAAGCAGGAAAATCAGGTAAACAGTTAGCCTCGATTGCTGCCAATCTAAGGCTAGAGATATCCAAGGAAATAACATTATGAGAATTCAGATGCTCCTCAAAAGATTCAGAATTCTCAATTGCTGTTCCCTTAAACAGCTCTCTTGAGTCGTTTCCACGGGAGTAATACGCAACAAGCATATCAATTAGAGATGTCTTGCCAAAGCGCCTCGGTCTGCTGAAGCAAAATCTATCATCGCTCGTCTTAATGCCCTCATTAACATGTTCAATAAACTTTGTCTTATCAACAAAATACTTATCAAACCGCAATTTCTCGAATTGCGAGTTATCCGGATTCAGATAGGCGCCCACGTTCAACCTCACACCTTTCACTGTATAGTTCTAAAAAAGGCATAAATGCAAGATGTTCTCAAGAATCCTGACGTGCACTGAGAATAGACCGACATTACCGTAATAGAGGCTCATCCCCTACTGGTACCCATGTGTCATTATACCGCATTCCAACTGGAAACGCAAGCTCTTTTTTTAAATCTCCCGCTTTTAAACCTCATAATTCTCTTTTTCTTACGCAGTTCACAACTGTTACCTTCACTTTGCGTGAAAAAGTTCGAGCTACACTTAGAATATCCTACATTTTCCATGTCTTGCCGCCGAACCACAAAATAAAGAAATGGTTAATTCTTTCCAAACCACTTGCAGGATACGGTCCGATGTGATACTATGCCATTTGTAGCGCTCTTAACACAGGTCTGGCTTCGCCTTGTGCGCCAGTCCTGTCATCCCAGTATGCCCTTCTGATTCCAATGTCAGTACCCGAGACAGCCCCTCTCGTCCGTGGTACACTCCCTGGGGAGGAGAACCACCATGAATGATACCAAACACCTCACGGCCCTGTGGCTGGACACCATCGGCTCTCTGCTGGACACCCCGGAGGTCCGGTCCATGGGGAAATGGCGGCACCACTGCGCCCTCACTTGCCTGGAGCACTCCGTGTTCGTCTCATACATCGCCTTCCGCATCGCCCGGAACCACGGCTGGGACACCAGGGCGGCGGCCCGGGCGGGACTGCTTCACGACCTCTACCTCTACGACCCCAAGATCTACACCAGCAAGGAGCAGTGCCGGAACCACCCCCGCGCCGCTCTGCGCAACGCCCGAAAGCTCTGCGGCAATCTCACCCCCGCAGAGGAAAACGCCATCATCTCCCACATGTGGCCGATGGCAGACGAGCGCCCCAAGACCAATATCGCCGTGGCCACCATCCTGGCGGACAAATTCTGCACCGCCATGGAGGCCCTCTGTCTCTTTCGGGCCCGCCGGGTGGCCCGCTTCTGCCCTGCTGTTCAGTATTAACGGAAGTCTGTCCGTCATTGACGGACAGTTTTCCAACAATCATGGCAAATTGCCCAGAATAGAACGTGTTAAAGAACCGTTCTTTGGAGGAGTCTGAGATTTTCGCCAATTTTGAAAAACGTCTTCAAAATCCCTGTCTTTCTGATATAATGATCTGTGTTTCCTGGGTTGTCCGTCTGGCCCATGGCACTCCCAATCTATAGCTCATCAATGCGAAGAGGAAGGATATCATGATATCACATGGAAAAGACCTGAAGATCTTCTCGGGCAGCTCCAACCGTGCCCTGGCTGAGGGCATCTGCAGAGAACTCAGCATTACGCTCGGCAACGCTGAGATGGGCAAATTCTCCGATGGTGAGAATTACGTCTCCATCTACGAGACCGTACGCGGCTCCGATGTATTTGTGGTCCAATCCACCAATTCCCCTGTGAACGACAACCTGATGGAGCTTCTCATCATGATCGATGCTTTGAAGCGTGCCTCCGCCGGCCGGGTAACCGCCGTCATCCCCTATTTCGGCTACGCCCGGCAGGACCGTAAGACCAAGCCCAGAGATCCCATCTCCGCCAAGCTGGTGGCTAACCTGATCACCCGCGCCGGCGCAGACCGGGTGCTCACCATGGACCTCCACGCCAATCAGATCCAGGGCTTCTTCGACATCCCCGTGGACAACCTGCTGGGCTCCCCCGTATTCGTAGATCACTTCTTCCGCAGATTCGCCCCGGTGCACAGCGAGACCATGGTGGTCTCCCCCGATGTGGGCTCTGTGGCCCGCGCCCGCACCTTCGCCCAGAAGCTGGATATGCCCCTGGCCATCGTGGATAAGCGCCGCCAGAAGGCCAACTCCTCGGAGGTCATGAACATCATCGGTGATGTCACGGACAAGCACGTCATCCTCCTGGACGACATGGTGGACACTGGCGGCTCCCTCTGCCACGCCGCCAACGCCCTCATCGAGATCGGCCACGCCAAGTCCGTCACCGCATGCGCCAGCCACGGCGTGCTCTCCGGCGCCGCCTACGACCGCATCAACCAGTCCGCCCTGGACGAGGTCCTGTTCCTGGACACCATCCAGCCCCGGGCCGATGTGAACGAGATCTGCCCCAAGATCAAGTACCTCTCCGTGGCCCACATGTTCGCCGAGGCCATCGAGCGGATCTACGAGGAGCGCTCCATCTCCAAGCTCTTCAACTGAGCGAGCCAAACTGCATAGTAACCCTCCGGGCCCGCGCTGCGGGCCCGGATTGTCGTACCCTGAAGGAGGGGACTTTTCTTGTTTTTCTCCAAAAAACCGCCTGTTACCTGGATCGTGGCCGGCCTCGGCAACCCGGGCGAGCAATATGAGTACACCCGGCACAACGCGGGCTTCCTGGTGGCAGACGCCCTGGGAGACAAGGGGGACTTCCCCATCCAGAAGCTGAAATACCACGCCCTCACCAACACAGCGGAGATCGGTGGCCAGGGAGTGCTGGTGATGAAGCCCACCACCTTCATGAACCTCTCCGGCGAGGCCGTGGGAGAGGCCGCCCGCTTCTACAAGATCCCCGCGGACCACGTCCTCGTGATCTCCGATGACGTGGACCTCCCCCTGGGCAAGCTCCGTATCCGCCGCTCCGGTTCCGCCGGCGGCCACAACGGCCTCAAGAGCATCATCCAGCATCTCGGCACCGATCAGTTCCCCCGGCTCCGGGTGGGCGTAGGGGGAAAGCCCAATCCGGACTACGACATGGCGGACTGGGTGCTCTCCAAGATCACAGGAGAGGACCGAAAGCTTCTGGATGAGACAGTGAAGAGAGCCGCAGATGCAGTGGAGTGCATCCTCAAGAGCGGCGTAGAACAGGCAATGAACAAGTATAACTGAGTGATCATTTCGAACAGTAGAGGTGCTTTGTGAAAGAGCTTCTTCCCATTCTCCGTAAGGTTCCCCAATTTCAAAACTTAGTACGGGCGCTGGACGCCGGAAAGTCCCCTGCAGAACTCTCCGGACTGGCCCCAGTACACCGGGCCCATATAGCCGCTGGACTGCTCAACGAGCTCCAGCGGCCTGTGGTGCTTATCACAGCAGACAACAACGACGCCAAGCGGTTCGCCGCCGATGTCACCGCGTTTACTGGCATCACCGCCATCGACATCCCCGCCCGGGAGTTCAACTTCCGGGAGAACGTGATCGCCTCCCGGGAGTGGGAGCACAGCCGGATCAGCGCATTTCACACCATGGCCCAGGGGAAAGCACAGCTCATCTCCATCAGCGTGGACGCCCTTGTGCAGCGCACCATGCCCCCGGAGGAGCTGGAGGCCCACTCCTTTGAGGTCCGCATCGATGGCTCCTACGACCCCGCCGCCCTGGCAGACCGGCTCACCGCCATGGGGTACAGCCGCTGCGACCAGGTGGAGGGCGTTGGCCAATTTGCCCTCCGCGGCGGCATCTTGGACGTGTTTGCCCCTGCCATGGACCAGCCCGTCCGCATCGAGTTCTGGGACCAGGACGTGGACTCCATGGGCGTCTTCGATGTGGTGACCCAGCGCCGGGTGACCAAGCTGGACAGGGCGGTCTTCTTACCGGCGGCGGAAGCCCTCCCCCGGCAGACCAAAAGCGGCTGGGAGTCCACCCCGGATCGGCTGATCCCCCAGCGGTACAGCAAACTTTGCACCGCCATAGACCACTTCCCGCCGGACGCCATCGTCTGCATCTACGACAGCGCCAAGGTGACGGAGGCCATCAAGAGCACCCTCTGGCGCATCAACGAGGACATCAAGGTGCTGCTGGAGAACAAGGTGATCAGCGGGGGCAAGCACGCCATCTTCGCCGCAGACCTGGGCCAGATCGGCGCCAAGCTGATGGACTTTCCGGTGGTCTATCTGAATTCCTTTACCACCTCCGCCTCCGTGCTAGCCCCCAAGTTCCTGGAGACCGTCCAGGCCCGGCAGCTCTCCACCTTCGGCACCAACCTGGAGACCGCCCTCTCCGATCTGGCCCAGTACCAGCAGTCCAAGACCGGCGTTGTGATCCTGGTGGGCAGCGAGCAGAAGGCATTGAACCTGCAGAGGATGCTCCGGGAGCGAGGTGTCCGCACCGCGGTGGACTTCCAGCTCCATGAGCTTCCCCAGCCTGGAGACATCGTGATATCCGTGGGAGGCCTCTCCTCCGGCTTCGACTACTTCAACGTCCCCTGGGCGGTGCTGTCTGAGGGCTCTGGAGAGACCCGGCACAAGGCCGTCAAGCGGATGAAGGACACAGAGAACCGCCGCCGGATCGACTCCTACACGGACCTGAACCCCGGAGACCTGGTGGTCCACGAGAAGAACGGCATCGGCCGCTTTGTGGGCATCGTCCAGATGACCGTGGACAAGGCCAAGAAAGACTATATCAAGATCGCCTACGCCGGCTCCGATGTGCTCTATATCCCCGCCTCCCAGCTGGACAGCATTTCCAAATTCATCGGCGCAGGCGAAGAGAACCAGACCAGGAAGCTCTCCAGCTTGGGTGGCAAGGACTGGGAGAAGGCCAAGAGCCGCACCAAGAAGGCGGTTCAGGATCTGGCCAAGGGGCTCATCAAGCTCTATGCCGAACGCCAGAAACAGACCGGGTTCGCCTTCTCCCCGGACTCCCCCTGGCAGCAGGAGTTTGAGGCAAGTTTCATGTACACGGAGACCGAGGATCAGCTCCGGTGCATCGCAGAGATTAAGAAGGATATGGAGTCTCCCAGGCCCATGGACCGGCTGCTCTGCGGCGATGTGGGCTACGGCAAGACAGAAGTCGCGCTCCGCGCTGTGATGAAGTGCGTGCTGGACGGCAAGCAGGCGGCCATCCTGGTGCCCACCACCGTCCTGGCCCGCCAACACTACGTTACCGCCAAATCCCGCTTTGCCAACTTCCCGGTGGAGATCGAGATGGTCTCCCGGTTCCGCTCCTTCGCAGACATCCACAGCACCCTGGACAGACTGGCCACTGGCGAGGTGGACGTGCTCATTGGCACCCACCGG
This sequence comes from uncultured Oscillospiraceae bacterium, assembly GCA_947629915.1. Classification (GTDB taxonomy): domain Bacteria; phylum Bacillota; class Clostridia; order Oscillospirales; family Oscillospiraceae; genus Enterenecus. The sequence continues at coordinate 5,904 of CANRFN010000142.1, read as the reverse complement.
CTGCTCAGCGGTGACGTGCGGTTCAAGAATTTAGGGCTCATCGTGATCGATGAAGAACAGCGGTTTGGCGTGACTCACAAGGAGAAGCTGAAGCAGCTCACGAAGCAGGTGGACTGCCTCACCCTCTCCGCCACCCCCATTCCCCGCACGCTGAATATGGCCCTATCCGGCATCCGGGACATGTCCGTGATCGAGGAGCCGCCGGCCAACCGGCAGCCCGTCCAGACCTACGTCCTGGAGCACGACTGGGCCATCCTGGCGGACGCCATGCAAAAAGAACTGGCCCGGGGCGGCCAGGTGTACTACCTCCACAACCGGGTGGATACCATCAATCGGACGGCGGCCCACATTCAGCAGCTTTTAGGAGACGATGTGGTGGTTGCCATAGGCCACGGCCAGATGGCACAGAAGGAGCTGGGAGACATCATGAACCGGGTCTCCGAAGGGGAGATCGATGTCCTGGTGTGCACCACCATCATCGAGGCCGGTATCGACATCTCCAATGTGAACACATTGATTGTAGAGGACGCAGACCACATGGGCCTCGCCCAGCTGCACCAAATCCGCGGCCGTGTGGGGCGCTCTCCCCGCCGCGCCTACGCCTATATGACATACCGGGCCGGCAAGGTGCTCTCCGAGGACGCGGCAAAACGGCTCAGCGCCATTCGGGAGTTTGCAGAGTTTGGATCCGGCTTTAAGATCGCCATGCGAGACCTGGAGATCCGGGGCGCCGGCAACCTCTTAGGACCGGAGCAGTCTGGCTTCCTCTCCAGCGTTGGCTACGACCTCTACCTCAAGCTGCTGGAAGAGGCCGTGATGGAGGAAAAGGGCGAAAAGCCCAAGCGCCCGGAATGCTCCGCAGACCTGAACGTGAGCGCCATGATCTCCTCCAACTATGTCCCGGCACCGGAACAGCGGATGGACCTCTACCGCCGCATCGCCCGGATCCGCTCAGAGGCGGACGCAGACGATGTCACGGACGAGCTGATCGACAGGTATGGGGATCCGCCGAGAGAGGTGAACAACCTCATCTCCATCGCCCTGATGCGCTGCAAGGCCACGGCTTTGGGAATTTTGGACATCACCCAGAAGGCAGACAACATCCACTTTACCATGGATGATCCAGACCCCAAAACCATGGGCGCCCTTCTCTCCCTGTATCGCAACCGGCTGAAGCCCTCCAACGGTGGAAGGCCGGCGCTGATTCTCAACCTCCAAAAGGGGGAGAATCCCCTGCGTGCGGCCTCCAGCTTCCTTGACCGGATGCAGCAGGCTACGAGTTCAGATACTGTCTCTAAGTAATGTGAAGGAGTTATGATTATGAAACGTGTGCTTTCTCTCCTGCTCTCCGCAGGTCTATGCATATCCCTCATGGGGTGCAACAACAACCTCACCGTGAAGCAACCAGTTGCCACCGATCCGCCGGAATCTGTGGCTCCCACCACAGCGGTGACTCCGGATCCCAATGCCACCCCAGACCCCGCCACAGAGCCCATTGATTTCACGAAGAACATCGTGGAGTACGCCAGCGGCCTCTCTCAGGACACCGTGCTGCTCACCGTGAACGAGGAGACCATCCCGGCGGACGTATTCCTCTATCTGCTCTTCAGCGGGTATACCCAGTTCCAATACACCTACTACATGTACACGGGACAGACTCTGCCAGATGTCTCCCTCTATTCGGCAGACCTGGAGGCAGACACGGTAACCACCCTGGTCTACTACAGCACGCTGCGCCAGAAGGCCGCCGAGCTGGGTGTTCTCCCCACCGAGGAACAGCTTCAAGAGATCCGGGACGGCCTGACACAGTCACAGGGCACCTACACCTATGAGCAGCAAAAGACCCTGAACGGCCTCACGGATGCCGGAATGGAATATGTGGCATCCCTCAACGCCTACTATGAAAATGTTCTGAACGCTGTTGTTCCTGAACCCACTGACGAAGAGCTAGAGAACTTCGTATACCAGACAAAGCACATCCTCCTCACCACCATCGATACCTCTACGAACGAAGAACTCTCCGATGAAGAGAAGGCAGAAAAACGTGCGACAATTGAGAAGCTGCTGGCAGATCTGCAGGCCGTTGAAGGAGAAGAGCGGGAAAAGCTCTTTGAGGAGTACATGGAGACCTACAGCGAGGACGGCAGAGACACCGAGGGCCACATCAACACAGACGGCTATGAGGCCGTTGTGGGCGACATGGTGCCGGAATACGAGGAGGCCTCTCTAGCCCTGCCCATCGGCGGTCTCTCTGACATCGTGGAATCCACCTACGGCTATCACATCATTCTCCGCGGCCCTGTGACCTACCGGGAGAACACCAAGGAGGAGTATGCCACCACCTACCGGGAGCACCAGCTGGACACCATGGTTGCCGACTGGGCAGCGGACGAGTCCATGACCCCCGTGAAAGCGCCTGAACTGGAGGCCCTGGATCTCAACAGCTTCTTCATCCGCTTTAGCCGCTACTACAACCAGCTGGCTACGGAGTACATGGATGCCGCACAGGCAGCCGCCTCAGACGCCGGCACAGACTCTGACGCTGGATCTGACTCCGGTGCTGGCACCGAGACAGACGCCGGAACAGATACCAGCACAGACGGACAATAGTTCTTCCCATACGATATGCCCTGCCTCACGCCGAGGCAGGGCATTTTTTATAGGCCTGTCCCATTCTCCTTCTATTCGACAGCTCCCTCCGCACTATACTGCAGCGGAAGGAGTGTTTCACATGAAGCAATGGCATGCCTGCAGCGCAGAAGAGACATTGGCTGCCCTCTCAGTATCATCACGCTCCGGTCTCTCCTCCCAGGAGGCCGGCAAGCGTATCCAGCAGTATGGCCCCAACAAGCTGGCAGAGGCCGCCAAGACACCCCTGTGGCGGAGATTCCTGGACCAGCTGAAAGATCCCATGATCCTGGTACTTTTAGCGGCAGCCGCGCTCTCCCTGATCTCCACCGGCGGCGAGGATTGGATCGAAGCACTGATCATCCTGGTGATCGTGGTGTTGAACGCTTGCATCTCCATCTCCCAGGAGAACAATGCTGAACGAGCTCTGGAGGCACTCCAGAAGATGTCTGCTCCTCTTGCCAAAGTCATGCGGGACGGGAAACAGCACTCCGTGGACACGGACCAGCTGGTACCTGGGGATATCATCCTCTTGGAGGCTGGAGACCTGGTACCAGCGGATGCCCGCATTCTCACCAGTACCCAGTGCAAGGCAGATGAGTCTGCGCTCACTGGAGAATCGCTTCCCGTATCTAAAGAACCCCAGGACGACCTCAAAGAAGAGATCCCACTGGGAGACCGGGTGAACATGGTGTACACCTCCTCTGTGATCACAAACGGACGGGCAAAGTGTGTGATCACGGCGACTGGGATGGATACCGAGTTGGGACACATCGCAAAGCTCCTCAACAACCAAGAGAACGTCACCACTCCCCTGCAGCGCAAGATGACTGAGATCTCCGGCACGCTCTCCTTCCTCTGCCTCGCTGTGTGCGGCATCATGTTCGGCGTAGGACTGCTCTATCACCGGGGCATCCTGGAGATGTTTCTAACTGCCGTCTCTCTTGCCGTGGCCGCCATCCCAGAAGGTCTCCCTGCCATTGTGACTATTGTTCTCGCGTTGGGCGTGCAACAGATGGCGCGAAGGAATGCAATTGTAAAGAAGCTGCCGGCTGTTGAGACACTAGGATGTGCCGGTGTGATCTGCTCGGACAAGACCGGCACCCTCACCAAGAACCGCATGACGGTCCAACAGATCTGGACACCCGGCGGCGGTACAGCGGCTGATGTGCTCACCGCCTCCAGCCTATGCAACGATGCCTCCTGCAGTGAGGGACGATGGATTGGAGATCCCACAGAGATCGCCATCTTAGAAGCTGCACGTGCAACAGGACTCATCAAGTCTGAGCTGGAACATCTTCACCCCCGACTGGCAGAACTCCCCTTTGATGCTGACCGCAAGCTCATGACAACCGTACACAAGTGGGATGGCGGATATCGTGTATTCGTGAAAGGTGCACCAGATGTGTTGCTCACCCGCTGCATCGCAATCCAGACAGTCACAGTACAACCGTTCTCTCCATCTCTGATCCGCGCCGTTGAGAACGCCAACAGCGACATGGCAGAGCGTGCACTCCGTGTGCTTGGATGCGCTTTCAAAAACATCCCTGATCTCCCCACTAAGCCAAGCTCTGCTGATCTCGAATCTGACCTCATCTTCTTAGGACTGATTGGAATGATTGATCCCCCGAGAGATGAAGTGCGGGACGCCGTTCGACACTGCTATGCGGCAGGGATCAAACCGGTGATGATCACAGGGGACCACAAGCTCACTGCCATGGCCATCGCCAAGGATCTGAACATTCTCAAATCTGGCGATCTCGCCATCACTGGAGCAGACCTGGACTTCATGCCACAGGATCTCTTTGAGAAGGACATCCACCGCTTCTCTGTGTTTGCACGGGTAACACCGGAGCACAAGATGCGCATCGTGAAGGCCTGGCAGAAGAAAGGCCTTGTGGTTGCCATGACAGGAGATGGCGTAAATGATGCTCCAGCTCTGAAGGCAGCTGACATCGGTTGTGCCATGGGAATCTCCGGTACAGACGTTGCCAAAGGTGCAGCCGATATGATCCTCACCGATGACAACTTCGCCACAATCGTCCAGGCGGTTGAGCAAGGACGAGGCATTTACTCCAACATCAAGAAGGCTGTCCACTACCTGCTGAGCTGCAACATTGGTGAGATCCTGACTCTGTTCATTGCCACGGTTCTCAACTTCAAGCAACCGCCTCTAGCAGCGGTACAACTGCTCTGGCTGAATCTTGTGACAGACTCCCTCCCTGCCCTGGCGCTTGGTATGGAGCCCGTGGAGGACACGGTAATGCAGGAAAAACCGAGGAGAGCTGATGAGTCGCTTTTCAACAAGCAATTCTCCATTCGTCTTGCTTGGCAAGGAATAATGGTTGGAGCACTCACGCTTGCAGCCTATCTCCTAGGGGAGCACATTCTCCCAGGCTGCTGCGATGCCGTGGCCAACACCATGGCCTTTGCCACACTAACCTTAAGCCAGCTGTTCCACGCCTTTGACGTGCGCAGTGAAGACCAGTCTCTGTTACACATCGGTGTTTTTTCCAATCCTGCCATGAACAAGGCTTTCCTTGCTGGAACGGCTCTTCAGCTTTTAGTCCTCCTCTTCCCTCCCCTGATGCTGGTCTTCCAAGTGTCTGCTCTTACGCTGGAACAGTGGTATTGTGTGATCGGGCTGAGCATGACTCCACTGATTGTCTGTGAACTGGAGAAAGCACTGCGGAGACATTTCAAAAGGCATCTATAGGCTGACACTGTTTCATGTGAAACGCTCTATCACCTAACTCTTTGGTCTATGTTCCACATGAAACATTTCTACCATGTTTATTAGCCACTGCCTTCATCACCGCATTGTTTCACATGAAACACTCATCTGTGAATAGATATTTTGTCCCGTCCTCATTGTTTCATGTGAAACAATCTAACGCCTTTCTGCTCCTTAGCTCTCCTAATGTTTAACATGGAACAGTACCACGCAGGCAGTTGCCTTATATCTTCTTACAACTCGTTGTTCCACGTGAAACAATCTGACAGGGTCCTTATGCTCAGTAAATTTTCTGATGTATCACACGAAACATTCCAAGCCGGTACGATCCTATCACTACCTTTCACCTCGCTGGTTCACAGGAAGGATCAAGATTACGCTGAGATTTTCTATTCTCTTCGCATTGTTTCATGTGAAACTACCTAGCTCAGATCCTTGTTCAGTAGCGCTCCTGATCTTTCACATGACCTGGCTCGTCTGCATAGAGGAGATGGTTTTTTGAAAAAAGTTCTCAAAATTGCCCCTCCAATATGGCGATTGCC
>CANRFN010000141.1 GCA_947629915.1 uncultured Oscillospiraceae bacterium | reverse complement strand
TTCTTTGTGGCAGTTACAACAAAACCAGGGGATTCGTGGATGATCCACAAATCCCCTGGGCTGACTGAATAGATACCTCTTCTCAGCAAGTACATCGAGCATTACGACAAGGCCATCCTGACGCACTACGAGCAACAGTACCGCGTGGTAGTGGAGTAGGGCAAGGGCGGCAAGACAGCACCAAGAGAAGAAATTGGCGGAGATTCCTGTGATGGGGATCTCCGCTGACTTTTTTCGCATATGCGCCAAAAGCATTGATTTTTATATCCTGCGGTTTTATAATAGGAAAATGAAGGGCATGGTATTCGCAATAACATACTTATTTGATGCGGAGTAATCTGGGTTGATAATTTTGACGGAAAGAACTGTGGGTTCACGGGCAGGTAGAATCACGGCTCAGTGGAAACACGAGTTGAGATACGCACGAGTATACTTGCTCAGGCGGATCGAGAATGCGGGGAGGGACATAGATGCTCATCGGACGGGAGCGGGAATTTGCGGAGTTGGGACGGCTGTATGCTATGCCGGGACTCCGGATGGCGGCTGTATCTGGGCGAAAAGGAGTGGGCAAGACCGCCCTGCTGCGGGAATTCTGCAAAGACAAGAATGCAGTCTTTTGCCCGGCCCTCCGGCGCAATGCCCGGCGCAACCTGGAGCGCTTCACCGAGGTGCTGCAGCTGGCGTTCCAGGAGCCGCTGCTGCCGCCCTTTCAGAACTGGACCGATGCCCTCACCTGGCTGGTCTCCCACAGCGGAGAGAGACGACAGGTTTTGGTGCTGGATGAGTTCCCGTATCTCGCACAGGCGGATCCGGGGTTTCTTGCCGAGCTGAAGCAGGTCCTGAAAGACGCACTGCGGGAGAGCAACCTGCTGCTCATCCTGTCCGGAGGCAATCAGCTGGCCATGGAGCGCACCGTCCTGGGGCCGGAGAGTCCGCTGTCTGATCTGGTGAGCAGCACGATCCGCCTGGAGCCGCTGTCCTTTTTCGAGGCCAGGCCATTTCTCGCAGGTTTCTCTCCCTCGGAGCAGGTGCAGCTGTATGGCGCCCTGGGCGGGAGGCCGGGTTTTCTCAGCCTGGTGCAGCCGGAGCGCAGTGTCTTGGAAAACCTGCAGTACATCTTCTGCGGCCCCTGGCATCTGCAGCCCTGGGAGCCGCTGGCAGACTTCCGGGAGGAGATCCGCGAGCCAGTCCTGTACAATACGCTGCTGGGCGCCATCGCGGAGGGGGCAACGCAGGCGCGGTCGATGGCTGACTTGGTGCAGGAGGACGTCCCCAAGTGCATGAAATATCTGCGGGTCCTCTGCCGCCTGGGTATCCTCCGCCGGGAGGCCCCATATGGGGAGGACGGTGGGGGCCGAAGAACCCGGTTCCGGTTTGCAGACCCGCAGGATCGGTTCTGGTACACCTATCTCTCTGAGAGCGAGCCAGAGCTGCTCCAGGATGGCATGGCCCGCCTATGGGAGAACCACATCGTGCCGGATCTGGACCGCTATCTGGAAGAGATCTTTGCCAAGGTTGGCATGGCGTTTGTGGCGGAGGAAATCCGCTGCGGCAGGATTCCTCTGGAGTGTGGTCTGGTGAGTCGTTGGTGGGGTGCGGACCCGGTGTCCCGAGAGCATGTGGAACTGGACCTGGTTGCCGAGGTCGGCAGGGGAGCGCACCTCTTTGGGATGTGCCGGTGGCGGGATCAGCCCATAGACCTCAAAGACCTGGGGACGCTGTCCCGCAATGGGGATGCCTTCTGCCGAGACCGGCGGGAGACCTGGTATGTGCTCTTATGCCGGGGCGGATTCACAGACGGATTGCGGGCATTTGCAGCGGCTGAGCCTCATGTTCTTCTCTATGATCTGGAGCGAATTGTATCGGGGTAGCGGGACAAGTGCAGAGAGAAAAATCAGGCGCCGGTTCTGCATTTGCGGAACCGGCGCCTGATTGGGATCGGTTAGGAGAGGGGCCACTTGGCACGGGTGGTGAGCATTGCCATGAGCAGCATGAAGATCGCCACCAGGATGAGGGGGATCATGCCATCGATGTAGCCGGGCAGGGGATCCAGGCCGTAGTACAGGAGGTAGCAGACCATGCTGATCACCGCCGCCAGGAGGATCGCCACGAAGAGGGCAATGGTCCCGCCGCGGGAGAGTGCCTGCAGCTCATAGAGGGCGTTGGCCTCCAGAAGGGCGATGCCGGTCCAGCCCACGATAAGGAAGAGCTCCGTGGTGACCTGCCGGTGGAAGGCTATGTTGGTAACGGCCAGAAGAACCACATAGGCTGCGATGCCACCGATGAGAACGGTCCTGCCAGTGAAGAAGGACTGCTCCGCCTCGATGGCGTTGGCCCAGGGCGTGATTGTGAATACTGCCGCTGCCCCCAAGATGAAGGCAGGGAGTAATAGCCAGCCGGACTTCATCCCCTTGATGGCCCCCTCCGGCTTGAAGGCCAGAATCCACCAGGCCAGGTAGAAGACGCAGCATCCCACCATGAAGAGATCGCCCAGGAACAGTTTGAACGCCGGGCTGCTGGGTGCTGGAATCATAAAAAACACCTCCACTGAACGACAATTCTGCTGAACCAATGATAGTTTTGGCAAGGATCAAAGAGCGATTACAGCATTCTAGCGAGAATATATCATAACTTGGAATTTTGTATCAAATACATACAATGAACTATTAACCGCAGCCTGGACATACATATAGCCAAAAACGACCTTGACAAGCAGATATTTCAAAATCGGGCTCATTCTATAAAGCTATTTGAATCGGTATTTTCCCTTCCCATGGCCAGAGACTGGCTCGATCAGGCCACGTTCAGACATTTCACGCAGCAACTCTGTGCTCCTCGTGGGTTTCAGACCGAGAATCCTTTGCACGTCCGTTCTGCCGAAGATGGTTCCCGAGCCAAGTACATCCTGTAGCGTGTGAACATGGACTGCTGTCTTGGATGTGAACCGACCATTCACTTGAGCACTTTCAACTTCAATGTTCGCTTTTCCAGGGCCAATGTTCGCCTTTTGGGGGTCAATGTTCGCCTTTTGGGGGTCAATGTTCGCTTTTCCAGAGCCAATGTTCGCTTTTTCTGCTTCATGCCATAAGCCGCTGATATGCATGGTGCGATTGCGGAGGGGATGACTTTCACCGAGCAGGAGATTCCTTAAGAACAACTCCAAGAACTCTGTGGTCTCATGGATTCCTCTCTTCAGGTTGTTGTAATTTGCACGAACCAGAGCATTGCGAAAATACCAGGCGTTCTCAGCGAAAACATCGTTTGTGATGTCGTATCCCAGCGTCCGCAGATACTTGATAAAGAAGACAGCGGTAGTTCTGGTGTTTCCCTCGCCAAACACATGAATCTGCCACAGCATGGAGACAAAGACGGCCAGATGATGGATGATTTCCTCGGTGGAGAGACCGCGATAGGAGAACTTCTTCTCTTGGGAGAAATCATAGTCTAAGGTCGCCCGCAGCTCGGAAGCGCTGCCATACAGAACGGTCGCGCCATCAAGAACCCATTCCTTTTTTGTGATGTTGTAGTCCCGGATCTGTCCAGCATGGGGATAGATGCCTGTGAACAGCTTCCTGTGGATGGAGAGATACTCATTGGGAGTGAAGCTGAAGGCACGCTCAGACAAAAGAGCGGCGATGCGGGCTGAGACCTTGTCTGCCTCTTCTGTTCGATCAGCTGCATTCGGCGCTGGATTCTCTTCATAGTAGCACTGCAATAGAGCGTTGGCTTCATCGAAGGTAATCTCCCCTTCGATGTTTCTCACGGCCGTATTCACAAGGTATTCGGAGGTTTTGAGACCGTCCACATCCTGCAATCCGATGGCGGTATGCCACGCATAGCCCTTATCGCGCTTGCTCGGCTCAGATTCCCGGATATACTCTTTGAAAGGATCATGGTCCATTTTCAACACCATCCAATCTGCACAGATGTGCACATCAATTATAACAAGACAGAGTACAGAACTATGGCTGCAAGAAGTGACTGAATCAAGAACGCTTTCTTGAATATTTGTTCGAGCATTCATGAAATTTGGAGTAACGCTCAGGTATTGCTGCCCCAAGATTTTAAGGATTGATTCCTCGCGCAGGACCTATTATAATAGCGAAAAGGTGGAAATGCAACCAATACTTAGCGTCTGATGGCTGGGTTGCCGGTGGTTATCGGCGCTTTTCACTGCCTAAGACCGATCCGCTCGGGTGGATCGAGGGTGGAATTGCAGTGATATCGCATAGGAGGAGGCGGCGCAATGGAGAGCTGGGAGAGCATCCACACCTTTCAGAAGGTCCTGCTGGACTGCTACGGCTTATGGAGCTGGCGGCTCAACGGGAAGCTGAACGTGGTGGAGACCAACTGCGGCCTTCCCAACCTGTTTGAGAAGCTATTGGTGTCCCAGGAGCGGATCGAGATCCTCCGGGAGCACATGGGGCAGGGGACCATGCCGCTGATCCTGGGCAACAACATCGGCCTGCTCTGGGCGGTGATCTCGGCAGAGACGGCAGCGGGGAAAGAACTGCTGGTGTTGGGCCCCATATACACCGCAGACATCTCCAACCAGATGGCGGAGCAGCTGTTGGAGCCGCTGCAGCTGTCCTTTATGCATAAGCGGGGGCTCATCGAGTGTCTCGGCCATGTGCCCCGGATGTCCACTGTGCAGTTTTTCCAGCAGGCGGTGCTGCTCCACCGCTATGCCACGGGAGAGAGCGTCCACCCCAGCGACTTTTTGTACCGGGTGTCGCAGAAGGGGGCCTTGGATGATCTCCGGGAGCGGAGAGATTGGGAGGGCGGCCAGCACGCCTCTTTTCGGTATGAGGCAATGCTGCTGGAGATGGTCCGCACCGGCAACCTGGAGTATCAGAATGCCCTGTCTGCCGCCATTGCAGCAAGCCCCGGCATCCGGATGAAGAAAAGCAACCCGATCCTGCAGGCGAAGTACTCTGTGGTGGCCTTCATCACCCTCTGTACCCGGGCGGCCATTGAGGGCGGTCTCTCTGCGGAGATGGCGTACACCCTCAGCGACACCTACACCGAGGAGGTGGACAGCTGCGAGACCATCGGTGAGATCACGGCGGTGAGCCACGCCATGTACGAGGATTTCATCCGGCGGGTGAACCGCTGCCGGAACACGGCCGGCGTCTCTCGGGCGGTGCAGTCCTGCTGCGACTACATAGACACCCACCCGGCGGAGGCGCTCACCGCAGAGACACTGGCTGCCCGGGCGGGATATACGGTGTACTATTTCACCCGGCTCTTCAAAAAGGAGACCGGCATGTCTGTGAAGCAGTACATCGGGGCGGCCCGGATGCGGCAGGCCAAGGCGCTGCTGGCGGACACCCACCTGTCTGTCCAGGAGATCAGCGACCAGCTGCACTTCTGCTCCCACAGCTATTTTGCCCGCCAGTTTCAGCAAGCCGAGGGCGTTTCTCCCACAACATACCGGGCAGAGCATCAGACCGGATAGCAAAAGATCGGACAAGGACAGGATGATTGAGACATCATCCTGTCCTTTTTGCGCAAAAGACGCGGGAAGACAGCGGGGAAATTCGTAAAAGATGAAAACTCTGGCGAAAAAGTGTGCAAAGAAGCGAATTTCTTTTCACCAGTTCTTCCAGATCCCCCTATAATTGGAATATCGGCGGAAGCGGAAACCCTGGGGGGCAACGAAGCGAGGCTGAAATCGGATAGGAGGATGTTTATGGAAGCACAAACCAAGCAGCGCGGCTTGCTGGCCAATGCGTTCAGCAGCCACAAATGGGACTCCCGCATCAAATCCGCAAACACCACCGCGAAGGAGATGTGGCTGGGCTACGTGGTTGGACCGTACGGCATGCTGATCGGCCAGTCCATCGTGAACAGCTACTTCAACCAGTACCTCACGGATATCATCGGCTTCACCGTGAACCGGGCGGCCTGGATCGCAACCTTCATGGTGCTGTTCCCGGTGCTGTCCAAACTGCTGGACGCGGTGACCAACATGGTGATGAGCAAGCTCATCGACATGACCACCTGCCGCCAGGGCAAGGTGCGGCCCTGGATGATCATCTCCGCACCGCTCGTGGCCATCAGCATCATATTGATGTTCTGGATGCCGTTCAGCAATCCCATGGGCCAGGCGATCTGGGTGATCATCTCGTACAACATGTACTACTGCGTGGCGTACACCATGTGGAACATGTCCAAAGAGCTCTCCAGCGCCCTGTCCACCCGCAACGTGAACCAGCGGAAGAACAACGCCATGGCCGCCCGGATCACCGCCAATGTGGGCACCGGCCTGGTGTCCATCCTGTTCCCCATGATCCTGTCCGGGGTGTGCTCCGCCATGAACGGAGACAACGCCAAGGGCTACTTTGCCACCATGTCCTTCTTCGCCCTTCTGGGCATCCCGCTGGCCTTTGTCCAGTACTTCTACACCCGTGAGCGGGTTACGGAAGAGCGCCGCAACCAGGTGGGCGTGCTGCAGGGCGATGAGAACAAGAACACCGCCCATGTGGAGGCCCCCATGCTCCATCAGGCAAAGGCCTGTGTCACGGACAAGTACTGGGTGCTCTTCGTGGTCCTGCTCCTTGTGACCGAGATTCTCACCAACATGCGCAATATCTCCCTGATCTATTACTCCGGCTGGGTGGTCCGGGGCAATGCCTACGGTGAAGTGGGCGCCATCCAGGCCAGCTTCCAGATGATCGCCCTCAGCCCCATGGGCCCGGGCATTCTGCTGCTCCTGCCGCTGATGAAGAAGTTCGGCCGCCGGACCGTGATTTGGGGCGGATCTATCCTCACGGTGATCGGTTCTGTCTTCGCATTCCTGAACGCCGGCAGCCGCATGATGATTATGATCGGCACCGCCCTCGCCGCCATCGGCAACATTGCGTTCTCTTACGTGATCACCTCCTACTTGGGCGATGTCATCGACCATGTGGAGTGGAAGACCAGAGTCCGCTGCGATGGCCTCACCGGCGGCTTCTCCAGTGCCACCATGATGTTCGCCGTGGGCATTGCACAGGGCATCTTCAACCTGGGCCTGATGGTGACCGGATACATGCAGCCCCAACGCATCGGCGAGACAGCGGAGGGCATCGCCCTCTATGCCGATCAGCCCGCCGCCGCCACCGGCTGGATCAACATGGCCTATCAGGGCAGCTATGTCATCATCGGCGTGCTGGTGTTCGTGATTTTCTTCTTCTTCTTTGACATCGAGAAGCACCTGCCCCAGGTGTCCCGGGAGCTGCAGGAGCGCAAGGTGGCCGAGTGCGCCGCCCTGGGCATCGAGTACATCCCGGCCGATGAGCTGGAGCGCCGTGAGCGGGAGGAGGCCTTCCGCCAGGCAGAGAAGATCCGCATCAAGGAACTGAAGGAAAAGTGTGCCAAACAGGGCCTGGACTTTGAGGCGGAGAACAAGAAAGTGCTGGCCAAGCGGGCCGAGAAGAAGGCCAAGGCAGAGCTGAAGGCCGCCAAGCGGGACAAACACGATGCCAAGAAGGCTATCAAGGAGAACAAGAAGTCCAAACAGTAAGAGGTAAGAAAACCAACCCATGTGGGCGGCGGCAGAGAGCCGCCGCCCACGGCACTTATTTTCATTCTCTACTTTGGAGGGATAACATTGTGAAAACGATTATCCGCGGCGGCACAGATCCGATGCCGTCTCCCGCAGAACTGGAACACCGCGCCCTGGCCCGGAGGGCAGCCACCGAGGGCTTTGTACTGTTGGAAAACGACGGCATTCTGCCGCTGCAAGACAAGAAAATCGCCCTGTATGGCTCCGGCGCCCGGAAGACCGTGAAGGGCGGCACCGGCTCCGGGGCGGTCCGGGAGCGGTACTCCGTAACCATCGCAGAGGGCCTGGAGAAGGATGGCTATGAGATCACATCCAAGGGCTGGCTGGACCGCTTCGACCAGTTCTATGCGGACACCTATGAGGCATACCGCCAGGCCATGGAGAAGAAGGTGGAGGGCGTCCGGGAGTTCTACCGCATCCTGGGGATGATCCCGCCCTTTGAGCACCCCACGGGGATTCCCATAACTGAGGAAGACGTGGCCGCCTCCGCCTGCGACACCGCCCTCTACGTGCTGGGCCGCCAGGCCGGCGAGGGCAACGACCGCACAGACACCCAGGGGGACTACCGGCTGGACGACATCGAGCGGGAGAACCTGGAGTTTGTGTCCAAGGCGTACAAGCATTTCATCGTGATCATCAATGCCGGTGGCGTCATCAATGTGAGCTTCCTGGACACCCTGCATGTGAGCGCCCTGGTGTACTTCGTCCAGGGCGGGGAGGAGGGCGGCAATGCCCTGGCCGATGTGCTCTCCGGCAAGGTGAACTTCTCCGGAAAACTGGCCACCTCCTGGGCATACCGGTTTGAGGACCTGCTCTCAAACACCACCTACTCCTACCTGGGCGGGGACAAGTACAATCAGGAGTACAACGAGGGCATCTATGTGGGCTACCGCTTCTTCGACACCTTCCAGGTCCGCCCCCGCTACGGCTTCGGCTACGGCCTCAGCTACACCACCTTTGCCGTCTCCTGCGGGGAGGTGTACCTGGAGAAGAGCATGCTTCGGGTCTCAGCATCCGTTGCCAACACCGGCGCCGTGCCCGGCCGGGAGGTGGTCCAACTCTACGCCACCGTGCCCTTCGGCAGAGATGGCGCGGAGGCAAAACGGCTGGCCGCTTTTGCCAAGACCCCGGAGCTGGCCCCCGGCGAAGCCCAGCCGGTCTCTTTGGAGGTGCCATTGAAGCAGCTGGCCTGCTATGACGAGGCCAAAGCCGCCTGGGTGCTGCGGGCTGGCCAGTACATCCTGCGGCTGGGCAACAGCGCAGATGGGGCAGTTCCGGTAGCGGTGCTCACCCTGGAGAAGGAAGCCGTCCTGGAGCAGTGCGTGAACGTGTGCCCGCCCCAGCACGAGATCCAGGAGATCACTCCTCCGGTGCGCCCGGAGGAGGATCTCTCCGGACTGCCGGTGTACCCCATGGACGCCATCGTCCCGGAGACTGTGGTTCACACCTATGAGACACCGGAGGAGGCACTGGATCCCCTGGTCTCCTCCATGACACCGGAGCAGCTGGCCACCCTGGTGGTGGGCGGCGGCACCAGCAACAAAGAGGTGCAGGTGCTGGCCATGGGTGCCTCAGGGACCACATCCCCGGCCCTGTATGACGCCTTGGGGATCCCCAACGCCATCCTCTCAGACGGCCCCGCCGGGCTGAACCTCACCAGCCAGATCGTGGAGCTGCCGGATGGGTCTGTGAAGGCCGCCCGGGTGCCGGAGACTTTGGAGGCATACCGCCGGTACCTCTTCGGCTTTGCCGGCATGGCCCTCCGCAGCCAGATGGCCAAGCCGGAGGACGGCGTTGTCCACTACCAGTACGCCACCGCCTGGCCCTGCAGCCAGCTGCTGGCCCAGTCCTTCGACCCCGCCCTTCTGGAGGCGGTGGGAGACGCGGTGGGGGAGGAGATGGAGGCCTTCGGCGTGACCGTATGGCTGGCCCCCGGCATGAACATCCACCGCAATCCCCTCTGCGGCCGTACCTTTGAGTACTACTCCGAGGATCCCCTGGTGTCCGGCAAACTGGCCGCCGCCATCGTCCGGGGCGTCCAGTCTCACCCGGGCAAGGGCATGAGCGTGAAGCACTTTGCCGCCAACAACTGCGAGCTGGAGCGCAATTTCTCCTCCTCCAACATGACGGAGCGCACCCTCCGGGAGCTCTATCTCCGGGGCTTTGAGATCGCCGTCCAGGAGTCCGATCCCATGACCGTGATGGCGGCGTACAACAAGGTGAACGGCGTGTACTGCACCAACAACTATGACCTCCTGGTGAAGGTGCTCCGCAACGAGTGGGGCTTCCAGGGCCTCGTGATGAGCGACTGGGACGCCATGAAGGCGGACCGGCAGGACTGCACCAAGCCCGCCAGCGGAGATGTCCAAAAGGCAGCTGCCGCCCAGTGCGACCTGGTGTGCCCCGGCCGTCCGGACCAGGTGGAGGCCCTGCTGAAGGGACTGGAGGCGGGTACGGTGCAGCTGGCAGATCTGCAGCGCAGCGCAATGCGGGTGCTGAAACTGGTCCGGGCCAACACCGTGCTTGCGAGCAAGTAGGGAGGGAGAATGCCCATGCGTATTGTTACGAATTTCAACGAGGGCTGGCACTTTGCCAAGCCCGGCGAGCCGGAGGTACCGGTGACCCTGCCCCACACCTGGAACGCCATAGACGGCCAGGACGGCGGCAACGACTACTGGCGGGGCACCGCGGTGTACACGAAGCGCTTTGCACGTCCCGACATGGAGCCCGGCTACCGGGCCATCCTGGAGTTTCAGGCCGCCGCCATGACCGCCGATGTCTCCCTCAACGGCCAACACCTGGCCCACCACGAGGGCGGCTACTCCACCTTCCGGGCGGACCTCACCGACGCCCTGGAGGAGGACAACGTTCTCACGGTATCCGTGGACAACGCCGAGAACGACCGCGTCTACCCCCAGAAGGCGGACTTCACCTTCTACGGCGGCCTCTATCGGGATGTGAACCTGATCCTGGTCCCGGCAGAGCACTTCGAGCTGCTGAAAGACGGCACCCCTGGCATCCAGGTCAACCCAACGGTGGACCTGGATAGCAAGATTGCCAGCGTGAAAGTGGAAACCTGGCAGAATGGCGGCCCAGTCTCCATCACCGTAGATGGACAGACCCAGACGGTTGTCTCCGCAGACGGACGCGCGGAGGCGTTGTTCCTTCTGGAGAATGTCCGCCTGTGGGACGGCGTGGAGGACCCGTACCTCTATACCGCAACAGCCTCCCTCGCCAGCGGAGACCAGATCTCTGCCCGCTTCGGCTGCCGGACCATAGCCGTGGACCCGGAGCAGGGCTTCCTGCTGAACGGCCGGCCCTATCCGCTGCGGGGCGTCTCCCGGCACCAGGACCGGTGGGGCAAGGGCAATGCCCTCTCCCTAGAGGACCATCAGGAGGACATGGCGGTGATCCGGGAGATCGGCGCCAACACCGTCCGCCTGGCCCACTATCAGCACGCGCAATGCTTCTACGACCTCTGCGATGAGAACGGCATCCTCGCCTGGGCGGAGATCCCGTACATCACCCAGCACATGCCCAATGGGAGGCAAAACACCTTGGACCAGATGCGGGAGCTCATCACCCAGTGCTACAACCATCCCAGCATCGTCTGCTGGGGTCTCTCCAATGAGATCACCGCCTCTGGGGCGGCCACCGAGGATCTCATGGAGAACCACCGGCTCTTGAACGACCTCTGCCACCAGATGGACCCCACCCGGCCCACCACCATGGCCCACGTCTTCATGTTGGAGACGGACAGTCCCCTCATCGACATCCCGGACATCGGCAGCTACAACCTATACTTCGGCTGGTACCTCGGGGAGCTCACCCAGAACGACAGCTTCTTCGATGAATTCCACGCCAGGTTCCCCCATCGGGTGATCGGGTTCTCGGAGTACGGCGCGGACGCCAACCCGCAGTTCCACAGTGCCAACCCAGAGCGGGGAGACTACACCGAGGAATATCAGTGCCTCTACCACGAGCACATTCTGAACGTGATCCAGGCCCGCCCCTATCTCTGGGCCACCCACGTCTGGAACCTCTTCGACTTCGCCGCAGACGGACGGGACGAGGGCGGCAAGAAGGGCATCAACCAGAAGGGCCTGGTGTCCATGGACCGCACCCTGAAGAAGGACGCCTTCTACCTCTATAAAGCCGCTTGGAGTAAGGAGCCCTTCGTCCACCTGTGCGGCCGGCGGTATGCGGACCGCACCGAGGAAACCGCCGAGATCAAGGTGTACTCCAACCAGCCCGAGGTGACCCTCCTGGTGGACGGCAGGTTCTTTGCCGTGCAGCAGGGGCAGACCATATTCCGCTTCCAGGTGCCCCTCACCGGAGAGCATACCATTGAGGCCGTGGCTGGGGAGAGCACGGATACCATCACCGTGCGAAAGGTCTCAGAGCCCAACCAGGACTACCTCTTCCGCAAGACAGAGGTGGTGAACTGGTTCGACAGACAGGACTACAACCCCAACTGCTATTCGATCAAGGACACCATGGGCACCGTGATGCATAATCCAGCCTCCGCCGCCATCCTGGGGAAGATGATGGCCCGTATGACGGCCTCCCGGGGCGATGTGGCCAAGAGCGCCTCGGGCAACGCCAACCTGCAGCGGATGATGGCAGGGCTGTCCCTGGAGAGCCTCATCAAGCAGGCCGGTGACGCGGTGCCGGCGGAGATGGTGCAGCAGCTGAACGCCGCCTTACAGAGAATCCCCAAGGGAGGAGAGCAAGCATGATCTACAACGTGAGCATGAAACTGGCCCATCTCGAGGAGAACGAACAGGCGGTTGCCGTCTTTGAGCGGTTCCTGCCCGGGGTGCTCCAGCGGATGACCGCCAACCCCCAGGCCGCCAGCCTCTCCGTGGAGCAGCTGGTGCGGTACACCCGCATCCCCCAGGGGGAGGCGCTCCTGGCCAAGATGGACGAGGCTTTGCAGGCGCTGAACACCCCGGAGAACGCCGTCAGCCCCAGCGAGGCCAAACAGATCGCGGCGTTCCAGGCCATTGCCCGGCAAGACCAGGAGAGAGTGAGACCTGAGCCCGGCACCCATGTCCAGCACGCCGTCTATCCCGGACAGCCCTGGCTGGACACCAAGGGAGAGCGGATTCAGGCCCACGGCGGCGCGGTGTACTATGAGGACGGCGTGTACTACTGGTATGGGGAGAACAAGGGTAAGCGTCTAATAGATACCCGTTCGAAGCGCAACACTTAAGGAGGCCTTGGATCCAGCTCAGCAGCCGGGTTCAAG
>CANRFN010000140.1 GCA_947629915.1 uncultured Oscillospiraceae bacterium | reverse complement strand
GTCTCCTGCGCGTGCTCCTGGGTCTCCTGCGCGTGTCCAGCCTGACATACCGCTAGGCTTTTGATACCCAAATCATGTCATGCATTAATCATGACGATATCTTCTCTTTTGCTCTGCAGAACAAGCTGAGGATCATTGGACTGCGAGAAGGGGCAGAATTCTACATAGTCTGGTACGATCCAGAACACAAGTTTTGTCCAGGCTCAAAAAAGTGAGGAAACGACAAAGCATCCCAGAGGGATCGCACCCTCCGGGGCTTTGCCATATATCTCTTGTATTACCTTGTTTATGACCCGCAGCACATCTTTCATGTGGCTGTCATAGCTCTTCAAGATTTGCACCAGCACCACCCTGGTGACTGATTCTTTTCACATCGGGCTCCCCCATTCTGATCATCGTTCAGGATGCCATTCTGGGGCGCCCATTGACACACAACGCCTCTCGCCATCTTTCTTCTCACACAGCACAAAACGGATCGGTTCTGGTATCAGAGCCGATCCGTTTTTCCTGTCTATTGTCCGCGGATTCTGCCGCTGCAGATCACTTTTTCTTCTTCCGCTTGTTCTTGTCCTTCTTCCGGCTCAAGCCCTTCCGCTTGGTGTTATGGACATGCCTCGGCTGGCCTGGCTTCCCGCAATGGCTGGCCATGAAAGGCCCATATTCCCAAGGCGGGACCAGGGAGACGTCTTCGTCGTCCCAATCATCCCCGCCCGGTCCGGCGGCAGCCCGCTTTGCCACTTCTTTCATCACGGCGGCAAATTGGGGATCCTTCATACACTCCTGGAAGGAATCGAAGAGCGATGCCTCATCGTGGACTCCCAGGTCCAAATCGTCATCTTCTTCGCCCTCCTCATCGGCCGTCTCATACGCTTTGATGAGGTCCGCGGGGTCGTCCATATAGGCGATGCTGCCCTCCTGGGTATCCCGCTGCACATTGGGCTTGGGGATGTCCGGATCCTCCCAATGGGTGGCGGAGATCAATTTCTCCAGGGCAGTGCGCATGTTCGTGTCCGCCAGCTCCTTCACAGGGCCAGCGGTATCCTCCTTCTGGTACCGCTCCAGTTCCTCAGCACAGTTGAGCGTGTGGAGCGGGGCATTCCAGTAGAAGGTGCTGCAGCGGATGCTCTTGCATTCGGGAATTCCTACAAAGCAACGGGAGAGGAGCTCCAGCACGATTCCCCCGTCCATCGCGATGAGATCGATGTAGTAGTTCTCGATGCCCTCGGCCCATCCCACAAAACGCATTTCATCGTCCAGCGAGCGGGAGATCTCTTTTTCCACCACTTCGCGGAATTCCTGAAACCTGGTTCCACAGACATCTTTGGGAATCACCAGGAACCAGCCGCAGATCCCGTAGCGCTGCATGGCCTCCAGATGCTCCTCGCTGCGTTGGAAATAGATCTCCTCCAGCTCCGGCATGGCGGTCTCGCCGCGGGTGATGTCTGCCCGGGGCCGGGTGCTGTGAATCGGCCTTCGGGTGAACCGGCGGCGCCGGCGCTCCAGCACCTGATCCAGAGGAATGTCGATGGCCATGTTGCGGGCCTCGAACTGGCCAGACAGCTCCGGCAGAGGGAAGGAGTGCTTTTTCGGCGGCTCCTGATCTGCCAGTGCGACACAGTCCACATAGAGCAGCCGGGCAGACTGGGAAAGGAAGGCGTTCACGCAGCAGATGGCCGATTGCATGGCGTCATGCCCTTTTCCCTTTTGCGCCAGCTTCTTCAGATACGGGTGCCAGACGGTGAGCACCACCTTGTTGCTGTCTTTGGGCTGGGCACCGGAGGGCACGCTCTTGCCGGAGACGATGTCCACGCGGATCTCGTTGGCGGGAAAAACCCGGTCTCCCAGCAGGCACTCTTCCGGCACCTGCTCGGACGCCTCCAGCACCACATCCCAGTGCTTTGCCACCTTCTCCGGGACGTGCTTTTGGAGATACAGCATCGGGTACAGGGAGAAGATGCCTTCCGGAAGCCCCAGACTGATTATGCCCTTCTTCCCTCCAGACGGCGGGATCACCATCATCTCCTGGGTGGGAAAGCATGTACCCCATTGCGTCATCAGATCCCGCAGGGGAGCCGTGTTCCTGGCAGAGACCTTTTGCAGCTTCGCGCCCTGTTCCTGGAAGATGCTCCAGATCCGATCCTGGCGGTCTCGCCAGGTGTTCCCGCGGACGGTGTAGCCGCTGTAGAAATTGGCATCCTGCAGCATGCCGTTGGCCCCCGGGCTGTGGACGCGCTGCAGCAGCTGTGTCTCCTCCTGATAGCGATTTTCCACAAAGAGGAGACTTGCCGCAATCACAAGAGCTGTCTCCGGGACATCCGGGTCCTGGAGATAGGGTGTCAGCTCCGCGAGATAGCGATGGAGCTTTTCGTAGTCCAGATCCTCCTTGCGAATCATCTCTCTCATGCAGGCGCTCGCCTCTCCGATGATGCCTTCAATTTTCTTGAGCCTTGTCTCGCGCTCTTGATCTGTGAGTTCAGCGATTGGTTTCACGCAGCACCCCGCCTTTCTATCGTCTGAACGGTTCTGTTCTCATCCCCATCATACCCGCTCCGACCCAAGACGTCAAGGAAATCTTGCAGCCAGACTGCTATCATGCACCTGCCCCGCCGCGATGCCAATTCAAAAGGACCGGCCCCGCTTCGGGGGCCGGTCCTCTCCGATCCGGTGGTGTCTTCGGAGCCGCAGCTCCGAGAGATCACTTCTTCTTTTTCCGCCTGTTCTTGTCCTTCTTCCGGCTGAGGCCCTTCCGCTTGGTGTTGTGGACATGCCTGGGCTGTGCGGACTTTGTCGTCATACCCTGGCTGGCCAGGAAGGACTCGTATTCCCCGGGCGGGATCAGGGAGACGTCTTCCTCGTCCCAGCCGTCATCGTCCTCAGCGGATTTCTGCTTGTTCGCCGGCCCTGCGGCGGCCCGCTTTGCCAGCTCCTCTATCACGGCGGCATATCGGGGATCTCTCATGCGCTTCTGGAAGGCATGGAAGACAGACGCCTCATCACGGAGCTCTTCGGGATCCACCTCGTCCTCGAAGGCATCGTAGTCCTCCGCATTCTCTTCCTCGTCCGGGTCCTCCAGCTCCCGGCCGGCAAACTTGCAGGCCATGGTCTTCAGCATGGTAGTGAACGCATCGTCATCCGGGCTCTTCACGAAGAGCTCACTGAACTGCGCGTATGGGTCCTCGTCCGAGGATGCACCTGCGGCCTCCGCGGTCTGGTCCGCAGGATCATCTGCCCAGACCACGCGCCCCACCTCGGTATTTCCCGGCAAATCGGGCTTGGGGATGTCCGGCTCCTCCGCACACGGGGCCAGGTCCATGAGATAGTGGTGGACCCGCTTGAAGTCCAGCTTCTTTCTGCCGGTGTACACCTCTCCTTTGAGGTAGGCATTCACCACCCGGATGGCGGTCTTCTCATTGATCCCCTTTTTCTCAGGCAGCGTATGCACCGCACCTTTCGCGCAAGACACCGCGTCTTTCCCTGTTCTCCCCCATCTTAGCCGCTCCAGGCAAAGCCATCAAGGGGATTTGGAGTCCGGATGGCATTCCCAGGGCATTTAGGCCCTCCCCCAGGGCGATAAATGCCAACGGCATTTAACCCCGCCCATACCGGTGATGCGCTGAAAAGGCCGGGAAGCCTGCACTTCCCGGCCCTCTGTGGCATATCAGGCTGAAGTTCTGCCGAGATTCGGCGCCAAATCCTTTGCAATGGTGCCAATTGAAAACTCCATTGCATGCTTCTTGAAAATTCCAAATCTGGTTCAGGCGCCCGGCAGCGTCTTGGTTGCCGCAAGTCTCTTCCGGATCTCGTGCATCCGGATATAGTACGCGGGGATGAGCACCAGGTCCGCCCCCAGCCAGGCCAGCACCTCCGCCCAATACAGTCCCTCGTTGCCGATGAGCTTGGGCAGCAGCAGGATGGATCCCACCCGCATCACGAACTCCGCCGCGCCGGACGCCATGGGCATCACCGTGTCCCCCAAGCCCTGGAGAGAGGAGCGGTAGATGTGGAGGAGGTACAGGGTGGAGAGGAAGAGCGCCATGATACAGAGGTAGTGATACGCGATCTCCAGGGTGGCTGCGGCGTCCTCTGGTTCCCCGGAGATGAATGCACCCACGATGGTCCGGCCAAAGAGGAACATGGCCGCGCTGATGACGGCAGAGGTAACCACACCCATGATGGCGCCGGTGTGCACCCCCTTGTGGATCCGCTCATACAGTCCGGCGCCGTAGTTCTGGCCCACAAAAGTGGTGAGGGCAAAGCCGTACGAGATGGCGGCAATCTCCAGGATGCCGTAGAGCTTGTTGGTGGCGGTGAAGCCGGCGATATAGAGGACATCGAAGCCGTTGATCACGAATTGTACCACCAGGCCGCCGATGGAGATCACGAGATTCTGTATGGCAAAGGGGCTGGCCAGCTTCAGCAGCACCACTGCCACCTCGCGGTCCATGTGGAAAGATCCCCTGGGCACCCGGATGATGTCGATCCTGCGGAGGGAGAGATAGCAGATCACGGCGGAGACAGCCTGTCCGATCAGGGTGGCAACGGCGGCCCCGGCCACGCCCCAGTGGAACACCACTACAAACAGCAGGTCCAGCACAATGTTGGTGAGGGAGGCCACGATCATCGCCTTGAGGGGCGTCTTGCTGTCTCCCAATGCCCGCAGGACAGAGGCCAGGAAGTTGTATGCCATCACAATGGGGGCGCCGGCGAAGATCACGCTGAGGTACGTCACCGAGGTGGGGAAGATGGCGTCCGGGGTGCGGAGCAGTTTCAGGATAGGCGCCAGGGTGGCGAAGGCCAGCACCATGATCACGGCGGTACAGGCCACAGAGAGCTTCAGGGAGGTGACGTAGGTCTTCTTCAAGCCCTCGCTGTCGTTGGCGCCGAAGTCCTGGGCCAGTTTGATGGAGAAGCCCTGGGCAAATCCCTGCATCATGCTGAGCACCAGCCAGTTCAGCCACTCCCCGTTTCCCACGGCGGCCAGGGCGTTCAGGCCCAGCACCTGCCCCACCACCATGGCGTCCACCATGGTGTACAGCTGCTGAAAGACGTTGCCCACCATCAGGGGGATGGCAAAGGTGATTAGAATCCGCAGGGGAAGCCCCGCGGTCATGGACTTAACGGATGACATGACAACCTCCGATTGTATTCCCTACAGGGTTTCCAGTCTCGCCCTGAAGTCCGAGAGGTATTTCTCGGTGAGGGCGATGTGCATGCGGATCTCTTCCTCCGTCCAGGTCTCCAGGAGACTTGCCTCTGCGGCATAGAGCTTGGAGACGGTGTTGGACACATACCGCTGGCCCTCCTCGGTGAGGGAGACCAGCTTGGTCTTGCCCCGGTACGGCGTGAGGACGATGATGCCGTCCTTCTCCAGCCTGCGGATGGCGGAATTCACCGTCTGCTTGCTGATATCGTACGAGTGATAGATGTCCGCGAGGGTACAGCTGCCCCCGCCGTCCACCAGGGCGTACAGGACGTTCAAGGCGCTGTCTGCCATGCCGAACTTCAGCGCCGCCTGGTGGTATGCGGCGTTCAGCTCCCCGGCCAGATAGTTCAGCCTGTGGATCTTCTCCGAGCGCGGGGTGTTCATGGGGCAACTCCCTCCGGATGTCTGATTTCGTACTTGGTGCGCCGCCGCACTATAGTACGATTTCGGACACATTGCAAGAGGGTTTTGCAAATTCTCCGGAATGCGCAAAGCGGCTAGAGCGCCGATCTGTTTCCGGCAGCAGGGCGCACAAGGGCAAAAAAGAAGAGCGGAAACCAGTTGCCCAGATCCGCTCTTCCTAAATAGCCGCCCAACCTGTGTGCAGGGTACTGCTGAACTGCTGAGGGAAGCGCTTGTATACAGGATAGCATGTTCTGAAAGCTGGCTCCACGCAACGCAGTACACTTTAGACCTTTTTCGATATCTTGCGCGGCCTTTTTCCACAATCCACCTTTCCCCGCCGCAGCTGGCATTCCCAGGAGAGACCAGCCATGCCACCATCGGAATCACTCTGACCATTCTTTCATAACTATTGTCCGTGCAATGAACTAGGCCAGTTTCCCCCGCATAGGCTGAACAGCGGCGCCCCGACTGACAAAAACCTCCCCCCAGGGGGAGGTTTTTACCACCCAGATAATCTCATCCCCGGTTGGAACCCGCCGGTCTGAATGAATGGCGGACCTTTCCGCTCTCAAGTTGCAGCAACCGCGAAAATGCCCCTTCTGCGCCGAGGGATACCAGGCAAAACGGCATCGGATGCCACTTTCGCTTGCACGCTAATTTTAATGCTCAAGCAAAAGAAAAAACTGCCAAACGTTTGGCAGTTTGTGGGATTAAAAAAGTATAGGTTTTTGTCAGGCGGGACCTCTCCTGCGCCCACTCAGTATAGCACAGCGCGGGGGCGGGTTCAACTGCATTTTCCACGATTTCTTGCCCGATTTCAAGGTTTCACCTCGTCCTTTTTCCAGTTCTTTTCCTCCTGACAACATTCCCCTAGACCTGTTAAAAATCTATACTTTATTAAAGGGAACAACTGGAAATTCATTTTCAAATATTTCTTTCGCCGCCCATTCGGGAATCCGCTGGCCCAAACGCCCGTAGAATGTACCGATTCTTGCAGATACATCGGCCACACGGGACCGGTGATACGGCTGGTAGGAATATACAGTTTGCCCCAGGATATTCCCATTATTGTTGGAAAACTGTCAAAACGGTGAAAGGCTTGTCTGATCCGCGAACCCTCCTTGACGCAGCGCTCCAATTGTGCTATTCTTGTATCTGTGAAAGTTCGTCTACCTGCGGACAGGACCTCCGTTCTGTCCCGTCTGATATTTTAAAGGGGGAAAAACAAATGGCAACCAAGAAGTTTGGCCGAATCATGGCCCTTCTGCTGAGTGCCCTATTGCTCTGTGCCCCGGCCTGCCCGGCGGTCAGCGCAGCGGCAGAAGCAGAAGAAGACATCTGTCCTCAGCACGCCGGCGGCCACGAGGGCGGCAGCTGGCAGCACGATGGCACGTACCACTGGAAGGGCTGCATCTACTGCGGCGCTGAACTGCAGCGGGGATATCACTCTGATGATCTCATATGCAAGCTCTGCGGCTACATGCAGCCCAATAACTGCGACCATGTCTGGGCCATCGATAAACGAACCAGCGCGTTTACCCACCAAGAGAAGTGCACCATATGCGGCATGACAAGAAGCGTGGATTGCACCACCTCCACCTTCATCACGGAGCGGGGCAGTTGCCTGCTTCCTTGGCGCTGTGCGTGCGGCAACACCTATGCAGAGGAGTTCCCTGAGCACAACTGGAGCGTGTGGGAGACCACCGGAGACACCCACACCCGGCACTGCACCAACCCCGGCTGCACCGTGGTGGAGACCGGCAACCATGAGTACCTGCCCACCATCAACTGCACAGACCCCGTGTCCTGCTCCATCTGCGGCATGGAGAACGGCCCGGCCCTGCACACCGAGCACAACTGGAGCTCCTGGATCAACACCGGCTCCGGCACCCACTACCGCTACTGCATGAACGGCGGCTGCAGTGCCCGGGAGAGCGAGGCCCACAACCCGGCGCCCAACGATGACCGCACCATTGCCACCGTCTGCGAGGACTGCGGCGCCGTCATCGAAGAGGCCCTGTCTGGACACCACTGGGGCGCCTGGACGGCCAACGCCGCCGGCGGCCACAGCAGAAGCTGCCTGGATGAGGGCTGCTCCGCCAAACAGGGCGCCCTCCACACCGGCGGCACCGCCACTTGCAACAGCCCCGCCCAGTGCGCTGATTGCGGCGCCTACTACGGCTCCAAGGATCCCAACAAACACTCCGGCGGCACTGAGATCCGGGATGCCAAGCCTGCCGCTGAAGGCGTGGCCGGCTACACCGGAGACACCGTGTGTCTGGGCTGCGGCGCTGTGATCAAAGAGGGCGAGGAGATCCCCGCCCTGGAGAAAGCCCACACCCACAGCTACGGCTCCGACTATCAGTACGACAGCGTCCGCCACTGGAAAGAGTGCGCCTGCGGCGAGAAGAGCGAGTCCGCCGAGCACACCTTCAAGGACGGCGTCTGCACCGTCTGCCACGCACCCGATCCCAGCTATCGCGCCCCCAAGGCAGACCACAAGCACACCTTCAAGACCAACAACCAGTGGGAGCACAACGCAGACAAACACTGGCGCGTCTGCAAGGACTGCGGCGCCATCGTGGACACCGCCGCCCATGAGTACACCTACAGCATCTCCTACAACGAAACCGGCCACTGGTTCAACTGCGTCTGCGGGGAATCCAAGTTCGGTGAGCACAACTACGATCCAGAGACCCACATCTGCGCGGACTGCAAGATGATGGATCCCGAGTTCGCCCCGGAGTATCCGGAGTGGCCGGAGGAGCCCGATCCCAGCACCTCTCCTGATCCGGAGACGTCCACGGATCCTGAGACATCAAAGACCCCTGCACCCAGCGAGTCCACAGACCCCGAGACATCCAAGACTCCCGATCCCAGCGAGTCCAAGGATCCCGAGACATCCAAGACCCCTGCACCCAGCGAGTCCACAGGCCCCGAGACATCCAAGACCCCTGCACCCAGCGAGTCCACAGATCCCGAGACATCCAAGACCCCTGAGCCCGGCGAGTCCAAGGGCCCCGAGACATCCAAGACCCCCGACCCCAGTGAGTCCAAAGATCCCGAAGAGTCCAAGACCCCCGATCCCAGCGAATCCAAGGATCCCGAGGAGTCCAAAGACCCCGATCCCGATGCATCCACGGAACCCACCGATCCCAAACCCGGCGAGTCCACAGAACCCACCGATCCCGAGCCCTCAGACCCCGGCAAGACCGATCCCACCGAGCCAGACCCCACGGATCCCACCGAGCCGGATCCCGATGAGCCGTACTACGTAGATCTGGACACCAACGTGGTATACTTTGAGTCCGTCCAGAAGGCCACCTCCTATGGCCTCATGAGCGGCGTGGGCAACGGCAAGTTCAACCCGGATGGCACCTTCACCCGCGGCCAGCTGGCAGCCCTGATGTACAACATGGCCGACAAGCCTGAGACCGAGGCCGCCAGCTCCTTCTCCGATGTGGAGCAGGGCCAGTGGTATTCGGACGCTGTGAACTGGGCCAGCGACATCGGCCTGGTGGCGGGCTCCGGAGACGGCACGTTCAAGCCGGCAGACAACACAGACCGTGAGACAGTGGCGGTGATCCTGTACAACTACGCCGGCATCATGGGCCTGAGCCAGGAGTATGATGCGGAGGCACTGGACGCCTTCGATGACGCGGACCAGGTCCAGTCCTGGGCCAAGGACGCCATGCTGTGGGCTGTGACCAACGGCATCTTCGTCCCCAATGCGGACGGCAAGCTGAATCCCAAGGAGAACGCCACCCGCGCTGAGGTAGCCATGTTCTCCGTGGCCTTCGTGGACAGCACTTCCGCCGAGTAAGGCGCGGCGGAGGGGGACCTCCAAAAAAACTTAAACAATTGTCGCCAAATGATGACGAAAAGGCGGCGGATCCTGCGTGATTCGCCGCTTTTTTATCAAATTCTGCGTTTCCTCGCCCCGAAAATCCCCATATAATTCGAAATATTGTCCCAATGATAATCCACTCTGTCGATTCCACATACATTACGGTCTATTTCACAATTTACAAATTCTTGCCCTTTTTTGTACGATAATAGCCCCAGATTGAGGAACGAGGCCGCAGGCAAATTCACCCTACGACAGCACCCATCTACCATTGGAAACAGCACAGAGAGGAGGAGATGGCCAAAACCAGCCCGATCAAGAGTCCGATCAGAAGCTCCATCACAGCCATTCCCCAAGTGATCTGAAACGGCAAACCGGGAGAAATCCCGGGACGCAAAGCTACGGGGCCTAAGGCATATGCTATGGCAGCCCGGCCGCCACGTTCGCTTTCAACCGAAAAGCAAAGGAGAGCGACAACATGGCAAAACGAACCATCGCCAGTATCACCACACTGCTGCTCTTGTTCCTATTGGCCGTTCCCGCATTTGCCGCGGAGGGCGGCGCAGCATACACCGTCACGGTACAGTACGTAGACCAGGATGGCACCCCCATCCACGAGCCGGATGTCTCCTCGTATGAGGCGGGCTCCCTGTATGATGTGACGGCCATCGCCATCGACGGATACGCCTTCGACCGCGTGGAGGGTGAGCCCTCCGGCATTGTAATCGCCGATGTAACCATCACCATGGTGTATGTCGCCATGGATACCACCAGCGTAGAGATCCCGGAAGTGGACCCGCCCTATGACGACATTCCGGACGAAGACCCGCCCCTCAGCGATGACCCCAGCCTGTCTGGCTACTTCACCATCACCGTGTGCTTCCAGGATACGGACGGCAACGTCATCCGGGAGGCGGAGACCACCCAGCAGCGGGGTGCCAGCCTCTATGAGGTGACCGCACCCGCCCTGGACAACTACGGCTTCGTAGGTGCCGAAGGGGAGACCGAAGGCATCCTCACAGAAGACGTGACGGTGACCCTGGTGTATGAGTCCCTCACCGCCCTTGCGGACGATGAGGTGCCTCTGGCCGAAGCTCCCACGGACAATTCTCCGCCCACCGGGGAGACCGGCACCATCGCCATCTGGCTCACCCTGGCAGTCTTCTCTGCCGGGGCCATGGTCCTGCTGAGACGGCGTTCCTCCCTCTGACAGCAGCTGGTGGAACCTTCCCCGAGGAAAGCCAACCACTACGGGCGGCACAGTCCCGCCCCCAACTCAAATAGGAGGAAAAATCAATGAAAACCTGTAAAAGGCTGATCGCGCTGCTGCTCTGCTGCATCCTCTTGGTGCCGGCGGCAGCTTTCCCGGTGCATGCCGCCAGCGGCGTCACCATAGAGAATCACACGCACTCCTGGGGCAGCCCGGAATGGAGAACTGTCACCAACTTCTGTGGCAACTCCTCCATAGACATTGGCGTCAGAAAATGCGCCACCTGCAACGAGGAGTGGGCATATGTTTTCCGCAATGCCGTTCCCAAAGATGGGACGCACAGCCTTGTCACAAAGTACACCAGCTCCGGCTGCAGCGCCCATCCCAGCAAAGAAGAGTATTGCTCCACCTGCGGCTTTGTGATCAGCTACACAGAGGGCAGCGGTCACAGCTATCAACTTGCCGAACACCAGGACGCCACTTGCTCAGCAGAGGGCTTTGATCGTTACACCTGCGAATGCGGCGATGAGTATACCAAGTCCATCGCAAAGACAGAGCACACCTGGATTGAAGACGACAGCTTCAACTGCAAACCTGGCAAGAAGTGCTCCGTTTGCGGCGCCACAGAGAGCGGCCAGAACCACATCTGGGAGAATCAATACCACATCGTGGACAACGGCCACTACCAGAAGTGCGCATACTGCAAGGAGACAACTGGGGTCGTACCGCATACGGACAGCGGCAATGGCACCTGCGTCTGTGGGTATAAATTTGAAGAGCCCAAGCCGTCTGAATGCCCCCATACCCATCAAACAATGCAAAAGGCTGGCGCGTTCAACCACAAGTATGTCTGCGATGATTGCAAACAAGTCGTGAAGACCGAGCGGTGCGCCGACTTTGAGAGCACCCGCACCTATTGCACGGATTCCACATACTGCACGGTGTGCGGCAACATCGTCAATAATGGCCAGAAGAGCCACAACTGGGGTTCCTGGACCAATACCGGCAGCGGCCATGAGCGCGCTTGCAGAAACCGCAATTGCCAGGCCATAGAGACCGGAGACCATGACTTCGAGTCCACCACAGACTGCACCAAGAGCGGCACCTGCTCCGTCTGCGGCTATCGCGCCAGCGCCGGCAGCGGCGGCCACAACTGGAGCTCCTGGACCAGCAATGGCGCCGGTGCCCACACCAGATACTGCCTGAACACGGGCTGCACCGCCCAGCAGAGCGGCACCCACACGGCGGCAGCGGTGGAATGCGGTTCCCCCACCGTCTGTGAGGAGTGCGGATATGTGATGGACGCTGCCACCGAACACAACTGGGGCCACTGGGAGAACGGCGGCTCCGGCCACTACCGCTCCTGCCTCACCTGCGATGCCAAGCAGTCCACCAACCACTCCGGCGGCACTGCCACCTGCCAGTCTGCCGCGATCTGCTCCGGCTGCGGCGCCGCCTATGGTTCGAAGAACCCCAGCAATCACGCCGGCGGCACCGAGGTGCGCAACTACAGAGAGGCGAAAGTGGGCGCCACCGGCTACACCGGAGACACGTACTGCCTGGGCTGCGGCGAGATCATCCAAAAGGGCCATGAGACCGCCGCCCTGGCTCCCAGCCACACCCACACCTACGGCACCACCATTCACAAGGACAGCGTGCACCACTGGAAAGAGTGCACCTGCGGCTATGAGGCCGAAGTAGAGGCCCACACCTTCAAGGATGGCGTCTGCACCAAGTGCGGTGAGGCCGATCCCGCATACACTGACCCCAAGACGAGCCACGCCCACAGCACCGGCTCCGAGTACAAGACCAGCGAGACCAGCCACTGGAAGGTCTGCAAGGAGTGCGGCGCCGCCGTGGATACCGCCGCCCACACCTACAGCGGTGCCTATCAGCATGACGACACCAGCCACTGGAGACTCTGCACCATCTGCGGATACAAGCACAGCGAGCCCCACGACTTCCAGAGCGGCTCCTGCGCCGTCTGCGGATTGAAGGAGAGCGGCACCGAGGCCTCTCCCGCACCGTCCGCCAGCGCCAGTCCCAGTGAGTCCACCAAGCCCGCCGAGACCACTAAGCCTGCTGAGACCACCAAGCCCGCTGAGACCAGCAAGCCTGCTGAGACCAGCAAGCCTGCTGAGACCAGCAAGCCCGCTGAGACCAGCAAGCCTGCCGAGTCCGCGAAGCCCGGCGAGTCCGCCGCACCCGCAGCATCTGCAAAGCCCGATGCGTCTGCCGCGCCTAATGAATCCGATGAGCCCGGTACCAGCGCATCTCCCGCTCCTGGAGCCAGCACCTCTCCCGCTCCCAGCGCCAGCACC
>CANRFN010000139.1 GCA_947629915.1 uncultured Oscillospiraceae bacterium | reverse complement strand
CAATCGCCATATTGGAGGGGCAATTTTGAGAACTTTTTTCAAAAAACCATCTCCTCTATGCAGACGAGCCAGGTTTCGAAAAACTTCGGGGAGATTTGCGGGAATCTGGGGAAAACCGGAAGAGATGAAAAAATCATCGCTGTTTCGCCGGAGAGGAACCGGACATTCAGCGGCGCATGAAGATCACGCCCAAGGTATTCGGCCCGCA
Organism: uncultured Oscillospiraceae bacterium; assembly: GCA_947629915.1. GTDB lineage: Bacteria > Bacillota > Clostridia > Oscillospirales > Oscillospiraceae > Enterenecus. The sequence goes on along the minus strand of CANRFN010000139.1, from coordinate 12,780 downwards.
GTGGCAGCTGATGGTGCTGCCGGCCACCGCCTCATAGACCTCCTGGAAGCCCCGGTCTCTCAGCACCTGCAGGAAGTGCTTCGGCAGGGCCTCATCGCAGCGGGAGTGGACCACAAAGGCCCGGCGGAGATCCAGGTCGTCCCGCTTCAGGGCATCCCGGACATAGTCCGCCAACGCCTTCTCAAAGGTGCCCCGGTACTTCTTGCCCACCCCCATCTTGCCGTTTTGCAGCTCGATGCAGGGCTTCAGGTGGAGAAGGTTGGCCCCCAGTGCCACGAGAGAGGGGACCCGGCCGCCCTTCACCAGGTAATCCAAGGTGTCCACCACAAAGGTGGTGTCCACTTTGGGGGCTCTCTCCTTTACCAGTTCCACGATCTCCGGCCCGGTGGCCCCACGGGCAGCGGCCTCCGCCGCCTCCAATACCAGCAGGCCCTGGCCCACGGTGAGGTTGCAGGAGTCCGCCACATAGACGTTGGGGAAGTCTGCCGCGGCGGCCACGGCGTTCTGGCAGGTGCTGGAGAACTCCGCCCCGATGGGGATGTGGACCACGGCGTCATACTGGGGGGATAGCGCCTGGAACAGCTTCTGGTAGTCCAGCAGGTTCACCGCCGAGGTGGTGGGCAGCTCTCCGCCGCTCTCCACATGGCGAAAGATGTCCGCCGGGCCGGCGTCCACGCCGTCCCGGTAGGTGTTGCCCCCGAAGGAGACGTACAGGGGGATCACGGTGATGTCGTAGCGGTCCAGCAGGACCTGGGGCAGATCAGCGGTGCTGGTGGTGGTGATTTTCACGGACATGGGCAGAACCTCCGAACTTAAAACAGTTTGATGTTCGAAGTAATTATAGCAGCGGGGCGTCTCTGGGGCAAGGCTGGAAAGAAATGAAATGTGCGATTGTACCATGGCCTTTCTTGTGGAAGATACCCATGGGGAGGGGCTTTTGGAAGGGCCATCCTGCAAAACTCTGACGCTTGCGAAGGACCAAAAAAGAGAATATACTATTGCTGTACAGGAAAGGGGCTTTTCTATGACCATCCAGCCGATTCGGAGCAGGGATATCCCGCTGGCCCGGCGCTTTGCCGCCCAGGGCATGCACTATGACTGGTATCTGGACCCGGGCTGGAAGCTGGAGATGTACAGCCTCTTCTTCTGGCATCTGGAGTGCCGGCGGGCCACCCGGCTGTATGCCGCCTATGAGGGGGACGCCCTGGCTGGTGTTCTCCTCGCCGACATGAAGGGAGAGCCCAAGCCCTACGACACCGTCTGGCGCCGGGCGCTGATCTGGCTGGTGCAGAAGGGGATGGCCCTCGTGGCCAGGGGCGCCGGCAATGTCTACGATGCCGCCAATGGGGAGTTGCTGGAGCAGTTCTGCCGGGAGCAAAATCCGGACGGGGAAGTGGTCTTCCTGGTGGTGGACCCCATCCGGGAGGGGCAGGGGGTTGGCACGGCCCTCTTAAACGCCCTGGCAGCGGACGAGCCCGGAAAACTGGTGTACCTCTTCACGGACAACGGCTGCAACTACGGCTTCTACGAACACCGGGGCTTCGTGCAGTCCGGCCTCCGGGAGATCACCATGGTATTCCCGGACCGCACGGTGCTGCTGCAATGCTTTCTGTACAGCAAAAGGCTGCCTGAGAGGCCGGCATGACGGCTATGTGAGCTGGGCTATTTTGTATTTTTCATCTTCCGGCAGAGGGGAGGAATCCCAGGTGCGAAAACAGCGGATATCCGCCGCCATCGCCATCGCGGCGGTGCTGCTGGCCTATGGGGCCATGCAGCTTGTGGGGATCACCTGTCCCATCAAGTTTTTCACCGGGATCTCCTGTGCCGGCTGCGGCATCACCCGAGCCTGGCTGTCTGCCCTGAGAGGGGATCTCTCGGCTGCTATACAGTTTCACCCCCTCTTCTGGCTGCCGGTGCCGGCGGCGGTGCTCTATTGCCTTCGCAAACGGCTGCCGGAGAAGGTCTGGCCGGCCTCCCTGTGGGTGATCATCGCCCTGGGGCTGGGGGTATACCTGTTGCGGATGCTGGACCCCGCGGACAATATCGTGGTCTTTCACCCGGAGGAGGGGCTGGTGCCCCGGGCGCTGTCCTGGCTCTTCAGGCACTTGGGAGGATAACCGTACCGGCCCCAAAAACACAAGCAAACCAATCAGATGGAGGAGCATTATGCATTCATTCAGCGACCTGTTCGCCGCAAAAATAGAGGAGAGCCTGGAGCGCTATCCGGAGAACACGTTGATCGTCTTCAAGGGCTTTGCCATGCCCCAGGTCCAGCAGGTCCTGGGGCACCCCCGCTGCATCCTGCAGGAAGAGGAGCAGGTGCAGGACGGCTATCTGCAGCTGCCCGTGCTGGAGGACAACTTCTTCGGCCTGGTCTATTCCATCGGCAGGGGAGAGAAGTCCAAGATCGCCATCTACGAGCACCTGCAGGCCATCTCCGAGGTGCTGCCCAAGGTGAAGGTGGACAAGATCGTGGTGGTGGAGAACAACCTGCTCTCCCCGTGGATGCCCAGCTACCTGCCCTACAGAGACGTGCTGGCCTTCTTCGACTTCCTCCAGTCCAGCGCCGAGCCCCCCAACGGGACCATGGCCGCCATCTCCCACTTCTACAGCGCGGTGAAGCTGCTGCCGGGGGAGGAGGCGCTGGTATTGCCGGCAGTCCCGGACGATGAGCGCATTGAGGTGGTGCCCTTCTGGGCGGGAGAGGTCTCCCTGGAGGAGCCGGACCTGGATACCCAGCTGCCCCAGATTGAGGCGGGTAGCACGGAGGACTGGGTGTACAGCCTGCACCTCACCCGAGGAGAGGCATCGCCCGCCCTGCTGCTGGTGCCCGGCGGCAACCTGGGGGATCGGCAGCAGGCCCTGCTGCTGGCAGCGGCGGCCTTTGGGGTCTCCCTCTGTGCAGATGAGCTGGAGCTCTACCGGGAGAAGCCGGTCTACGATGAGACCCAGTTCCTGTCCGTGCTGCGGAAATACTGGGGAGACAAGGCAGAATTCCGCCAGCTGCTCTTCTACCGGGACCCGGACCACTCCCAGGAGACGGAGAGCCTCTCCCAGGGGCAGGTGATCGCGGAGATCGTGGACCAGTGCGAGCTGGCAAAAGACGGGGAGGCTTTCAGCAACGTCTTTATCACCGCCCCCACCGGCTCCGGCAAGTCCATCCTGTTCCAGATCCCCGCCATCTATCTGGCGGAGAAGTACAACATGGTGACCATCGTGGTGTCTCCGCTGATCGCCCTGATGAACGACCAGGTGGACCAGCTGCAGCGGGAGCACGGGGTGACCATGGCGGCGTGCATCAACTCCTCCATGAGCATTGAGGAGCGGCAGCAGGCCATCGACCGGATCCAGTCCGGGGAGGTGTCTCTGCTGTATCTGGCCCCGGAGCTGCTGCTCACCACCAACCTCCAGTCCTTCCTGGCGGGAAGGCCCCTGGGATTGGTGGTGATCGATGAGGCGCACACGGTAACGAGCTGGGGCCGGGATTTCCGCTCCGATTACTGGTTTTTGGGAGACTTTCTGGCCAAGACCGTCCGGGACGGCTTTACCTTCCCGGTGCTCTGCCTCACCGCCACCGCCGTGTACTCCGGCAAGGACGATGTGGTGAACGACACCATCCGGGAGCTGGGGCTGGACAAGACCATCCTCCACCTGGGCAGTGTCCGCCGGGACAACATCGACTTCGACATCTGCCTGCGCACCCGGGAGAAGGACGTGGCCCTGGAGACGGAGAAAATGGAGCTCACCCTCCAGCGGATGCGGGACTATATCGGAAAAGGGGAGAAGACCCTGGCCTATTTCCCCTACACCACCCAGGTGGAGCAGATCTACCTGCTGCTGAAGCCCGCCGAGCACGAGAAGATTCGCCGGTATCACGGCAAGGTGGCCACCTCGGAGCGCCGGCTCACCGAGACAGATTACAAGGCCGGCAAGGCCATGGGCCTCTTCTGCACCAAGGCCTTCGGCATGGGCGTGGACGTCTCGGACATCACCCACGTCATCCACTTCGCCCCCTCCGGCGGCCTCTCAGACTATATCCAGGAGATCGGCAGGGCGGCCCGGAACCCCAACATCCAGGGCATCGCCCACATCGACTTCTTCTCCGGGGACACCCGGTACATGGCGTCCCTGTATGGCATGTCTGAGATGCGGCAGTATCAGCTGCGGGAGATGATGAAGAAGCTCTGCGACATCTTCGCCGCCAAGAAGCGCCGCAGCTTCCTGGTCTCCCCGGACACCTTCAGCTACCTCTTCCAGGACGCGGACCTGGAGAACCGCACCAAGTCTGGCCTGATGCTGCTGGCCAAGGACCTGAACTACAAGTACACCTTCCCGGTGCTGGTGATCCGGCCCCGGACCATGCTCTCCCGGAACTACGTGAACGTGCCGGCAGAGATCGAGGGGATCTTCCTGAAGAAGTACGGAGCGTTTGCCACATTCCAGGAGAACGCCACCCGCCGTGTGCTGACGACCACCTCCCAGCAGAATCCCACCCGGGTCTCCAATCTCACGGTGTACAGCATGGGCAAGACCTATCTTCTGGACATGGAGGGCATCTGGGAGCGGTATTTCACCAACATGTCCTTCGGCATGTTCAAGAAGGCCTTCTTCGAGGAGTCCTACAAGGTGAAGGGCAGCGACTACCGCATCTCCCCGCGGGTCCGCGTCACGATCCGGTATCAGGAGGACTTCGCCACCGCCAAGGCGAGAGTGGCGCAGGTGCTCGGCGCCTTCATCGAGGTGCTCCGCACCCACAAGACCAGCAAGATCAAGCAGTTCACCATTCACGACCTGGAGAGCGAGCTGGCGGAGGCCATGGGCGGGGAGAAGGTGGTCTCTCACGACAAGTTCCTCCTCCTGGCGGACATCTTCACCGAGAACGTGGATGAGAACGCCGCCTTTACGAGAGACCGCAGCCAGGTGCGGGTGATGCGCAAGCACCGGAACAAGGGCGCCGATGAGCCCATGTACTACGTGAGCAGCGTGGCCTACGCCCAGCTCCCCAACTACTTCAACCGGCAGCTGGACCAGTGTGCCCCCAACGATGGCCAGGACAGCTTCTTCAGCTTCTACCCCCTCACCCAGAACCGGCAGGTGGAGATCGGCCATCTGCTGCGGCTGCTGGAGCTGCTGAACCTGGCCTCCTACGAGATCCGGGGCGGGGAGCGGGCGGAGATCTTTGTCCGGATCAACGACCCCGCCAAGCTGAAGCGCCTTGCCACCACCGGCAAGTACACCAACTCCGTGCTGCAGACCATCCAGGACCGGCACCGCTGGAGCTCCAGACTGCTCCAGGCCTTCTTCAAGACGGAGCTCTCCACCGAGGCCCGGTGGGAGCTGGTGGAGCAGTACTTCCTGGGCAACGAGGACTACGTCCGGGATGTGCTGCACCTGGAAGCGGACTGAGCGCCCCATATGGATACAGAATAGGCAAACGGGCGGCAGCCGGGTTACACCGGCTGCCGCCCGCATTTTAAGTTATGGCCCTGGCCGCCGCGTGCCCATGGCTGGGCGGGGCGGCCTGGGAGGGGATGCTTGTTCTGTCTGCTCCCGGCTCTGTTCCGGACCCTGGGACACATAGTGCTGGGCCTGGAGTGTGAAGAGCTTCCAGTACTTGCCCCTGGCGGCCATGAGGGCGGCGTGATTGCCCTGCTCCACGATGCGGCCGTCCTCCAGCACCAGGATGTTGTCTGCGATGGTGGCACTGGAGAGTCGGTGGGAGATGAAGATGCTGGTCTTGTTCTCCCGCAGGGTGTTGAACTGCTGGAAGATCGTCTGCTCCGCCACCGGGTCCAGGGAGGCGGTGGGCTCGTCCAGGATGAGCACATCGGAATCGCCGTAGAAGGCCCGGGCGATGGCCAGCTTCTGCCACTGGCCGATGGAGAGCTCCGCGCCCTGCTCCTCAAACACCCGCATGAGAGGGGTGTCGTACTGGTCCGGCAGATTGCGGATGAAGGCGGCCGCGCCGCTCTGCTCCGCCGCATAGTTGATCCGGCCCTGAGACAGGGGGCTGTCTACGTCCCCGAAGGTGATGTTCTCTCCTGCGGAGACGGCGTACTTGCCGAAGTCCTGGAAGATGATGCCGAAGATGCGGTACAGCTCGTCCGGATGGTACGCCCGGATGTCTTTGCCGTCCAGGAGGATTCGGCCGGCGGTGGGGTCGTAGAGACGGGTGAGGAGCTTTACGAGGGTGGTCTTGCCGGCGCCGTTGAGGCCCACGATCACCACGGTCTCCCCGGGGCGGATGGTGAGGTTCACATGCTGGAGCACGTCCCTGCTGCCGCCGGGATACCGGAAGGACACGTCCTCGAAGACGATGGTGTGGCCGGCGTGGCGCTGTACCGGGGCGGGGGGATCTGAGAGGGGGACCACCGTGGGTTTCTGGGCCAGAAAGTCCATCAGGTTGTGGATGAAGAGGGTGCCCTCGTAGATGGACGCCGTGACGCTGATCAGGGTGGACACCCCGGCGCCGATGGCGGTGATGGCCCCAGTGTACAGGGAGAAGTCCCCCACATCGAACTGGCCGCGGTACACGCCCTGGGCGAGGTAGAGGTACATCAGGCAGAAGATCACGCTGGTGAGCAACGATGCCCCCACAGACCACAGGCACTCCCGGAGCTGCAGCTGCTTCAGACCCTTGAAGTAGTCCTGAAAGGTGGCCTGGTACTTGTCCCGGAACACGTCCCCCAGGTGGAACATGCGGATCTCCTTCACCAGGTCCTTGTTCACCAGGGTGTTGGCGTAGTAGTCCATCTGGCGGCGGCTCTTGGACCGGCGGAACATGTAGTTGACGTGCTTCCGGCGGAAGACGAAGTTGATCACCGCCGAGGGAATGGCGGTGAGGACGATGCAGAAGGGCATCCATCCGCTGACGGAGAACAGCAGGGCGATGTAGCTCACGATGGTGATGACGGTGCTGAGCACCCGGAAGGTGGCGCCGATCACCTGGATGGGCCGGTTGCCCGCCTCCCGGTTGGCGTTCTCCATCCGGGCGTAGAAGTCCGGGGTGTCGAAGGCGGTGAGGTCTATGGTCTTGGCCTTCTCCATGATGAGGAGCTTCACATGGTTGGACACCAGCTCCCCGGAGATGCTGAGGTACATGTCGTAGATGCGGTTCACCGCCCCCACCACGGCCTGCAGCAGGAACTGGTATGCCACCAGGGTGGCGATCACCGGAAAGGCCAGATCCGCCCCGGCGTATACCTCCGCCAGGTGGTTCAGGAGGGCCGCGCCGATCATGGAGAGCAGCGGCGGATTCAGGCCGTTGAAGAGGGCCATCAGCAGCATGGTGAGGAGCATGCTCTTTTTGGTGTCCCAGACCAGGCGGAAGATGTAGAGGAGGCGATAGAGGAAGGTGCTGATGAGCACATACAGATAGCGGGGGACCTCTCCCGGAGACTTGGGCGGCGGGACCCGGAATCTGTCGTTGATGGGATTTGCCCCGTGCATGCCGTGCATAGTGGTGATGCCAGCTTTCCAATTGGATTTGGTTGAGGTTTGGGCCGTCCAGTTAAAGCGGTCTCTCGGCGGATGCAGACAGGCGCAGTCTCATCGTGGGAAACAAGTAGTCCCTCGCGCCAAGCAATCGGTCCAGTTCGCTACCGCATGCAGAGCCGTCTGCCAGAACCAGCACGTCTTCGCCCGTCCCCGCACGGGCGAGCAGCGCCTTGTAGAGATGGGATCTCCTGGAGCCGCAGTCCTCCGATACAACGCAGCTGGGGGGAAAGGGCGTGTGATCCTCTCGGTACAGCGGCTCCAGAAAGTGACTTGCCCCCGATGTCCTCATCGCATAGACTTCGTATGTGCTGTATGGGATGCGCGGCATCGGCTCCCGATTGCAAAAGACGAAATAGTTGTCTGAGGCCCTGGCGGCCGCTGCAAAGGCGTCTGTGAGGACAAAGTCATCGGGATCGTCAAAGAAGAGGATGCTGCCTTGTCTTGTCTGCAGCCAGGAAGTCCAGTCCATACCCAAGGCGGACGCCGGGAGACACGCCGCCTGGCAGGAGACCTGGACAATGCCCCGCTGCGCCAGCTCCAAGAGGCGATAGAGGGAGGTCTTTCCGGTTGCGCTGTCTCCCCGTATGACGGTGTACTTCTGCTGGATCGTGAAGTCGTACTGCAGTCGCTTCGTCTTGATTTGTACGCGGTATCTGCCTTCCATGGGTCACTCCGTCTTCCATACGGTATCGTTGTACGCCTTCCTGTAGGCTACCAAGCTGTCTATTTCCATGCCGGTAAAGTTCCAGACGGCGGATCCGCGGGATGTGCCGTAGCGGACCTCGTCCACCAGGGCCTGCACATCCTCCTCGGACTTCAGACCCATGGCCTCGGCGGCGCCGGCGAAGGCCGCCTGGGCCCGTTGGAGCGCCCTGGCAGATCCGTTGCGCAGGAGCACCTCGCCCGTCTCGCTGGGAACGAACTGGACCTTGTCTCCGGGCCTGATCCGCAGCTGTTTGCGGATCTCCAGGGGCAGGGTGATCTGGTTGTTGGCATCGAGGGTGGCGGTGAACATGAATACGGACCTCCTGTTGTGCAGTCGAAATAGCGGATTTTAACGTTCCTCACACTCTATCAAAATGATGTGGAGATGTCAACGGGGAAATGAAAACAACGGGAACGAGTGTGAGCTGTTTCCTGCAGAATTTCACATGCCAAATGATCACTTTTTGCCGCCAAATTGCGGTGTATGGAGGGCTGATTGGAGGCAAGCGCCGGGAAAGGTAGGACAAAATTCCGCGGCGACCTGCTGCCGGGTGGGAAGAGCGCTCGGAGAAAAACCGTTTTCCCCGTTGACGGCTCTCTCCCGGTCTGCTACTATGCAGACCACACGGCGCAGGGAAGACCTGTCTCAGGTGCGCCTATGCACACATCGCGGACAAAGAGAAAGGAAGAGTTCAGATGGCACGATTCTACGCGGGAACTGATCCCGCAGTCAGTGAGCGGGAGACCCGCAACCGGGAGCGCTCCCGGAAGGTGGCGGCCCAGGGCATGGTGCTGCTGCAGAATGACGGCGTGCTCCCCCTGGAGCAGCCCGGGAAGATCGCCCTGTACGGCTGGGGTGCCCGGCACACGGTGCGGGGCGGCACCGGCTCCGGCGATGTGAACAGCCGGGACACGGTGAACGTGGAGCAGGGCCTGGAGGCGGCACAGTTTGAAGTGGTCTCCAAGCCCTGGCTGGACAGACTGGATGCGGTGATCGCCGCCTCGGACGCAGAGCGGGAGAAGAACGTGGAGGCCGCATTTTCCCAGGGCATCGATGCCGTCTTCGGAGCTCTGTTCGGCCACCCCACGCCAGAGGAGCCGGAGATCACCGCCGAGGACATCTCCCCGGATGCGGACACCGCCATCTACGTCATCTCCCGGAACTCCGGCGAGGGGAGAGACCGCCGAGTGGAGCCGGGAGACTACCTCCTCCGGCCCCAGGAAGAGGACAACCTCAAAATGCTGGCCCAGTCCTACGACAAATTGGTGGTGGTCCTGAATGTGGGCGGTGTGATGGACACCCGCTTTCTCCGGGAACTGCCCGGCGTGAAGGCGATCCTGCTCATGAGCCAGGCGGGCAGCATGGGCGGCAGCGCCCTCGCCGATGTGGTAACCGGCAAGGTCACTCCCAGCGGCAGGCTCACCACCACCTGGGCGGAGCGGTACGAGGACTACCCCTGTGCCGACACCTTCGCCCACCGCAACGGGGATCTGGACGATGAGGCCTACTCTGAGGGCATCTATGTGGGGTACCGCTACTTCGACACCTTCAACGTCACGCCGGCATACCCCTTCGGTTACGGCCTCTCCTATACCACATTCCAGCAGAAGATCACCGGACTGACATACCGGGACGGGCAGGTGTCTGTCCAGGTGCGCGTCACCAACACCGGTAAGAAGTACACCGGCAGGGAAGTGGTGCAGGTGTACTGCTCCGCCCCGGACGGGAAATTGGAGAAGCCCTATCAGCAGCTGGTGGCCTTCGCCAAGACCCAGGAGCTGGCGCCCGGCGGGTCTGCGTGCCTGGAGATCTCCTTCCCCCTGGACCGGGTGGCCTCCTATGACGAGCAATCCAGCCGCTATGTGCTGGAGCCGGGAGATTACATCGTCCGGGCGGGCGCCCACTCCCGGGACACCGCCGTGGCCGGCCGGCTGCATCTGGAGGAAGCAGTTTGTACCGCGCAGCTCTCCCGCCAGATGGCCCCGGACGGACCGCTGGAGGAGCTCTCTTCCAGAGGTGTTACCCCTTGGGCCGGCTGCCCGAAGGGGAAGGACTGGGATCGGGCGGACTGCATTGCAATAGCGGCGGAGAACATTCCGCAGCGGACCGTGACATATCGGGGGGCCAATCCCATTCTCCCGGCACCGGATACCGCTGATGTGATCACCGCAGACGATGTCCTCCGCGGCAAGCACACCCTGGAGGAGCTGGTAGGACAGCTCACCCCCGTGGAGCTGATGGAGCTCTGTGATGGCGCCGCCCTGGACGGGGACTGGGACCGCCACCCCGTCTCTCCCGATGCCACCATGTGTCCGGGCGCTGCCGGTGCCACCACGGCGCGGCTCCTGGACCGGCGGAACATCCGAGACCTGATGCTGGCAGACGGCCCCGCCGGCCTGCGGCTGGAGCCCCAGTTCAGCAAAGACAAGGACGGCAACGTATACCGCACTCCCACCGATGCCTTCCAGCAGATCATGGAGCACTTCTTTGGGAAGGAGAAAAAGGATCCTCCCGCAGACGCGGTGCGCCATTACCAGTACACCACCGCTATCCCCATTGCCACGCTGCTGGCCCAGACCTGGGATGTGGATGCCATCGCCGAGGCAGGCGCCATCGTAGGGGAGGAGATGGAGGTGTTCGGGGTGGACCTGTGGCTGGCCCCGGGCATGAACATCCACCGCAACCCCCTCTGCGGCCGGAACTTCGAGTACTACTCCGAGGACCCGGTGTTGGCGGGCTTTTGCGCCGCGGCGGACACCGAGGGCGTGCAGCAGTTCCCCGGGCGGGGCACCACCATCAAGCACTTCTGCATGAACAACCAGGAGGACAACCGCCAGCATGTGAACGCCCGGGCCAGTGAGCGGGCCATCCGGGAGATCTACCTGAAGGGCTTTGAGCTGGCGGTAACCATGGCACAGCCCAAGGCCATCATGTCCTCATACAACCTGGTGAACGGGATTCACACCGCCAACCGGTATGATCTGCTCACCGCCATCGCCCGGGACGAGTGGGGCTTCCAGGGCCTCATCATGACGGACTGGGGCACCACCGGGAAGGAGAAGAAGCCCCTGAAGTACGGCAGCTCCAACGCGGCCGGGTGTGTCAAGGCGGGGAACGACCTCACCATGCCCGGCTGCCCGGAGGACGTGGAGGAGATGCAGCTGGCCCTGGACGGCAAGGACGAGGCCCATGCCATCACCCTGGGAGACCTCCAGACCTGCGCCATGCGGGTGCTGAAGACCGTGCTCCAGAGCCACGCCTATCAGAAGTAAGAGCTACAACAGAGGACGCGCACCCCATGGGCTGCGCGTCCTCGGACGGTTCAGGTGGGATTTCGACTCATCGCACGCGCCTGAAAAAGCAGGGCTGCCTCGAGGAAAATGGCATCAGGACTCCAGGTCTCTCCCTTGTTCTCCTCCACGCGCTTTTTGATCTCCTCCGCCATTTTGCGCAGTTTCGCCCGCCGCGTGTTCTCGGCGTATCGCGTCTTAGCATCCCAGGGCCGCGGGGGTGGATTTCCGATGATATCAACGCCGGTTTCCTCGGATAGCTGCCGGTCATATTCCTCCTGGGCAAGCGTCTTTTTGTTGATACTTCCACCAACTCGCCCACCTCGCTTGGGCTGATCCGCAGGCGAATTGGGCACAGACTTTGTCTTCTGCCCTGATGCATTCGTTGGAGCGTTTTTCGCCGATTGGCCAAGCTTCTTTAAGTATTTCTTGTACTGATTGAGGTCGAAGAGAGGCAGGCCAGCCTTTGCTCGGCGCTTATTTTCTGCAACAAGGTCCGCTTCCAGCTGTATGGTCTTCTTGTTTTTGCTTCCAGAAATTCGTCCCCTTCCGGGATGAGGATTCCATGGGGGCAAACCGGCCTCTACACGGCGCCTGTTTTCTTCCGCCAGCTGTGCCTCTTTTTCCAACGTCTTTTTGTTCTTGCTTCCCTTCGGGCGTCCACGCGGTTTGGGCTGGTCCCGGGAGGGTTCTTTCGCGTTTGCTGTCCCACTGGCATCGGGTTTGCCCTTTGGGGCGGCCGCGGTCTCGGGAATTGTGCGGGCTGCTTGGCTGAGTTGGCCAATCAGCTTGTCTTGATTGCGGGCGTTCACTAAGTTCCCGAGCTGTCTTAGCATCTCCTCACTGATACCGTATCGAGACAGAATTTCAAGCTGTACAGGAGATGCCTGTCCTGCATATCGATAGATGGCACCGGACCATTTATAACTGATTGAATCCAAACCGGCAATAAACGCATTTGCGTCAAGAACATTTTCACTTTTGCTTTTATAGTGACTGCATTCATATTCGATTCTGTTCCATATGATCATCGCTATGAAATAGCTCAGGAGCTTCCCGTGGAAACCACCGCTGCCAGAGTCCTGAGATGCGTCTGATCCAATTTCTGACTTTGCCGAAGCATAGACTTTCTCAGATGGGCCGCGCAGCGCATACCACTCTAATGCCTCTTGGGCTGTCTGCTCTTGAGAAGTTACCAGACAGTAATATCCATGATTTGGGTATCAAAAGCCTAGCGGTATGTCAGGCTGGACACGCGCAGGAGACCCAGGAGCACGCGCAGGAGAC
>CANRFN010000138.1 GCA_947629915.1 uncultured Oscillospiraceae bacterium | reverse complement strand
GCCGGAGAGAGCACAAATGTGTGAGAGTATTACACGAAATCCTCGTTTTTGGGTATGACTATAATTCGCAGTATCAGTTTGCCATGCAAGGGACCGTGTTTGTGGCGTAATCCATCCCATCGATTCGGATATGCGCTGTCCCGTATATCCCCATGACATCCTCGCCATTACAACGATCCAATACACGAATGAAATTTTCAACCATTTTGTTTTCACGATACGCACCATCTGCATGCTGATAGTAATACTGTCCCTGTTGCATATTTTCCTTCGCCAATCGGTACTGTTCAGAGCTGTCCTGCCCGTTCTCCCGGAGATAGGCCAAATACCGCTCCCCGGTGGTTTGATACTGATGTCCGACATCTGTACCGTGAAATATCGTCTCTGGACACTCGCGTTTGATCTGTTTATAAAAATCAATGGTGTCTTGGGAGTGTATCGCTGTTCCATCCCAATCCTGATACAACTGATCCAAAATATCATCATCATTGGATTGCATCCAGAGATTGAGAAATTCCGCAGAATAGTATGGCAGCTCTACAAACAGGTCCCTCATGCCATGATCGGTATAATAGGTATTCCAAAGTTCAAATTCTTTTGCTAATAGTTCCTTGGAAGCGTGTTCTTCCCCATATAAGAAGATTTGCCCCGTTTGTACTGCACCGTCCGAGCGGCTGGAGATAGCAAAGCTGCCTTTGTGACGGCTTGCTTTGATTGTGATATCCACTTTCCCGGATACATCTACCTCGAAAGAGGATGTTTCGAGATCGCCCTCAGAAAAGAGGATATTTCCGTCTGCGTCCTTCATTTCCATCGAGAGTGTGCCGGACGCTGTCTCCACAGCGACATGTAGCGTGTCTGTTTCCGGGTGAATCGTGTGCTGCAACCGTCCATCCAGCAAAGTATAGCTTGCAGACCAACTGCTCCGGCCAGCGTTGCCCACATATCCTCTCTTCGTTGTCCCAATACCCAAATTGCTTAACAGCAGAACAGAGACTACGACTATGACAATAAAGATAATGACGGATTGGAGTGATTTTGGCTTATATCTCATGATCGCATCTCCTTATTATCAGTTTTCCTTTTTGAAGTTTTCATGATTTAAGCTGAAGTATAATTGGCGCGATAAGCAGAATAGCCACAAAAACACCCCATACAAGCGGGCGCATAGCAATTCCGAGGACGGCGGGTATGCAACTGAAAAGGCTTGCCGTTCCGAGCAGCAAGCCCGGGGCAGACCCCGGAGGGTCTGCCCCGGGAGAGACTGTACTCAGTCCTTGAAGCGCACGGCGGTGCCGTACGCCACCACCTCGGCGGCGCTCTGCATCACAGAGGAACTGCCGAAGCGGATGTTCACGATGGCGTCTGCCTTCATGGCCTCCGCCTCGTCCACCATGCGCTTTGTGGCGATCTGCCGGGCCTCCTGCAGCATCTCGGTATAGCCCACGATCTCGCCGCCTACCAGGGTCTTCATGCTGGCCATGAAGTCCCGGCCCAGATTCTTGGAGTGGACGGTGGTCCCCTTTACGAGACCCAGCACTTCCAGCTCCCGCCCGGGGATGTGATCAATATTGACTAGCAGCATCAAACTCGCCTCCATCGATTTCTTTGAGCCTTGCTCTGAGATTTACCAACACGGGTATGACGGCCAGGACCTCCACAGAGGACACAACGGTGAGAATCCTGGCAAAGACGTTGTCTGGGGGAAGGGCGCCCCGAATCCACCAGAAGCAGCCGGCACACACCAGCAGCCAGAAGCAGGAGAATCCGGCGCTCACCCAGGCACCTTTTTTCAGCTTCTTTTGCAGTTCAGTACTTTCGCGCTTCATCTTCCTCCCCTTTCCGCAGCTCCCGGATCCGCTGCCGCAATACCGCCACGGTCCCGGCGATGATCAGCGCGGTGAGTGGCAGGTAGAGCACAAGGAACCAGATGGGCGGGCCGTCTGCCGGGTCTTGGACCATCACCGCAAACAGGATCACCAGAGACACGGCGATGAACGCGATCATGAAGCCGGCGGCGATCACGGGGTCCGCATACCGCCTGGCGTTGCCCTTTGGCAGTTCAGTACTTCTTTGCTTCATCTTCCTCCCCCTTTCGCAGTTCCCGGATCCGCTGTACCACGGCCAGCACGATCCCGCCTGCCACCACCAGCAGTCCGCCCAGGATGAGAGCCAGCATCACCAGCGGCTCCTTTTCCTCGGGCATGAACTCCCGGACCAGCAGCATAGCCGGCAGGGTGTCGTGGATCAGCCAGGCCAGCAGACCGATGCAGAGCGCCGCACTGAGCAGGCACCCCAGATACTTCAACCACTTTTTCGGATGGTCCATGATTCGCTCCTTTCCTTCCGTTCCACCCGCCTTGCCGTACCGTCTGCAGGGTGCCGGTGGTACCCCCGGCATCCTGGCAGGAGACAGCAGACACGGGCGGAACCTGTGTATGGTCCAGGCAAGTGCCTGAACGGACATAGGGATCGCTCGTCTTCCAGTTCCCGGAGATCCTGCGGTGGAACACGGCTCTGGATGCTGTCTCAGGGACGTCTGAGAGGCGCATTTCGAGGTCCGCTCAGTAGATCTTGGCCGCCTCCTCCTCGCCCTTGTCTAACTCCTTGAACCGCTGCAGCAGGGCGGCAATGGTCCCGGCGATCATCAGAATGGGGATGATCAGGACGAACACCTCGAATAAGAGGGGCGGGCTGCCCTCCGGATTGATGGTGAAGGCGGCCAACATGGCGCCAAACGCCAGGAGCATAAACCCGATCATGATGCCGGCGCCGATCACAGGACCGGCATATCGGCGGATCTTGTCTGTGCGGTTCACCGGCACAAACTGGGTGCCCTGCTGCTGCTCCGCCTCCATGGAGGCCAGCACCGCATCCGGGTCCAGGTCCCCTAGCTGCTCCCTGCTGTCTCTGAGGTGCGTACAGAGGGCGGTCATGGAATCCAGGGTGTACCGGCGGCGCTGGAGCTGGACCAAGTGCCGCTCCATGGCGTCCGCCAAGGTGAGCTGGCCGTCCTTCATCCGCCGGATCTCCTCAATGGGTACGTCCAGCATCCGCAGCAGCCGGATCTTCTTCAGCCAGATCACATCGGCCTCGTCATAGGTGCGGTATCCGTTCTCACTGTTCCGATTGGGTGAGAGCAGACCCTCTTTTTCATAGAAGCGGATGTTGCCCCGGGTGATGCCGGCCAGCGCCTCTACCTCGTGGATTTTCATGGGTCGGACCCCCTTTCCAGTACCCACCTTACACCTTACAGTCGGTGTAAGGTCAAGGGGAAAATGAAAAAAAGTGGGCCGATGGGCGAGAATTTTTTGGGAGGCGACCTCTCACCCTCCGGCGCAAGCCGCTTTATTACAAGTTTATTCCAAGAAAACGATGTATTATGCAGTATAATCTCGGTTCGGGATGGGGGAGATGCTGAGATGGAGAAACATGGGTATCTACGCAATATTGCGCCTGCCTGCGCTCTGCTGCGCCCCGATGAGGCGGATCAGGGCACTGGTTGAGACCCATCTGGGCGGGTTCGGGGACTGGTCCAGAGGCCTGAAAAGCGGCAGAAAACAGGGGATGAAGAAGGACGAAGAACAGGAGAAACAGCTGTGTGGGGGGCCTGGAAAACCGGGGTGATCGCGGGGGAAGGTGCGCACCAAATGGGCGAGTGGAGCCATAAGGATACCAATCTATTGCGGCACGGGATCGGGATGCAACGGCTGAGACTGTCCACCACAGACGGACAAGGTAAGGTGTCCCAACGGGTTGAAGCTGCTGGTGCGGTGTGCGCTGGACAGGAGATAATGATCTGTCTGTGAGGATGGGGAATGCGCAGAGATCGGGGTGTGCGAGAGACCGGATGGTCTGTGGTCAATGACCGTATGCGCTGTTTGGATCCGGATGTGCCGGTGTAGACGGGGCTGGTCCAGATAAACTGCAAGGAAGGGGAGAGGGCGCTCCCTATGCCCATGCCTTCCACTGTGGTTTGGGATCTGCGGTATGGGTAGCGGGGCAAGGGCGCACTGTGGAGCAGGCTGCCGCCTGCGTTTTGGGGCGCCAGCGCCCGGGGGGCCGTCTGCACTGGAAGGAGAAGCTTGGGACCACGAAGTGCAGTGGGAAGCCGCGCCAAAATCCTCTGGACGAATGCCGTGGAATGCGGTATGCTTGGGAGGATCAAACGAAGACAGAGAGGTGCTTTCTATGCTGCGCGAAAAGCTCTTTGATGAGGGCCAACTGTATGCCAAACTGGAGGCCGCTGTCCAGACAGAGAACCTGCCGGAGACCCGGAAGGCATTGCCCTACATGAAGAAGTGCCATGCCGGACAGTACCGGGACCCGGTTCGGGGCAGTGCCAACTGTGTGCCGTACTACGCCCATCCGGTGCTCATGGCGTGTCAGGCATACGCCATGGGGATACGGGACGACACGATCCTGGCCACGGCCCTGCTGCACGATGTCTGCGAGGACTGCGGGGTTCGCCCGGAGGAGCTGCCGTTCTCCAAGGAGGTGCAGACCGCCGTGGGACTGCTCACGAAACAGAAGGACGTCTTCCATGCCATGGGCAAGGAGAAGGCGCTGGTGCCGTACTTTGCCGGGATCCGCACCAACCCAGCTGCCATGTTTGTGAAGTGCCTGGACCGCTGCAACAACCTCACCACTATCGCCGGCAGCTTCCCGGTGCCGAAGATGATCCGCTACATCGGTGAGACAGAGCAGTACATCCTGCCGCTGCTGGACATCCTGCAGGACAGAGCACCGGAGCTCCGCCACGCGGCGTTCCTGCTGCAGTATCAGATGCTGGGGCTGGTGGAGACCCAGAAGGCGCTGCTGGGTCTGTAGGGCCCGTGGGGAGAAGACAGGTGGCGAATCGCAGACCAACGCATCCAGATCGGCAGGGGAGACCCTGCCGATCTGTTCTTAATCTCATCCCAAACTATACTTGCATGCTAGTATACGGAACCATCAGTTCCCTTCGTACCCCCTTGACAGTCTTCCCCTCCAGGTTTACAATCCCTTTCAGCACTGCCCGGTGGGTTGATCCCCGGTGCAGACCCGGAAAGGACGGTATCCATGAACGCGCTGGAGTACTTGAAGCAATATACGCAAGTGTTGGAGTCCCTCTATGTGCTCCAGTCCCTGGAAGGATACCTGAAGCAGCAGCTCACCCGGCTGCCCCGCAACCCCTATGAGCCGGAGGATCTGCACGAGGGCTCCAGGAAGAGCGAAGTCACCCAGCTGAAAGAGAAGATGGAGTACACCAGCAAGTGGCGAACCCGCACCACGTTGGCCATGATGCAGCCGCCCCTGTGGGCAGAGATGGCCATTGTGGGTGTGCGCAACGCCTTCCTTGCCTGGATCATCCTGCGGCTGGCAGGACTTCTGGGCCAGCCGCTGCAGAACCTGATCGGCGGCTCCATCATCGCCTTTCTCGCCTGGGTACGGGAGATGTCCTGGCTGTTTCCCAAGCTGCTGCTGGCATCGGAGATCGTGATGCTGATACTCTTCATCCTCCAGAGCCGCTCAAAAGTGTTGGTAAGTGCCGTGGATGAGTACTACTCACTGGTGGCGGAGCAGCAGGCTGCGGCGGAGCGGACGTACAAACTGCAGCTCACCCTGTTGGGCCTGCTGCCGCTGCGGAGACAGCTGGAGAAGATTCGTAAGCTCTACGAGGACAAACATGTGCTGCCGGACTCCTGCCAGACCTATGTGGCCGCAGATCTTCTCTGCGATGCCATGGAGACCGGTGCGGCAGATACCCTGGAAGACGGGGTGGCCATGGCAGAGCAGACCATGGCCGGGGACACAGACCTGAAGGACCCCCACAAGGCGGAGGGGCGCTGGAAGTTCTTTCCGCAGATCCGGGGACTGGAGACTCTCCACCGCCGCAACGAAGAGGCCATGCAGATCGTGGACACCGTCTTGAGCGGGTGCGATCCCCTGGTGGACACCTTGCCCCCGCAGGTTACAGACTGGCTCACCCAGGAGGGCCAGAAGCAAAAGCAATACAAGAAATGGATTCAGCAGGAGGCGGGTTCCCCGGCGTCCGGCTGAGAGGGAGTATCTATGGACTATTTTCACCTGCAAGCCTCTCAGGACACCCTGGAGGGCATCAGCGCTCTAGGGCTTGCCCACCTGGGGGACGGCGTATTTGAACTGATGGTGCGCTCCTGGCTGTGCCTGCACGGCAAGGCCACCAACGAGCGGCTGCACAAGGCGGCGGTGGCACTGGTGTCCGCCCCGGCCCAGTCCAGGATGGCCCACGGCATCCTGGACAAGCTCACAGAGGAGGAGCAGGCGGTATACCGGAGAGGGCGGAACAGCCACACCTCTGCAGTGCCGAAGGGGGCATCTGTAGGGGAATACCACGCCGCCACAGCCCTGGAGTGCCTGTTTGGCTGGCTGTATCTGCAGGGCCGGACAGAGCGCTTAAATGAGCTCTTTGAGGCCATGATGGAGGAGAAACACCATGCCCTTTGACGCCATTCTCATGTCCGCCCTGCGGAAAGAGCTGAGCAACACCCTCACCGGCGGCAAGGTGGACAGACTGTATCAGCCGGGGAGAGAGGAGATCCTGCTGCACATGCGGGCAGGCCGGGAGAACGTGAAGCTGCTGATGAACGCCAGCCCCGCCCACCCCAGAGCCCAGCTCACCACCGTCACCCTGGAGAACCCGGAGACCCCGCCCATGTTCTGCATGCTGCTCAGAAAGTATTTCTCCGGTGCCCGGCTTCTGGAGGTATCCCAGCCCTCCATGGAGCGGATGCTGATCTTCCGCTTTGAGACCCTGGACGAGCTGGGGGATACCACGGAGCGAAGACTGGTGCTGGAGTGCATCGGCCGGAAGTCCAACCTCATCATGCTGGACAGCAGCGGCAGGATTACAGACTGCCTGAGGCGGGCAGACAGCGATCTCTCTGCCAAGCGCCCCGTGATGCCGGGGCTGTTCTATCAGCTGCCGGAGCCCACGGGAAAACTGGATCCCACGGTATTTGCGGACGACACCCTCACCGCCATGATCCTGGACCAGGCCCCGGAGGCTGGCCAGGACAAGTGGCTGCTGGACACCTTCAGCGGCATCTCTCCCCTGATCGCCCGAGAGTTGGAGTTCCAGGGCGGTGGGACCAAGGATGGTCTGGCCCGCCGCTTTGTGGAGCTGATGAACCGGATCCGCAACGAGGACTTCACCCCCACCATGCTGCTGAAGGACGATGCCCCCATGGACTTCACCTTCCAGACGGTGCTCCAGTATGGGCCCTCCGTATCTCTGAAGCGGTATGAGACCTTCTCTCAGATGCTGGACGACTTCTACGCCCAGAAAGAGGCCCAGGAGCGGGTGAAACAGAGGGGGCAGGACTTCATCCGTTCCGTCACCCAGGCCCGCAACCGGACGGCCAGGAAGATCGCCAACCAGGAGGGAGATCTGCGGGCGGCAGCAGACCGGGATCGCTTGCGCATGTGGGGCGACATCCTCACCGCCAACTTCTACCGCATGGAGCGGGGACAGCGCGTGCTGCGAGCGGAGAACTTCTACGACCCCGATTGTGCGGAGATCGAGATCCCCCTGGACCCGCTGCTCACCCCCCAGCAGAACGCGGCCAAGTACTACAAGGAGTACCGCAAGGCCAAGAAAGCCGAGGAGATGCTCACCCTGCAGCTGGAGAAGAACCGGGCAGAACTGGACTACCTGGACAGCGTGCAGGCGGCCATCCACCTGGCCGAGGGAGAGCGGGATCTCCAGGAGATCCGCCAGGAGCTGATGGACAACGGCTACCTGAAGCAGCAGAAGAAAAAGACAGGCAGGCAGAAGCCGGTACGGAGTAAGCCCATGGAGTTCACCTCGTCTGCAGGCATACCCATCCTGGTGGGGAAGAACAACACCCAGAACGACCGGCTCACCTGCAAAGAGGCGGACAAACGGGACCTCTGGTTCCACGCCCAGAAGTTCCACGGCTCCCATGTGATCCTGAAGACGGGCGGCATCCCCCCAGACGAGGACAGCATCCGGGAGGCCGCAATGCTGGCAGCCTGGTTCTCAGAGGGCAAGGACAGCAGCCAGGTGCCGGTGGACTACACCCCGGTGAAGATCGTGAAGAAGCCCAACGGGGCGAAACCGGGCTACGTGATATACAACACATACCAGACGCTATACGTCACGCCGGATGGCTCGCTGCCGGAGAAACTGCGGCAGAAGGGCAAGGGCGGCGGCCAAGAGGGGACAAAGAGAGCATGAAAACCTATTCTTCCGAGGAACTGAGGCGGCAGGTGGAGGATCTGCTGCGAGAGCACAACACAGTGGAGAACCCGCCAGAGTTTCCAGACCTGTTTCCCTGGCTGCAGGTGGCAGCTGCCGATGGACAGGAGAACACCGTAGACTTCACCTACGAGGCGAAGCAGTGGACCAGCAACGTGCTGGGCATCTGCCACGGCGGCGTGACGGCCACCCTGGCGGACTGCTGCATGGGTATCATGGCAGCGGTCTATGCCGGCGGGCTCATTCCCACCATGTCCATGAACATCCAGTATGTGCTGCCCATCCCTGTGGGGAGCACGGTGCTGGCCCGGACCAAGGTGATCCACGCCGGCAAGAGCACGGTGAACGAGTCCTGCACCATCCTGTCTGAGGACGGGACCGCCACCTATGCCGTAGTCACGGGCATCTACGCGGCGTCTGCGCTGCACAAGGGAATGTAGGCGGCGGAAAGCTGACAGCGGCACCGCCTTTGCCGTGGCTTTCCCTATCTGTTGATCTGGAACCTGTATCGATAGAAACGGACGGGTGCGCCACAGTGGCGCACCCGTCTCAAGCACATGCTGCACTATGGAAGGAGGAGCGCACCCCATGGAAGAAGAGACCCTGGACCGCCTGAATGACGCTCAGCTGGAGGCCGTCACCGCCACCGAGGGCTATGTGCGGGTGATCGCCGGCGCAGGTTCCGGCAAGACCCGGGCGCTGTCCCACCGGTTTGCCTGGCTGGTGAACGATCTCGGCATTCTCCCCGGCAACATCCTCTGTGTCACGTTCACCAACAAGGCCGCCAATGAGATGCGCCAGCGGATCCACAAGCTCACGGGAGACAACGACACCGGCTATGTCTGTACCTTCCACTCCTTCTGTGTCTCGGTGTTGCAGGAGGACAGCTTTGCCGTGCAGTACCCCAAGAGCTTTCTGGTGCTGGACAACTCCGATATCGACTCCATGCTCCGGATCATCTACGAGGAGCGCAATCTCACCCTGCGGGACATGACCTTTGCCAAGGCCCGGGACATGATCGAGATCCGCAAGATCTTCAAGGAGCCGGAGTACTACCGGGACATGATCACCATGGACCTGGACACCCTGAAGGCCAAGTATGAGCTGTCTACCGAGGCAGGGGATATCATCTTCTACGGCTACCTGTACCAGGAGAAGAAGTGCTTCGGGCTGGACTACAACGACCTCATCAAGTTCACCCTGTACATCTTCTCCGAGAACCCGGAGATCCGCCTGAAGTGGCAGCAGCGGCTGGAGTACATCATGATCGATGAGTTCCAGGACATCGACCTGCTGCAGTATCAGCTCATGACCGTCCTTTGCGGGTACCACAAGAACCTCTTCATCGTAGGGGACCCGGACCAGACCATCTACACCTGGAGAGGGGCCAATGTGGCGTACCTCCTGCAGTTCAACAACGAGTTCTCCCCCTGCCGCACGGTGATGATGGTCCAGAACTACCGTTCCACGCCCCAGATCCTGGCGGTGGCCAACAGCCTGATCCGGAAGAACACCACCCGTATGGACAAGGACCTTCTGCCCACGCTGCCGGACGGGGACACCGTCCTCTGCCGGCACGCCGTCAACAGCGAGGCGGAGGCCGTCTGGATCATGCTGCAGATCCAGAAGCTCCACGACCAGGGCGTCCCATACCGAGATATCGCCATCCTCTACCGGGCCCACTATGTGAGCAGGACGTTGGAGCAGGTGTTCCTGGAGGAGAAGATCCCCTACACCATTTACAGCGGCATCCAGTTCTACGCCCGGCAGGAGATCAAGGACGCCCTCAGCTACCTCCGGATGATCGCCTGGCAGGACGATCTCTCCTTCCTGCGGATCGCCAACGTGCCAAAGCGCAATCTGGGCAAGCGCAGGATGAAGTTCCTCCAGGACTACGCCGATGCCAACGGCTGCTCCCTGATGGATGCCCTGCGGCTGCACCTGGAAGACCCACTCTTCCAGGGGACCAAGGCCGCATCCTTTGTGAATCTCATCGACACCTATACCGCCTCCTACGATGGCCGCCCCATCTCGGAGGTGCTCTCGGCCATTCTCAACGACAGCGGCTACGAGCAGATGCTCCGCACCGAGGGCGCCCAGGACCGCCTGGACAACCTGGCAGAGCTGAAACAGGCCGTCTACGAGTACGAGACCAGCTGCGGGGAGGAGGCAGCCCTGGAGCACTACCTGGCCCATGTGGCCCTCTACACCAGCACAGACAGCCCGGACGGGGGAGACAAGGTGAAGATGCTCACCGTCCACGCCGCCAAGGGCCTGGAGTTCCCCTATGTCTTTCTCTGTGCCCTGAACGAGGGGGTATTTCCCTCCAAGAAGACCAACACCCTGCCGAAGATGGAGGAGGAGCGGAGACTGGTTTATGTGGCCCTCACCCGGGCGGAGAAGCGGCTCTTTCTCTCGGAGGCGGAGGGCAGGAACATCGATGGCTCACCCCGGTATCCCTCCCGCTTTCTCTTTGATATCGACCCCTCCCTTCTGGAGTACGACAACCCACCCAGTGAGAGCCTCATGGAGGAGGCCAGAAACTACATCGAGAACACCACCCGGCTGCTGCCGGAGGACCAAGAGAAAACATACTTCACCGAGGGTACCAGAGTTCGGCACTTCGTCTTCGGCGAGGGCACCGTACAGCAAGTGGACACAGACCAGGGGGCCTATCTCATCGCCTTTGACGGCCTGCCCACCCCCAGAAAGATCTCGTTCAAGGCGAAGCTGGAGGCCTGCTGAGGCGGGAGAGAGCGGGGCAGGGGAGACTGTAAAGCCTGCGACAGGGGGAGAGCGGAACTGGCAGGATACCCCTGAGCCGGATGACCTAGGGCAGTGTGAGGCCAGATACCATGAGCGCGATTGTGAAGAGCCGGCTTACGGTGGAAGCTTAAAAACTGTTATACCACAAGTGCTGTATGGGATATGCCTTCACAGGGAGGGTCCGCCTGAAGCGCTGGATCGAATGGGATCCAAGACATGACAAGGCGCTCCCGCCAGCAATGTGTGCCGTGGCATGGCTGGAATGGTGGAGAGGTGCTGTATCGCTCCAATTTTGGCCAGAGAATGCGGGGCATAGAAGGGGCATAGAAGTAGATCTGCCACCGTGGCGGGGGATCGGAGTCCAGCATGCGCCAACAGCTCTGCTTCGGCAGCATAGAGAGCTGTCCAGCAGCGGGCTGCTGCAAGGCAGAGACGCCTTACAGCCACTGGAAAACAAGGATAATAAACTCCTGGTGTGGCACAGTAGGAATACAGCCCGCAGACAGATGATCTGTGGGCTGTATTTTTCTGTGTCGCTGTAGACGCGTGGAGAAGGCCGGGAAACTTGGATGTGCTACCGGCGGCTGGGGAGTAGCTCGGGAGACGCGCCCAAGGCCCCTGTCTGATCCCAATGGTATGTGGACGGCTGCTCCCTTGCACGCATTGCCGCGCAGGGAGAACCGTAGAGAGGTGGCACAAGACACCGTTGGGCGTGCTCCTTGGCAGAGCTTCCAGGGCAGCGATCTGCTCGTTGCCGATGCCACAGCCCAGATCCCCCTTCTCCAGGCCGCAAAGGCTCTCAGAACGCAATTGGACTTGCTTGGTGTCCACTGCCCTGGCGAAGCGCTGATGCCTCGTACAGAGCGCATACAGGCCGAAGAGGCCTCCTACGAGGAGCGGAGCTTGATTGGGTCTCGCTTGCCTCCAGGTTTCAAGGTGCCGATGGGGAAAGTCTTTTTCTGGCTCTGCTGGGCTGGATTGTATCCACTAGGAGCTCATTGGAGAACATTTTTTCCAGCTTTCATGGGTTTTGATTACCAGACGGCAAGAAAGTGCGGAGTTCCAAGAAAGTTGGAAATAAAGTTTGTTTTCTTGAGAAAAAAGGCTTGAATCTGGATTCGGAGTATGCTACTCTGAGAACGTAAAGTACACTACTAAGTACCTTATTTGAGTACGAAAAACTTCCAAAAATCATGGATTTCCTAGAAAAACTGCAACAAATAGAATTTCTGGCAAAGACAGGTGGAAAAGTATGATATTGGGAGTTCTCTCCGATGTGGCACCCTTCGACAGATGTTGTCGAAAAGTTAGTATTGTATTTTCCTGGAAGAGGTCTATAATGGGACCGAACCAAGGCGCTTCCAGTGTTCCTCACGGCGACTGCCTGCTTTTGGTGGGCTCGCCTGCAGTGAGATCCCGAGATCGTGCGTGTGCCGGTCTCAGGAGCAGCCACACAGACCGCTTTGTGCTTCGCCTTACCGGCAACCTGCTGCGGTGCGCGGTGCTGCAGCAGGTGGGCCGGACAAAACGCAAACAGGTGTTACTTTTTGTCAGTACCCGCCGGGATACCCGGTGGTTAAGAAAGGAAGACATTTGACATGGAACTTGGCAATGAAACCGTTACCCTAGTTGATGAAAGTGGGAGAGAACACACCATCGAGTACTCCATAGTGGTGCGCGAGATTGGCGAGTTCGGGCAGGAGGAGTACGGCGTGATGGTGGCCGGAGATGGCGAGACCATCTATGTGACAGGCATCACCATGGATGCAGAGAAGATCGTGAAGCTGATGAAACTTCTGACGCGCTGTGGAGTCACACCGGTGTCCTTGCACTACGTGATCGAGGACCTGCTGTGACTGAATAGGCCCTTCTGAGAGAGGCGCTTCCATCCAGACTGGCAGCCGGGACAAGCCGGCGTGATACCAATCCACATTTCCTTCCCGCCGCAGCGTGGCTGCGGCGGGCTTTTTCTGGTGCGCCCGGCGGGCGTACGATCCATAGGGTGAAAGTCCCGAATCCACCAGGCAGTTGGAAGGATGAGCCGAAGGC
>CANRFN010000137.1 GCA_947629915.1 uncultured Oscillospiraceae bacterium | reverse complement strand
CCGAACGATGTTTTTGCATGGCTCGAAGGTGGCACTACCATTTTACCCATGCAAATGTTTTCGACGTTGAGTATATCATTCGTATTGGTCTCCTTACAAACGGGTACTCAGGCAGGCGGTGCCCCCTGTCCCCCGGGATATCTTCCGGTCTCTCCCGGCAGTACCGCGGTACGTCCGATCTCCTCCACGCAGTCCGCCAAAAGCGTCACGGTGAGGCATCCGCCGTGGATGCGGGTGCGGAACGCCGTGGAGAGTATCTCCCCGTCCCGGGCCTCCATGAGCCGCTGCAGCCTCTCGCTGAGAATCTCCTGAAGCCGCATCTCCTCCGCCGCCTGGTCTATGGGCACCTCTTGAAGGGTGTATCCCCGGAGGGTTTCCACAGTGCAGTAGACCGGCTGGCGCAGCAGCGGGACGGTGTACATTCTGGTCTCGGCCATTCTATCATATCTTGCCCCTACATGGCTACTGTTTTCCGAGAAATTGAAATGAAACTGTAAGAAACAGAGGGAGACGCCCCGGGATGTCGCACCAGTATACTGTTTTTCCATGGCCGTGAGGGGGATTGTCTCCTCCAAAGCGTGGGTCACCTGCGCCCGGACGGACCCCACAGCCCGCACCACGTACCATCCCAGGTCCACCGGACTGCCCTCCGGCTCCAGAAGTTCCATCCGCCCGGTGATCACGGTCTCCCCTTTCGCCACCGCATCCCCCACCTGATAGAGGGGCCGCCCGCTCTGGATCTCCAGGCTCACGATCACCCCGTCCTCCAGGGAGACCACATCCGCCGGCACATCCTCGTCCAGCAGCACCGGCGGCTCCTCCACCTCCCGGACGGACACCAGCGCACGAATCCCGTTCACATGGATGTTCATCCAGGAGAGATCCGGCAGGTGGCGCAATGCCTCGTTGGACACCTCTCGGCCCAAAACAGAGGGTCCCCATGTGCCGATCCGCACCCCCTGGCGCCGCAGCTCCGCCAGGATGATCTCCGAGGGGACGGAGTCGTTGCCCTGGACATCGATCACCCAGATGAACCGGCTGAGCCAGGCCGCGAAAAAGAGACAGAACGTCAGGCCCAGGAGAAAGCCCCAGCGGCCCTTCAATCGGGCAACCGCCGGCACCATTCCCCGCAGGCCAAGCTCCTCCGCGGTGCACATGGTCTCCTGTGCCAGCTTCTGGAGCTTCTCCAGATCCTGTACCCGCACCCGGAATCGAAAGGTGGTGGCATCCAGCTTCTGGAGCCGCCAGAACCGCACCTGCTCCTCCGCACAGCGGTTCAGCAGCTGCTCCGGATACGCCCCGCAGGCCTCGATGTTGGCATAGCCCTGCAGCAGGTGAAACAGTCTGGACATGCCCTCACCTCACAAATTCCACCCCGCGGAGGGTGCCGGTGATCAGCACATCCGTGGGGGTCATGGCGCTGAGCTCCAGGTTTTCCCCGGAGATTCGCACCACCAGTTTGCCCGCGGAGATGTGGATCTCCTCCGGCCCATAGGCGAGGATGCCCTTGTGGGGGCACATCCGAAACTCCCCATCTCCTAAGATCACCATCCGGGGCACATTTCCAAACACATCCGGGGGCAGGTCAAAGAGCTTTGCCGCCCACACCAGCAGTCCATCCCGATGATCCACAGCCATCACCTCTGGCAACGATATGCGGGCACGCCGGTTTCCTTGCCTGTCCACAAAAGGAAATCCCGATTTGGTCTGATGTTCCCCCATTTTTCCGGCAATCGCGGGCACAATGGGACAAAATCCTCGTGGACATCCCCTCCCGGCTGGTGTATAATGAGCCCGAAATCATCTGGAAGGTGCGAACAATATGAGAACCGAAACGATCTATCTGGCCGGCGGCTGTTTCTGGGGCACCCAGCACTATCTGGACCTGCTGTATGGGGTCCAGCAGACCGAAGTGGGCTATGCCAACGGCAATACGGCCAATCCCTCCTATGAGGACGTAAAACACAGGGGCACCGGCCACGCCGAGACGGTAAAGGTTGTCTTTGACGCCGATGCCATCACCCTCACAGACCTCCTGGAACAGTTTTTCCACGCCATCAACCCGGTATCCGTGAATCAGCAGGGAGAGGACAAGGGCGTGCAGTACCGCACCGGCGTGTACTATGAGGATCCCTCTCAGGAGCCGGTGATTCGAGCCGCCCTGGCAAAGCTGCAGGAGAGCTATACCGAGCCCCTGGCCGTGGAGTGCCTCCCCCTCCAGGCCTTCTACCGCGCCGAGGAATACCACCAGGACTACCTCGTGAAGAACCCCACCGGATACTGCCATCTGTCTCCGGCGCTCTTTGCCGCAGCCCAGAAGTGGCGGAGAGAGGGCAAGTAACCCATGAAATACTCACCCAGACGCACGGAGGTAAAGCTCTCCGTTGCGGAAGAGACCACGCTGCTGCCCTTTCTCATCGCGCAGCTGCCAGACAAGAGCCGCAACAACGTAAAGTCTCTCCTCTCCCGCCGGCTCATCGCCGTAGACGGCAAGCCCACCACCCAGTTCGACACCCCACTGGTGCCGGGCCAGACGGTCTCTATCCTGCCGATGTCCGCCCCCAGCGGCGATGCTCTTCCCTTCCCCATTCTCTATGAGGACGACCAGCTGATCGTGGTGAACAAGCCGGCAAAGCTGCTCAGCGTGGGCAACGAGAAGGAGCACGAACGCACCGCCTACCGCATCGTCTCAGACTTTGTGAAGACCCGCAACGTGAACAACAAGATCTTCGTCCTCCACCGCCTGGACCGGGACACCTCTGGGGTTCTCATGTTCGCCAAAGACCCCGAGACCAAGGAGCTCTTCCAGTCTCAGTGGAACGACATCGTGACGAAGCGGGGCTACATCGCGGTCACCGAGGGCGTCCCCAAGCCCGCACAGGACACCATCCGCTCCTTCCTGGTGGAGACAGACACCCACCTCAGCTTTTCCGGGGCACCAGGCCCCCACTCCAAAGAGGCCATCACCAGCTACGAGGTACGGCGCTCCAACAAGGGCTACGCCTTGGTGGACATCACCATCGAGACCGGGCGGAAGAACCAGATCCGCGTCCACATGAAAGAGAAAGGCACCCCTATTGCCGGAGACAAGCAGTATGGGGCCAGCACCAATCCCATCGGCCGGCTCTGTCTCCACGCCAGCGAGCTCTCCTTCAAGGACCCACGCACCGGAGAGCCCATCACCTTCAAGGCCAAGATGCCCCGGGACTTCAACCGGGTGCTCCGTTAATCCAGACGTTCAAAAAGGCGGGCGCCGCGTGGCGCCCGCCCTATTGTATCCTGGATCAAGACGTCTCACAATGCCCTGGAGGTTGAAAACCCAACGAGCTGCGCATCCTTGCCACAGCGAACATAGGCGCGATGGGTTCTGTTATGGAGATGATACATCCTGATCGAGAGGTTGCCAAGAGGAAATCGTTTTAATTTTATGCATCGTAATTAACTATATATAGCAAATCTTGTCATTTTAAATATAATATTAGACTCTGCGTTAGATTTCCCAGAGGAGTGATCTCCCATGCCGGATTCCATCATCGTCCCCTTTCAGGGATATGGCCCATTTTTGCTGTACCAAAGCGTGGAGGCAGCGGAAGAGGCACTGCAGCAGTGCGGGATGCAGTATTCCGTTGAGATCTGGGACAACGCGCAATGCACCCATCCTGTGCCTTGGACCATCCTCACCGCAGAAGATCAGGTGCAGCTATTCTTCGCCAAGGACAAGCTCTTTGAGATCAACCTATACGGAGACTGTGCAGGAAAGTTACCTAACGGAATTTTCATCGGCATGCCGCTGGATGACGCAATCGCCATCGATCCCGACCTCCGCTTCGATGACTGGGAGCAATGCTACCAGTCCCCATCCGGGTACTGGTTGGAAGATAATCTGGACACAAAGACCGTGCTGTCTATCACCATTTTCATCCCGGAAGCGCAGGAAGACAATCTCTTCGATTCCTATCAGTGGTGAACCCAGATCGCATCTTGTTTTCCGTGCATTCTCCCCTTCCGATGCTATGATACCTCCACTAGATCCCGCCACGCCTCCGTCTCCTCATTTGGCAGGCATGCGCAACCCGGCGGGACTTTCTGAAAACGCAAGGCGGGCGCCGCGGCGCCCGCCTTGTACGATACGGATCAGGTGAGGAAGTCCTTCCGCTTCTTGTTGCGGGGGTCTAATCCTCGATCTGGCAAAGGCCCCACGGGTCTCGTTAAACTTCTGCGCTTTTATGCGTAGATGGCTTTCATGAAGACAGAGTACACCTCGTTCATGATCACCCTGGTCCTGAGATAGATCTCCTTTGCCATATCCCCAATGGCATCGTCAGGGGTGGATGCAGGAAAATCGTACTCAACGTTGACCTTGCCGTTGCCGACATAGAACTTCAAATACCTGTACTGGGTGTTGAGCGCGTTGCACAGCTCAATGACCTTGGAGAGCTTGTCTTCGGGGACGTTGATCATGTCCTGGATGCGAACGGCCACATCGTTGTTTTCGTTGTTGCGGGTGGT
The DNA here is from genome assembly GCA_947629915.1 of uncultured Oscillospiraceae bacterium. Classification (GTDB taxonomy): domain Bacteria; phylum Bacillota; class Clostridia; order Oscillospirales; family Oscillospiraceae; genus Enterenecus. The sequence continues at coordinate 8,952 of CANRFN010000137.1, read as the reverse complement.
GAAGAGCAGGCTGATCACCACGCCGTCCTCGATCAGAAAACGGGCAATCACTACCTCAAAGGTCGGGTAGTCATCCGAGTCGCTCCGTACTACGTATTTGATTGAACTCTCGTCAAAGGCCTGGGCAATCTGTGTTGTGGCATTAAATGTGTAAAACACTTTGCATTCCCCTTTTATCATTATTCATTGTAAGCGATTCTTGTCAAATTTGTTGATCCCAATGCAGGCAGATTGGCTGAATCGTGCATCACTTTTGGATTGTGGATGGATCCGAAGATGCCCTCGTCCCGATTCTCCGCAGCGTGCCGGACTTCCAATCCTCTGTCAAATATAAGCCTATTTCGCGCCCTTTGTCAAGAGCTGGCGATACTTTTGTTGTACATATTTTCGTACGTACAGCCGGATCCACCCGCAAAGCGGCAAGCGTAATTTGTATTGTGTTTGAAGCCTCAAGCGCAGTTCAACTTGGATCTGCATGGTTCTGCCCACCAGCAAGCAGACGGTGCCACAGAGACAAGAAGTCGCTTCCCGAACGCGCTGCCATAGATCGCATCTTTTCTTCCGTGCAATCAGCCCTCCGTAGTGGTACTATACCACTAACAGAACCCGCCACGCCTCTCTCTGCTGCCTCAGCAGATATGCGCAACCCGGCTGGTCTTTCTAAAACTCAAGGCGGGTGCCGCGATGGCGCCCGCCTTGTTACATTCATATCAGGTGAGGAAGTCCTTCAGCTTCTTGCTGCGGGACGGGTGGCGCAGCTTCCGCAGGGCCTTCGCCTCGATCTGGCGAATCCGCTCGCGGGTCACGTTGAACTCCCGGCCCACTTCCTCCAGGGTGCGGGAACGCCCGTCCTCGATGCCAAAGCGCAGCTTCAGCACCTTCTCCTCACGGGGCGTCAGGGTGGAGAGCACCTCCACCAGCTGCTCCTTCAGCAGGGTGAAAGAGGCGGCCTCGCTGGGCTCGGAGGCGCCCTCGTCCTCAATGAAGTCTCCCAGGTGGGAGTCCTCCTCCTCGCCGATGGGGGTCTCCAGGGAAACAGGCTCCTGGGCGATCTTCAGGATCTCCCGCACCTTGTCCACGGGCATGCCCATCTCCGCCGCGGTCTCCTCCGGAGTGGGGTCGTGGCCCAGCTCCTGGAGCAGCTGCCGGTTCACCCGGATCACCTTGTTGATGGTCTCCACCATGTGCACGGGGATGCGGATGGTGCGGGCCTGGTCTGCGATGGCGCGGGTGATGGCCTGCCGGATCCACCAGGTGGCGTAGGTGGAGAACTTATAGCCCTTGGTGTAGTCGAACTTCTCCACGGCCTTGATGAGGCCCAGGTTGCCCTCCTGGATGAGGTCCAGGAAGAGCATGCCGCGGCCCACATAGCGCTTGGCGATGGACACCACCAGGCGGAGGTTGGCCTCAGCCAGCTGCTGCTTGGCCCGGTCGCCATCCTTGATGGCCTTCTCCAGCTCCTTGCGGACCTCCGGGTCGATATCCTCCCCGGCCTTCTCCATCTCAGTCAGCTGGTCCCGGGCGGCGTTGCCCCCAGCCATGATCTGCGCCAGCTCCACCTCCCGGTCCGGGGTGAGCAGATCCACGGTGCCGATCTCCTTGAGGTACATCCGCACCGGGTCATCGGTGGCAAAGGCGTCTATCATGGTATTGGGGTCTACCAGTTCTTCCTCGGGGAAGGCCTCCAGCTCATCCGCCGGGGGCGCCATATCCTCGTCCAGCATCTCCGGCACCATGTCCTCTTCGCTGCTGATCTCGAGGCCCAGATTGCCAAACACATCGTAGATGCGGTCATACTGCTCCGAATCCAGGGACAGGCCTTCCATCACGCCCAGGAGCTCGGTGGTAGAGATCTTGCCCTTCTTTACGCTGGAATCCACCAGCTCCAGGAGCTTCTCGCCGCCCTGCTTTCCGTCCAGCAGTTGGGTGATTTCCGCCTTGGACGCCGCCACCTTCTCTGCGCTCACGCGGGGCGCATCCTGCTTCTTGGAGTTCTTCTTTTTATCGCTCATGATACCTCATCCTCCATCGATGTATTTCTTGCGTTTCCGTTCTGCCATCTGCAACAAGTCGTTCTCATCGGTTACGTTGTGCCCTGTGTGCTCCTCGTGGATCACATCCACACACTGCCGCAGTACGGCACTGGCGGTCTGCCGGTTGGGCTCAGCCCGCAGCTGGGACACCAATTCGTCCAGCTCCTCCCCGGTACACTCCGCCTCCAGCGCATTGAGGGAGACCCGGTACCCCTCCTGCCAGCGGCGCTTCAACACGGAAAATGCCTTTCCCAGCAGCGGGGAGGAGAACTCCGCTGCGTCCAGGTCTGGAATCTCTTGAAAATAGGCGCCGTCCAGCAGAATCACCTGCAGCACCTGGATCTCCGCCTTGGCAGAGCGGAGGTTCTGATACCGCAGCTGCCGCGCCTGGGGCTGGATCTGCCTGCCGGGCACCATGTTGAAGCGCTCCTCTTCCCGGCGGGCCTTGCGGTACTTCTGTTTGCGGATCTGCTCCACTTCCTGGAGCACCGCCTCTTTGCTCACCCCTGCCACCGTTGCACAGCGGCCGGCGTATATCTCCCGCTCTACCGGGCTATCCAGCCCCGCGATCACCGTCGCAGCCTCTTGGAGATATGCGGCCTTCTGGTCGTCCTGGTCCAGGTGGTATTTCCTCTCCACTACAGTGAGCCGGTATTCCACCGAGTTGGAACTGCCGTCCATCAAAGCCTCAAAGGAGGCCGGCCCGTAGTTTTTGATGTAGTCGTCCGGGTCCTGCTTTCCAAGTTGTCCATTCTCCATCCGCCGCTGGGGCAGCCGCAGCACCCGCACGTTGATGTCGGACTGCTTCAGCACCGTGATGGCCCGCTGGGTGGCGTCCTCTCCAGCGGCATCGTTGTCCAGGCACAGCACCAGCTCTTTCGTGTAGCGGCTGAGGATGCGGACATGCTCCTCCGTGAGAGCGGTGCCCATGGTGGCGATGGTGTTGTCAAAGCCGGCCTGGTGCATGGTGATGACATCGATATTGCCCTCCACCAGGATCAGGTTGGGCCGCTTGGTGGTCTTGGCGTAGTTCAGGCCGTAGAGCACGGAGCGCTTGCGGAACACCTGCGTCTCCGGGGTGTTCATATACTTGGGTGCGTTGGGGTTGTCGTCCAGGATCCGGCTGGTGAACCCGATCACATCCCCCCGCACATCGATCACCGGCAGCATCAGCCGGTTGCGGAACTTGTCGTAGATATTGCCCTTGTCCTTGGACACCGCGAGGCCGGCGTCCAGCAGATCCCGCTTGTCGTAGCCCTTCTGGGCCATGGCCTGGATGAGATTGGTCCAGGCGTCCGGGGCCGCCCCCAGGCCGAAGCGGGCGGAGATCCGATTGGTGATCCGCCGCTTCTCCCGGATGTAGGCCTGGGCCCGCGCCCCCTCGGGGGATTGGAGGGTCGCCCGAAAGAACCGGGCTGCCTCTTTGTTCAGCTCCAGGATCCGTTTGCGTTTGTTGCGGGCCTCATCGCTGCCCCGGCCGTCCTCGGGCACCTGCATGCCCACCTGGGCCGCCAGCTTTTGCACCGCGTCCATGAACGTGATGTGCTCATACTCCTGGACGAACTTGATGGCGCCGCCGCCCTTGTGGCAGCCGAAGCAGTAATAGATCTGCCGATCCGGCTCCACATGAAAGGAGGGGGTCTTCTCGTTGTGAAAGGGACAGCAGGCCCAGAAATCGCTGCCCCGGGGGGTGAGGTGCACATAGTTGGAGACCACGTCCACGATGTTCAGCCGATCCCGCAGTTCATCCAGGAAGGAATCCGGCAGTGCCACTTTCTCACCCCTCATGTTAGCCAAAACCGGCCTATTTTATAAGAAACAGCACAAAAAGATGCGTTTTCCCGCTACTGCACCGGGAAGGCCTTCCAGATCTCTCCCAGCCGCTCCGGGGCAAACCCGCCGCCGGAGAGCTCTACCATCTTGTCTGCAAAGGCATCGGCCGCCTCCTCCGGGAGGAAGACCTCCACCCGGACGGCCGCGGTGTACTGGATCTCCCCCACCGTTCCACCGGCGGAGACACAGGTCTTCTTCACCCGCTCCAGGAAGTTGTACGGGCAGTCCACCGCCATGTGGGCCCACCGGCGCATCTCGGCGATGCCGGCGGCGTCCAATGCGCTCTTCGCCGCCTGGCTGTACGCCCGCACCAGGCCGCCGGCGCCCAGCAGGATGCCGCCGAAATAGCGGGTCACAACACAGCAGACGTTGGTGATACCCTCCTTCTGGAACACCCCCAGCATGGGCTGGCCGGCGGTGCCCTGGGGCTCGCCGTCATCGGAATAGCGGACCGCGCCGCTCTTCAGGATATAGCACCAGCAGTTGTGCCGGGCATCGTGATACTTCTTGCGCATCTCCTCAATGCGGGCCCGGGCCTCCTCCTCGGTCTCCACCGGCCAAACGTTGCCGGTGAAGACGGAGCGCTTCTCCGTGAACTCCGCGGTGCCGGCCCCCGCCGGCACCAGATATGCCCCGTCCATCACTTCACCGCCCATCCGGCGGGGATGTACAGCTTCCCGAAGGTCTCCGCGGCGTAGGTGTCCGTCATGCCGGCGATGTAGTCCGTCACGGCACGCTCCACGCCCTCCCGCACCAGGATGTCCTGGTACTCCGGGGGCAGGTCCTCGTTGTGCTTGCAATAGTATTCGAAGAGCAGGGAGATCATGTACTCCGCCTTGCCCTCCTCCCCCTTGGCGTAGGGGTTGGTGTACACGTTGGCGAACATGAAGTCCTTCAGCTCCAGCATGGCCCCGCCCACCGTGGGGGACATGCAGATGTGGTCTCCCGTGCCGGTGGTCTCGATGATGTCCATGGTCAGGGACTCGATGCGCTCGCTGCAGGTGTACCCCAGGATCCGGGAGAGGTCCGCCGGGATGTCCGTGGGATAGATGATCCCCGCCCGCATGGCGTCATCGATGTCGTGGTTGATGAAGGCGATCTGGTCGGCATAGCGCACCAGCTGGCCCTCCAGGGTCTTGGCCTCTTCCCCGATGGTGTGGCAGACGATGCCGTCCCGCACCTCCTCGCAGAGGTTCAGCCCGGCGCCATCGTTCTCCAGCCGGTCCACCACCCGGAGAGACTGCTCGTAGTGGCGGAAGCCGCCCTCCACCATCCGGGAGATCGCCCGCTCCCCGGCATGGCCGAAGGGCGTGTGCCCCAAATCGTGGGCCAGGGCGATGGCCTCGGTGAGGTCCTCGTTCAGCCGCAGCCCCCTGGCGATGGTCCGGGCGATCCGGGACACCTCCAGGGTGTGGGTCATGCGGGTGCGGTAGTGGTCCCCCTCGGGCTTCAGAAACATCTGCGTCTTGTGCTTGAGGCGGCGGAAGGACTTGCAGTGCACCACCCGGTCCACATCCCGCTGGAAGCAGGTGCGCATGTTGCAGGGTGTGCACGGTTTCACTCTCCCCTTAGACGCGGCAGAGAGACAGGCTCTGGGAGACAGGATCTGCCTCTCCAGCTGTTCCGATTGCTCTCGAATGGTCAAGAAAAGACCCCCTTGCTGCGGAAATACCCGCTTTATTTTAATACTCCGCGGACCGGCCGAAATCCTCTCTTTTTCCCAGGAAGTTTTGAAAATTTTCCGATATCCCCAACAATTCGGGAGAGAGCCGGCCAAATTCTAGGTTTTTTGCGCATTTGGGCCGTCCCCCAGGCCCTTCCGCCTGGGGGACGTTTCCAACATACGCGGTTGAGGCACCATCCATGCCCAGCCGGTTGGGATTCAGCGGGCCAGCTGCCAGTTGCGGATCACCGCCGCCAGCTCCGCCCGGGTCATGGTGCCATTGGGGCGGAGGTACACCCCGTCCCCCGACATCACCCCGTGGGAGACGCACCAGGCCATGGCCTCCCGGTACGCCGCCGGCACCGCATCGGCGTCTGCAAAGCTGTTCAGGACCGCGAGGTCTCCCCCGCCGGCGCTGCCCTTCTTCTGCCGCCAGAGGCTGTACAGGGCCTGTCCGATCTCCGCCCGGCTCACGGTGCCGCTGCCATGGAACGAATCCCTGCTCACCCCTGGCAGCACGCCGCTCCAGAGGGCCCACCGGGCGGCGTCCGCATACCAGTCTCCGGGAGAGACATCCCGGGGCAATGGGAAGCTCTCCCCCATCCTTCCCGTGGAGAGGTTTTGCAGCAGCGCCGCGATCTCCGCCCGGGACACGGTGCCCTGGGGCGCAAAGTACCCGCCGCCCACGCCCTCCATGAGCCGGGTGTTCACCATCCAGGTCACCGCCTCAAAGCACCAGTCCCCGGGTGCCACGTCCCGGAAGGGGGTGTCAAAGTGCTGATAGGCGAACTCCCCGTCCACATCGCCGTTCCAGCGGATCACCCGCTGCACAAAGTCCGCTGTCTTGGGACAGTGCGCCTCCAGGGCAGCGTGCCTGTCCGGGTACAGCAGCCAGTGGGCCCAGAAGTCCGCAAAGTACTCCCCGGCATCCACGCGGGCATAGGGCCGGAGCACGCCTTTCGTATTGCCGCTCTCATCGCTGTACAGCGCGGAGAGATACGGCCCGGCGCAGCAGTACTTGGCCACGAAGTGCCCGAACTCGTGGACAAAGGTGGCCTCCTCGGCAGACCGATACAGCCAGATGGTGTTCCCCACCGTGAGGCCAGTGGTGTTGTCTGGGGTGTACCCCGGGTACAGGGTCTCCAGGTTCAGCCCGCCGCCGGTGTCCAGAAAGGCCTTCAGGTAGCCGGGCGGGATCACCTCGCAGCCCCGGCGCACCAGCGCAAAGCGGGCGGCGGTCTCCGCCGTCTCCGCGTGGCCCTGCAGCAGCTGTTCGGCATAGTATGCACCCGGGGTCTCCTCCTTGGCGTTCCCCGGCTCCGCCAGGGTGGCCAGGCTGCAGAGGGCAGCCAGGATGATCAGGAGCCACGGCACGGGGGCAATCATGCGGACAGCCTTCCACATCGTTTCCAAATTCCTCATCATCATTCACCATACCTTTTCTTTCGTTTGACATCACGCACACACTATCCGTATGAAATTGTCCATATCTGCGGGTTCTTTGGCCTATCAGAGGCCTGCATGCGCCCCGCGTGCCGTGTGTTGAGATCGGCAGCCCTGCGATACTCCTTTCTGGCTGCCCCAAACTATATGGAAACAGATGCCTTGCTGAGCGCGGACATCTGGAGTTGGATCAGACGGCCCAGCTGCAGCCGATCCCCGCCGCCGCGGTTCTAAACGAGCACCCCCTGCCGTATCCTTCCCCAGAGGGAGGGACGTGCTCATGCAGCTCTGGACTGGAATGTTGGTGTTGGCCGTAATCTTTGTGAACGGTTGGACGGATGCTCCCAACGCCATCGCCACCGCAGTGGGTACCGGCGCTCTTCCCTTCCGCAGGGCGGCCCTGTTGGCCGCCCTGTGCAATGTGCTTGGCACCGCCGCCACTTCCCTGCTCTGCCCCTCTGTGGCGGCTACCATTGAGGAGCTGGCAGCTTTCCCGGAGGCCGCCGCCGGCAGTGCACTGCAGGCCTCGCTGCTCACCATTGTGCTCTGGGCGGTGCTGGCCTGGCGCTTTGGGATTCCCACCAGCGAGAGCCACGCCATGCTGGCCGCCCTCTCCGGGGCCACCCTGGCCATGGGACAGAAGCTGGACGGCGTTCGGATGGCCGCCTGGGGGAAGGCCCTGGCGGGGCTGGCCCTGTCCATCCCGGCGGGGATGTTAGCCGCTGTGCTGTTCCGCCGTCTCACCCAGAGCCGGATTCAAAACCCGGTGCGGTGGCAGGTTCTGTCCGCCGGGATCATGGCCTTTCTCCATGGCGCCCAGGACGGGCAGAAGTTTCTGGCCCTGCTGCTCCTCTGCTCCCCTCATTGCGGCCGATTGCCGCTGATTCTCCTCACCGCTGCGGTGATGGGTGTGGGCACCGCCTGCGGCGGAAAGCCCATCGTGGAGAAAGTGGGGACAGATCTGGCCAGGCTCTCCCCGGCGGAGGGACTCTCTGCAGATCTGGGGGCTGGCCTGGTGCTGCTGGTGTGTTCCCTTCTGGGGCTTCCGGTGTCCACCACCCACGCCAGGGTGGCGGCAGTCTGCGGAGCGGGGCGCATCTCAAATGCCCCTGTGTTGGGGGAGATGGCCGGGGCGTGGCTGCTCACCTTTCCCTGCTGTACCGTGCTGGCCTGGGCGTTCACCCGGCTGATGCTCTTCTGCTGAGAACTTGTCCCCTCCGGTGGGCCTCTGGACGATGCGCCCATCCTCCTGGGATTGATACGCTGCTGCGTTCTCTTCACGGATATCATCCCCTCTATCAGTAGATTACGGTCTAGGGCGAAAAGGCGTTCAGGTCTTTGTGTCTCCGCTGATACAGCTTGTCCGTCCTGGCGGCGCCCTCTCCCCTCGGGCGGTCCTCCTCTGCGTTCTGTGCCGCATCGCTCCCCCTCCTCTCAATGCCCTCTATTACTGAAATACGGTTGAGTCCCAAAATGCGTTCCGTTTTTTCGGGCTCTTTCGCGCACTTTTTTCCGAGCTTCGCGTAACTTCTTCGGCTTTGCCGGTTGGGAGTGCCTGTCCGCCCTGGCGGTGCCCTCTCCCCTCGGGTGGTCCTCCTCTGCGTCCTGTGCTGCATCGCTTCCCCTCCTCTCAATGCCCTCTATTACTGAAATACGGTTGAGCTTCAAAATGCGTTCAGGTTTTTCGGTCGCTTTCGCGCATTTTTTCCGATCTTCGCGTAACTTCTTCGGCTTTGCCGGTTGGGATGGCTTGTCCGAACTGGCGGCGCCCTCTCTCCTCGGGTGGTCCTCCTCTGCGTTCTGTGCTGCACCGCTCTCCCTCCTCTCAATGCCCTCTACTATTGAAATACGGTTGAGCTCCAAAATGCGTTCAGGTTTTTCGGCCGCTTTCGCGCATTTTTTCGCCGCTTCGTGCATTATCGGGGATGTACTTCCCCTCTCAGAAGATCTCTGTAGTAAGCAGAGATCCTGGGAGGGGGG
>CANRFN010000136.1 GCA_947629915.1 uncultured Oscillospiraceae bacterium | reverse complement strand
ATTCTCATCGAATGTATAAGAGCTGTGTCCAGTGTACCGGAGCTCAACGTCTTCAACGTAATAGTAGTCACCAACGTTGACAGGAGTCTTCTCGACCGGAGTGACAACAAGAGTAACGAGTCTGTTGGTTGCATCAGCATCCTGGAGAGGATCCAGATATACTGTTTGCTCAGTAGTCTTGTTATCCTTCACTCTATCAGCCTGATATTGTTCATACTTAGTTGTGGTTGTGAAGTAGTTGAAGTACAACGGCTTGGTGTAGTTCTCATCATCAACGCGAATGTAAGAGCCATCACCCTTAATCGGGCTTCTAGCGGTGATATGAGCTTTGACATAGCTTTCTTCTTTAGTAAGGTTACGGTCGTTGCGGACTGTATAGGTCTTCTCGCCATTTGCCTTCTCAGCAATGGAAACCTCAAAGAAGATGACATCGTCCTTCTCATAGGTAGCCTTATTAGAAGTACCATCAATATACAATCTGACTTCCTTGGACACAGGATCCTTGACATAGCTTTCGCCGCAAGCAGCCGATGTAGCATTGCCATTGCTATCGACCAAACGACCGCATTTCGCTACTTCGCGATAGTCATAGGGCAGTCGCAGATAGGACGGAGCAGTCGTATTAGGAACCATCATTGTGCTGGTGATTTGAGCAGCATAGTGATGAACGATAACGACTCTCATCTTGGGCCAGTCTTTTTTGTCACCAATCTGAGTATATCCATCGCGGCCGAGCAGATCTTTGCTAATTGCAACCAGCTTATCCCGCATCAAGTACACTTCTACGGTAACGCCCTTACCGCCAATTGTGTCAAAATCGCTGACTGTAGGATCAGTTCCTGTTTCCTTACCGGTAACGGGATCTGCAACAGGCTTATCGATGTGATAGCCCTTCTGGTGCATCCAGGGATCATCAACTTCAAGGCCATCAACATAGTATTCAATACGAGCATCGTCATCCTTGAACGCATACTCACGATAGAAGTCAGCCATGAGATCCTTGCGGGTGACAGCGTCATCGTAGTAGGAAAGGAGTGCCTTGTCCTCTGTACCGATAGTAATGGGCTTATCCTGACCCTTCACAACAGCAACCCACTTCGGGTTGGTGGGACGGCCAAACGGATCCAGATCAATCTTAATAGTCTTGTCGGAGGGATAGGTCTTACCGCTGGCAGGATTATAGAGGTGCAGCTCCCAGTTGGATTCACCGATGGTTACCCAGTTGTCCTTGGAAGCGACTTCTTCAGCATAGTGCTTGCCATCAGATGTAACGGCGGTAACAATGTGGGCTTCCGGCTGAGTCATTGCGTTGAAGAGCAGGGCAGCCAGTTCCTCACGGGTGACTACCTTTCTGATGTCAATGCCGAGGCCGGTGGTGATATGCTTGGAAGTGCCATAAGCTGCAGTTACGAGCTTGGCCTCTTCCCAAGTATCGCCGAACTCACCGAGCTTGCCATAGCCAAGAGCCTGCAGCAGGCCCTGCACTACCTCATAACCGGTGACCTCGCGGTCCGGATCGAACTTGCCGCCGCCAATGCCGTGCATGGCATCGATCTTGTTCAGGTAGTTGATGTGAGCAGCCGCGTAGTTGGTGGAGGGAACATCGCTGTAGATGTTCTGAGCCTTATACATTTCATAGGCTTCCTCATCACCATCATCGCCAGTAGCCAGTTTAAACAGGATAACTGCAAACTGAGCGCGGGTCAGAGGGGTTTTGGGCTGGAAATTGTTCACCGTTGTGGGTTCAGCACCCTCTTCGGTAGCGGGGACTTCCGTAGGAATGCCCTGCATGATACCGAGAGTCTGGAGAACTTCAACGGCTTCCTGGTACTGGGGATTGATGTCGGCTGCATCATCGAACGTGACTGCCGCGTTAGCGGAAACCATGAGCGAGACGACCATCATCAGCGCCAGAACCAGTGCGAGAACCTTTTTCACGATCTTTTGGGCCTGAAAAGCGTTGTAATACAAGGGTTTTTGGGATTCCTGGCTGGAAATATGGCATCAATTTGATGCCGGAAAACAGCACCAATTCTGAGCAGATTTCGAAATACACGCCTGGTTTCACTGAGCTTTATGTGTAATACCGGAATTGTTGATCGTATCATTGTGTTTCCTTTCAGGGAGGTAAAAATGCGTTCAGTAGGACTCTCGAATAGAGAGCAAGACGCTGAGCGGGACCGGTCTGTGGGATTTTCATAGACACTAATGCTAATCACATTACAACCTGCACTCTTTAGGCCAACCGTGTGGTCAATGTCTCAACGCGGATGGACGACCGCTGACCATGGTCACCTACGGATGCGATTGGCGCATGCTTCGTTGATGCTGCCGTGAGCAAGAGCCATCACGACTAAGATGTGCTTCCGGACATCATGGATCTCCCCTACGGCGACTTCATTCCAAGACAAGATCATAAGACGCATCGGAGGGGCTTTGTAAAACGCAGACGCATCGGGCAATGAGACAGCGGCTTGACCGCAGTTTCCTGCAGTGCTGGCAGAATGCCGCGTTTTGCCCGATTTTTAGCCCTGTAAATCTGCAAAAATCTACCTCTCCGGGATGGTCCGAAACGGTTGAAATAGACCGGCAGCTTTGATATAATCGCGTAATCAAGAAAAAGACCGTCTGCACACGGTGGCAGGCCCTGGCTGTTTGGAGAAACGAGTATGAAACACGATATTTGGGAGATGAAAAAAGGTCCAACCAAGGAGGAATTGCGGCAGTTGCGAAGTGCCGGGCTGTCGGCGCTCTGCTCATTGGTGCTGGCTGCAAGAGGGGTAAAAGATCCGCAAGAGGCACTCCACTTTCTGGGAGAGTGCATGCACGAGGATATCCTCCATGACCCCTTCCTCATGCTGGATATGGACAAGGCAGTAGACCGCCTGGCACTGGCGGTGTCCCGGCGGGAGAATATCGCCGTATACGGAGACTACGATGTGGACGGCATCACCGCCACCTGCCTGCTCACAGAGCTGCTCAGCGCCTTTGGCTGCTCCGTCACAAGCTATATCCCGGACCGCAGTGAAGAGGGATACGGGCTCAACACATCGGCAATCGAACGCCTCCAGGAGAGGAGGATCACCCTCATCGTCACGGTGGACTGCGGCATCACCGCTGTGGACGAGGTGAACTTCGCCAAAGAAAAGGGTATCGATGTCATCATTACAGACCACCACCGCTGCCGGGATGAGCTCCCCAAGGCGGTGGCTGTGGTAGACCCGAGAAGGCCTGGAGATCCCTATCCCTTTAAGGAACTGGCGGGGGTGGGCGTGGCACTGAAAGTGGCGCTGGCGCTCGCCCGTGAGGAGGACCGCCATCAGATCCTGTACCGCTTTGGCGAACTGGTGGCCATCGGCACCATCGCAGACGTGATGAGCCTCACGGACGAAAACCGCTATCTGGTGCGCCAGGGACTGGAACTGCTCAAGCACACCCGCCGGCCGGGGCTGCGGTTTCTGTTGAAGGAGACGGGCGCTTTGGATGGCAACATCAATGAGACCACCATTGGCTACACCCTCGCCCCCAGGATCAACGCCGCCGGCAGGATGGGGCAGGCGTCTCTCGCCCTTGAGATGCTGCTCACCCGGATTCCTGCCCGGGGAGAACAATACTCCTTGGAGCTCTGTCAGCTGAACAAAGAGCGTCAACTCACAGAGCAGGCCATCTTCGAGCGGTGCGAGGCCCTGCTCCTGGCGCATCCGGAGCTGCAGGGTTCCGCTCTGGTACTGGCCGGCGAGGACTGGCATCAGGGTGTGGTGGGCATTGTGGCATCCCGCCTTGCCGAAAAGTACGCCAAGCCTGCCTTTATGATCTGCCTGGAGGGGGAAAAAGGCAAGGGATCCTGCCGTTCCTGTGGCGGTTTCAATCTCTTTGCCGCCCTGGAGAAGTGTGCAGATCTGCTGGAGGAGTTCGGCGGGCATGAGCTGGCTGCCGGCTTTACCATCCTCCGGGAAAACGTGGACGCCTTCCGGGTAAAAATGTGCTCTCTGGTGGAAGAATACACCCAGGGAGAGCCCATGCGGGTGCCGCTGGTGGTAGATGCGGAGATCGAGAACTGCAACATCCTCAACCTGCCTGAGGTGGAGAGCCTGGCCCACCTGGAGCCCTTTGGCACCGGCAACCCCCGCCCCGTCTTTGAGGTGCGGTATGTGGCCGTGATCAGCTGTACCGATGTGGGCAGCGGCCGCCATATGAAGATGCGGGTGCGGAGAGATGGCGCCGTGATGGACACCATCTTCTTCTCCAACAACTCGAAGACCTGCCAGGTGCAGATGGGAGACCGGCTGGATCTGGTGTTCACCCCGCAGGTGAATGAATTCCGGGGAGAGCGCAGCGTGCAGCTGGTGCTCCAGGACCTGCGGCACTCCATGCAGCGTTCCCAGATGGAGCGGGAGATCTTTGAACGGCTGCAGAGCGGAGAGTATATCACCCGCTGGGAGGCAAGCCTTCTGATCCCCGAGCGGCAGGACTTTGCCTGGGTATGGCGCTATCTGGAGCGCAGCTGTGCCAGCGGTCCTGTGGCGGCAACTTCGGGCTTCTTCAAGCAGGTGTCCAAGAACGCCGCCGGGCGTTACTGCTACGGCCGTACATTGGTTTGCCTTCACGTCTTCTCTGAGGTGGGCCTGCTCCAGGCGGAGAACGAGGGCCCGGACCTGCTGCTCAGCGTAGGCCACCCCACCAAGAAGGCAGACCTGGAGAAGGCGCAGCTCATGAAAATGCTGCGCAGCTTCCTGCAGTGAACAGAGAACGCCCTGGGCCATACAATGGCCCAGGGCAAGGGCGATCTTCTGGCTGGATCGGTTTCTTCCCCTCTGTTCTGCTGTACTTTTCTAAGATTCTATCCGAGATAGCCCCGGAGACTTATCCAGGAGGTGCTTTATGGATATCCCCCATGAACGATTTACCCAACTCGTAAAGCACATACCCGCCTCGGTGTCCATAGCGGACATGGAGCGGATCCGAGCCGCTTTCGAGTATGCCAATACGAAACACGGCCACCAGACGCGCAAGAGCGGTGAGCCCTATATCATCCACCCCATTGCCGTGGCCGAGATTGTGAACGAGCTGGAGTTGGACCCGGACTCGATCATCGCTGCCCTTCTGCACGACTGCATTGAGGACACCAACTCCACCCGGGAGGAGATCGCCCGGCTGTTCGGCAACCAGGTGGCAGACCTGGTGGACGGCGTCACCAAGCTGACCCGCATCCAGTACACCTCCAAGGAAGACGAGCAGATGGAGAACCTCCGCAAGATGTTCATGGCCATGGCCAAGGACGTGCGGGTGATCCTCATCAAGCTCTGCGACCGCCTCCACAACATGCGGACCCTCCAGTACCAGTCTGCCGCCAAACAGAAGGAAAAGGCCCTGGAGACCATGGAGATCTACGCCCCCATCGCCCACCGCCTCGGCATGCAGAAGATCAAGTGGGAGCTGGAGGACCTGTCCCTGAAGTTCCTGGATCCGGTGGCCTACGCAGAGGTGGAGGCCGAACTGGAGGAAGTGACCTCTACCCACGCGGAGTTTCTGGCCTCCATGCAGAAGCGTATTGAAGACCGCATGGCGGAAGAGGGCACTCCCTGCAAGGTGTACGGCCGCGTGAAGCACATCTACTCTATCTACCGGAAGATGTACGCCCAGAACAAGACCATCAAGGAGATCTTCGATCTCTACGCCTTCCGCGTCATCGTCCAGGACATCCCCGCCTGCTACAACGTCCTGGGCTGCATCCACGACATGTTCAAGCCGGTATTGGGCCGCTTCAAGGACTATATCGGTACCCCGAAACCCAACGGATACCAGTCCCTGCACACCACGGTGATCGGCCGGGAGGGCATCCCCTTCGAGGTACAGATCCGCACCTGGGAGATGCACCAGACCGCAGAATACGGTGTCGCCGCCCACTGGAAGTATAAGCAGGGCATGGCCAACCAGCGGCTGGGCACCGAGCAGGAGTTCGAATGGGTGCGCAAACTGTTGGAGAGCCAGCAGGACACAGACCCCGATGAGTTTGTCCACACCCTGCGGGTAGACCTCTTTGCCGATGAAGTCTTTGTCTTCACCCCCAACGGAGATGTGAAGTCCCTGCCGGCGGGTGCTACCCCCATCGATTTTGCCTATGCCATCCACTCCGCTGTAGGCAATTCCATGACAGGGGCCCGCGTCAACGGCAGGCTTGTGACCTTCGACACTCCGCTCACCAACGGTGACATCGTGGAGATCATCACCTCCAAGTCCGCCAAAGGCCCCAGCCGGGACTGGATGAAGATCTGCAAGTCCAATGAGGCCCGCAACAAGATCCGCCAGTGGTTCAAGCGGGAGCGCCGGGAGGAGAACATCGCCACCGGGCGGGCCATGTTTGAGCAGGAACTGAAGCACGTAGGCCTGAGCATTGCCGCCATCACCGTGAACTCTGAGGTGCTGGACAACCTGCTCCGGCAGCTGCGGTTCGGCTCCCTGGATGAGCTCTACGCGGCCATCGGCTATGGCGGCATGTCCGCCCAGAAGGCAGCTGGCCGCATCAAGGAGGAGATGACCCGTCTCGGACGTCTGGAGCAGAGACAGAGAGCGGAACAGGAGGCTGCAGCTGCCCAGGGAGACGCGATCTATCCCTCCAACGGCAAACAGCAGGTACCGCGCACGAAGCACGCCGAAAACGGCATTATCGTGGAGGGCCTGGACAACTGCATGGTGAAGTTCTCCAAGTGCTGTACCCCTGTGCCGGGCGATCCCATTGTGGGCTTTATCACCCGGGGCTACGGCGTCTCCATCCACCGGGCGGACTGCGTCAACGCAGACCCCCTCCGGAGAAAGCCGGAAGAGCACGGCCGCTGGGTCCGTGTGGACTGGGCCAATGATGCCGAGGCCACCTATCGGACATCCCTGGAGATCTCCGCAAAAGACCGGGACGGCCTGGTACTGGATATGGCCAGCATTCTCTCCGCCCAGAAGGTTCGGGTGAACAATCTCTCCGCTCGGAGTTTGCCGGACGGGTACGCCGTTGTATATCTGGAACTGGCGGTTCGGGACAGAGCGGAGCTGAACGGGGTCATCAACAAGCTGGCTCAGGTGCCGGGGGCATTCCTGGTGAAGCGCGTAGGCACCCCCACATCGGCCTGAGAACGCTTGGATTCGGTTTTGAGGCCGGATCAGACAGAGTACAGGAGGAGACCATCATTGTCTGATACCAAAATACAGCCGCTGCTCTTTGGCGGCGACATCAATGTGTACAGTGTGGCCCGGGCCTTTCACGAGGCCTATGGGGTGAAGAGCATCTGCTATGGGCTGCTGCCCGGGCCATTTCCCTGTGTGACATCCAATATCCTGGACTACCGCTGCTGCCCGGACAACGAGAGCGCAGAGGCCTTTCTCAGAAATGTGAAGGCGGTGGCAGCGGAGTGCCCGGACAAGACCGTGCTGGTGGTGGGGTGCGGAGACAGCTATGTGAAGCTGGCGGCCCACCTGAAGGACCAGTTCCCCGCCAACGCCAAGTGCAACACCCCGCGGCCGGAGTTGCTGGATGAGGTGGTAAACAAAGAGAAGTTCTACGCCCTCTGTGACCGCTATAACATCGCCCATCCGGCCACATTCATCTACGACAAGTCCATGGGCCATGATTTCAAGCTGCCCTGGGGACCGCCCTATATCGCTAAGCCTGCAGACAGCGTGGCATACTGGGCCTGCGGAGACCGCTCTCTCAATAAGGTCTACGTCTGCAAGGACTGGGACAGCCTCCTGACCGCCCTGGATGCGGTATACAAGGCCGGCTACCGGGACCACATGGTGCTGCAGGAGTTCATCCCCGGGGACGACTCCCAGATGCGGGTACTCACCAACTACTCCAATACGGAGGGCAAGGTAAAGCTCATGTGCCTGGGCCATGTCCTTCTGGAGGAGCACAGTCCCCACGGGATCGGTAACCATGCCGTGATCATCACCGAGCAGGACAAGCCCTTATCGGACAAGCTCCGGGATATGCTGGAGGATCTCCACTACACCGGCTTCTCCAACTTCGACATCAAGCTGGACCCCCGGGACAACGTGTACAAGGTGTTTGAGATCAACTGCCGCCAGGGGCGCAGCAACTACTACGTCACGGGGGCGGGATACAACATCGCAGAGTACCTAGTCCGGGATCTGGTGCTGGGTGAAGACCTGGGCTATACCGTGGCCGCCAACCGCTCCCTCTGGCGGATGGTGCCCCGGTTTGTGGCATACCGGTATATCTCCAAGAGGTACCACGGCGAGATGAAGTCCCTCATACGGGCCGGTGCCGATCACCATGCTGTGGTGTACAGGAAAGACTTGCCCTTGAAGCGTCGCATTCAGATCCTACGCAACCACATTGGCAACAGCCGGCGGTTCGCGCAGTACAACAAGAGGCCGGAGGATTGAGTCATGTCCATGGAACAAGAACCCGTTGTGGGACAAGCCAGTGCTGCTCACGAGGCCAGGTTGGGCATCCTGGGCGGCATGGGTCCCCAGGCCACCCAGGTCTTCTACCAGTTTGTGTTGGACCGCACCGATGCTGTGACGGACCAGGAGCATTTGCCGGCACTGATTCTCTCCGATACCCAGGTGCCTGATCGCACAACGGCTATTCTCTCGGGGAACACGGAACCGGTCTATCAGCACCTTTTAACGGACGCCAAACTGCTGGAGAAGTGCGGCTGTACTGTGATCACCATCCCGTGCAATACGTCCCACTTCTTTGCCGATGATCTCCAGAAGGAGCTCCATATCCCCATTCTCCACATGATCCGGGAGACAGCAAAAGCATTGGCTGCTATGGGGAAGAAACGGCCCGGCATCTTGGGCACAGACGGCACCATTCAGTCTGGCCTCTACCAGAAGGAGTGTGCGGCATTGGGAATGGAGGCGGTGGCTCCCGATCCCGAGGCCCAGAAGCTTGTGATGTCCATTATCTACGATGAGATCAAGCAAGGCGAGAAGGGCAGCCGGGAGAAGTTTGCCCATATCGACAAGTCTCTCCGCCGCGCCTCTTGTGACTGCGCCATCCTGGCCTGTACCGAGCTCTCTGTCTTCTCCACCTATCACCCCCTGCCGCCGTTCTATGTGGATGCCATGGCTGTCCTGGCGGAAAAGGCCGTGCTGGCCTGCGGGTATCCGCTCCGCACCATCTGACGGCAGGCATACCGCAGCATGTGGTATACCCTACCCTACATCAGCGTTTCCTATCGTCCACTGGCTGCTCTCTCAGCGCCAGTGGGCTGATATTTGTTTGCCGAAATTAACCTGAGGAGGTCTTCTCAATGGATTTTCCCCTGCATCCCTTACAGGACTACTGCTCACTTCTAGAGCAGCAAGGGCTTCTTGCGGCACAGCTGCCAGCCGGCCTGGATCAGACCAGCACTGTACAATTGATCTCCTATGACTCCCAATCTGTGGTGCCTGGCACCCTCTTTCTCTGTAAAGGGGCCCATTTCAAGTCTGCATATCTGGCGGATGCGGCGAAGAAAGGCGCCTTTGCCTATGTGAGTGAGGTACCGTACCCGGAGGTGGACCTGCCCTGTATCCTGGTGCAGGATATGCGGCGCACACTGGCACCCTTGGCAATCCTCTATTACAACGATCCCTCTTCGCGCTTGAAGGTAATCGGCATCACCGGGACTAAGGGAAAGTCCTCCACAGCATACTATCTCAAGTACATCCTGGACGAGTACCTGGCCTCTACAGGCACCCGCTGCGGCATCATCTCCTCCATCGATACTTATGACGGCGTAGAGGAGTTTGAGTCCCACATCACCACCCCGGAGCCGTTGGATCTCCAGCGGCACTTTGCCAATGCCCGCAGCAGCGGCATGGAGTATGTGGTGATGGAGGCGTCTTCCCAGGCACTGAAATACCACCGCACCTTGGGCACCCACTTTGCAGCGGCATGCTTCTTGAACATCGGCCGGGACCACATATCTCCCATCGAGCACCCCACTTTTGAGGATTACTTCCACTCCAAGTTGAAGATCTTCTCCCAAGCGGAGTTGTCTATTGTGAACCTGGATTCGGATCATGCGGAGGAGATCCTGGAGGCGGCGAAGAGAGACTGCGCACGGATCATCACTTTCTCCTGCAAAGACCCTGATGCTGATGTCTATGGAGATCAGATTCAGAAGCAAGGCATGGGCATCTTTTTCCGGGTAACAGTCCGAAATGAGGCCAAGGCATACCAGATCAACATGCCGGGGCTGTTCAACGTAGAGAACGCGTTGGCGGCGATAGCAGTTTCTGATGGCCTGGGAATTCCCCAGAATGCCGTGTATTTTGGCCTGATGAAGGCAAGGGTACCAGGCCGCATGGAGGTTTTCAGCAACGCCACGGGTGATGTAACAGCCATCGTGGACTATGCCCACAACCGTCTGAGCTTTGAGACCCTGTTTCACTCCGTGCAGCAGGAATACCCCGGGAGACGGATTGTTACAGTGTTTGGATGCCCCGGGAAGAAGGCACAGGAGCGCCGCAGGGATCTGGGGGAGATTGCAGGACAGTATTCCGACCTCGTTGTCCTCACAGAGGAGGACTCCGGGGAGGAAGACATTGTATCCATCTGCCAAGAGATCGCCTCTTACGCAAAGCCGGGAGGCTGCTTCTGCGTAATAGAGCCCAATCGGGGCGAGGCAATTCGAAAGGCAGTTCTGAGCTGCTCCGAACCCAGTGTGATCCTCATCACCGGGAAAGGCAGAGAGACGCGGCAAAAGCGGGGACTGGCCTATATCGATACCCCTTCCGATGTGGAGTACGTCACTACTTGGCTTCAGGAGTATGATGTGACCCACGGCCTGGAGGAGGATGCAGAAGAGCAGTCTTTGCCTTTGATACAGCCTGCTTGAGGGGCCGAACGGTGTGCCTGGCGGAAAGATATGCTCTACTTTTCAATCAAAAATTGACTCCTCCAGTCTGATTCAGAACTGCTTTCCGGACAGGTCAGACTGCATGTGCTGATATAAATTCTAGCGAATTTTAATTTAAAAGGGCCGAACCCTTGCGGGTTCGGCCCTTTTGCTAGTGATTTAGGCTAAAGTACCAGGATGAGTCTCTGATATTAGTCTGCAGAATTCCAGTTGGGGTCGTCATGAGTGTTCTGATCCCAATTAACATCAATGGTACCATAGTTGGGGTGACCATCATAGTAGCCCTCGACTACGTCCGTTGGCCAAATGACAACGGTAGTGGTCTGGTCTGCATTGGCATAAACACCAACATGGATAGCATCGCGGTTGACCTGGATGAAGTCCTTATCCACGCTAGAAACATAGAACCCACCGTTACGGCCGACATAGATGTAAGTTGGATCCTTCAGGTTCTTGACGCCGCTCGGAGTCACGATGTAGTTGTAGTTAGCAAAGAGAACCTGCTCAGGCTCAGGTGCCAACTCAACCGTTCCATCATTGTTGACACCAAACACATAACCGACATGTCTTTCATTAATGAGGGCATTGTAGGTAGCGTTGTTAGCAACCTCAACCTCAGAAACTTTTCCAGTGTACGGGTCGAGGAGGTTCACCTTAAGTTTGGACTCGCTGACCTCGTTGAAGCCAGTGTAAATACCATAGTTCTTGTAGTGCTTGATTGCAGCAGAAGCGTTGCCATAGTCAGCGATAACAACGATATACTTTGCATACTCGGCGTTCTTTACATTGTCCTTATAGCTTACGACCAGAACATAGGGGTTACCAGTGATGCCGAACTGCTCAAACTCGTTGTAGTTATAGGTGTCAACGTATGTGATCTGACCACTACGCCCAACCGCATGCGGCTCATAAGGCTTACCAGTAGCAGGATTGATCTTTACAGTCCCGTCAGCCTCTACCTCATCCGGATGAATCTTGTTTTCATTATTCCAATACGCATAGTTATTCCCAACCATGTGCGGCTCATAAGGCTCACCAGTAGCAGGATCGGTCTTTATATTCCCGTAATCATCCACTTCATCCACATGGTTTGGATCATAATCCCAATATGCGAGAAGGGCATTTTTAACGTAGGATATGACCTGCGTATCCTCAGTTACAAAAACGGTAGCATCATCGTCTGCATCATAGACAAAATTGGTTTTGGTCAAGTTCTCAGGCCAAATATACGCAACATGCTCATCATTGAAATGCTTGGGAATAGTCTTATTAACATGAGCATCATCAAGAGCATGGAAGTAGTCCCATATGGTCCCTGTCCAGTTCTTTTCATCGTGCCGTGCTGTCACAGAAACGCGAGAGCTAGTCTCGTACAAACCAAAGATGTCGGACGAGATTGTGAAGCAGTTGGAAGCATCGTCATCATATCCATAGCAGTCTTTCACAGTTTGCTGGACATCATAATCAAGTTTGCCTCCATCATAGAATGCAAATTGCTGCAGGAGATTGCCACGATTCACATAGTATTCATGATCCTCAGTAACAGCATCGGCTAAAGTGTAGCTAATGCTGTTAATGCCTGCCTCCTTATACTGATGAGAAAGATTCGCCGCATTGTAAACAACCCAGATATGCTGTCCGAAGGTCTCCGGATTACTATCAACATCATCGTCTATATTGGGTGTACTACCAGAATCCGCAATAACCTTCTTATAACGATCCCAAATGACTGTTCTGGTTGCACCATCCGGGCAATCTACGATAGCGAAGATAATGTCGTTTCCTTGCGCATCTTCTGCGATTCCATCGCGGTCTATATCCAAAGCGGAGTCCTTCAGATAATACCAATGGTTGACCGTGACAGAAAAGTCGTTATTATCATACAGTTGTGCCTTTTTTGGAGTATTGGTTATAGGCGGATTATTGGGATCAGGAAGCAAACTATCAGTATGGCCAATAAGAGCATCCAGCGTAGTTCCAGTAGAAGCAGCACCTTTAAAATCAGAGCGAATATCGTTTACTGTCGTATAATGCGTATCGTGCTTGATGTCATAAATGCCCAGGTTGGCAGTGTTTGTAACATAGGTGCCATAGGCATTACCGATCCAGCTACCTCTGTTAGCTTTGATATCTTTCTGAATATCAATCGGGTTATACAGCATGTGACCAGCAATGCTTACGATCTTTGTTCCGGTGCTATCAAGAGTGTAGGAAAGGTCAACAGGTGTCTCGGTATGAGTCAGAACGTCCATGACTCTTGCCTGGATTCTGATGTCATCATCATCAAAGATGACAGCATCTCTGCCAAGGCGGATCTCGAGCTGCTCGACATAGTAATATGTACCATTAGCATATGTCGGCTTCGGCTGCTTGGTAACGATCAGGGCTGCAAACTGCTTGTTCTTGGGCTCAAGGTAAACAGTCTGGGCCGCATCAGTCTTCTTTACACCATTCCGGTTATAATCCGCCATTCTAGTGGTCTGCATGAAGTAGTTGTAGTACAGAGCACCACCAGGAGCAACAAGGGCATTGTCCTCAGGCATATCCTTGATGCGAACATATTCCTTGTTAGGATCAATGGTTTGGACAACGCCAGTGACAACACAGCCGTCAGTTTTGGCCAGATTGACATCGTTGTAAGCGGTGCTCTTAATGTTGCCTTTTGCATCAATCTCGTTGGTGATAGTCCGCAGCGGTGTTGATAAACCCCTTTACAAGTGACCCCCGGGGGTGTATAATAGGGGGCGAGGTGAT
>CANRFN010000135.1 GCA_947629915.1 uncultured Oscillospiraceae bacterium | reverse complement strand
TTCTGAAAAGCCGTGATTTCCGAAGTTCCAATGAACTTATGGGGCAAGGTCGTATCCTCTATGCAGATAAGCCAGGAAAAGGAAAAGGCTGAAGAGGAAATAAGGAAGAAAATAGCAGAGAATTCAAATCAGCCGGTTGAATTTTTCTCGAAACCAGAGCCTAAGCCCAGCAAGTACATTGCCAAGGATACAAAGATACCTCCCTATATATCAGTGGTCCTGCATTATGGCGCTGGAAAGTGGACAGCGGGGAAAGGTACAAACTCGCAGACGGAAGAACTGGATACTGTGTCTGACCTTACATCGAACCATAAATATGCAGTCATAGATCCGGCGGTGATGAGTGATGATGATTTTGAAGGCTTTTTATCGGATGTAAAGCTTGTCTTAGAAGCTATAAAATTCCAAAATAACAAGCGAAAGATGAATAAGCTGAAGAATGATACAAGATATCAAAAGCTCTATTATACAACTGGTAAGCTGATTTACGCCATTACCGGAATTGCACCTTATGATATGGATGGGAATCGAATTGACGATGTTTTAAACATTAAAGGAGGCTATGTTAATATGTGCAAAGGAGTAATTGGCATCGCTAAGGATGCTGAAAAGAAGGGTATGTTGGAGGGCATGTTGGAGGGTATGTTGGAAGGCGAAGAAAGAGCCTTTAAGGTGATATCCCACATTATGCAGGGAATTCGCAATGGTTTGAGTGACATCGATATCAGCAGCAAGTGTAATATCGATGTCAAAAGAGTCCAACAAATCCGCGAAGATATGGGTAGGTGAGTGCGCGAAGTATATCAGCCACTTTGCTCTCCACAAGATAAAACAATGCTCTCTATAGAGAGAACCTAAAAGTTGGTCTGAGAAACCAACAGATAATACTGGGGTTAGCGACCGAGACGAGTGAGAGCATTGCTTTGGCAGTACTCTCACTTTTTTTGTACGGCAATTCAGGCTAATTTCAACATCATACCGTACTTAGGATAAAAATAAATTTTGCTTGATATGGGTGGAAATGGAATAGAGGGCATTATTGATTATAGAGTATATGTTTGTGTGTAAAAGAATGCAAGGCGTACTGCAGAAGAAGGAAGATAAGGTAACAGAGAAGGTTCTCTCCATCGTGAGTGGCATTATCAGCGGCATGACTGATAACGAGATTCACGACAAATATGGTGCCAGCCAGGATCAGATCGATAGAACACGGGCAAAATTTGGAATTGTCTGAATTCAAGAGGTAGCCATACTCCTACGTGATGTCAGGCTAGAGATACCATGTGGACAACCCATGTACCTGGGAGACATGGAAAAATGATCTTGAGAGAGCATTGCTTCGGCAGTGCTCTCTTTTTTGTATGACAATTCGTGCCGTTTTCGCCGTTAATCGATGCTGAGAGCGGAAAATGTAATACACTATTCCCAAAATGCACAGATGCTGACCGCTACAATGATAGACGGACGAATGAAAATGATTTGAGAAAAGTGTTGAAAATGGCGATGGGGTATGATAAAATGCCTTGCGGAAAGGGGTACACCCCCAAAAAAGATAACACATGGGAGGTTGTGCCGATATGTGCTCGGGGCTGAAAGGCCTTGCTGCGGAGGGCGAAGAGCAGTCTCATGAGAATGTGCCCGAAATTTTTGCAGGATATTTTTCTAGCTCAAAATCAATGCAAAGCATGATACTGCAGAAAACATGTCATTCAAACTTGAACAATGCTGAATAAGATTGCAAGCTGTGGAGAGTGATCACGATGGAAACACTGAGTGAGAATATGATTAGTTAAAGCATTATAAGAAAACTATAAAAACTGTGGAGGGTTGCTTGCAAAAAGGGAGGCTATGATGAAGCCTGTTATGCAAAGCGTTGTGGATGATGTGGTATAGAGGGAGAGAGCCACTATTTTGTCTATCCTGGAGGACATACTCAGAGGCGTGTGACGATGAGCTCCGGAAGAAGTACTGCGACAGGCAAGACCTGATCGAGGAAATGCGGGCGATGCTTCAGACGGACTGACCTTGTCAGGCGGTTGCGGCCATTGTGATGTCGTTCTGAGGATACCATACAGACCTCATACAATCCTGAAGGGCGGGTCGGATGGGGTGGCCGCCGGTGTTGCACCTTATGATATGGATGGGAATCGAATTGACGATGTTTTAAATATTAAAGGAGACTATGTTAATATGTGTAAAGGAGCGATTGGCATCGCTAAGGATGCAGAAAAGAAGGGCATGTTGAAAGGCAAAAAAAGAGCCTATGAGGAGATATCTCATATTCTGGATGGGGTTCTTGATGGATTGGGTGACGATGATATCAGCAGCAAATATAATATCGATGTCAAAAGTGTCCAACAAATCCGCGCATGTATGGATAGGTGAGTGCGCTGAGCGTATCAGCCATTTTATCCGCACGCACAGGACAAATACTACCGGGTCCACGGCTGTGCGCAAGCTTGTGACCGGCAACCTGGGAGACCAGAATCGAGCGTTCCACTTCAAAGTGGTGCTTTCGGATACCGGCCTGAATGGCTGGTCTGGCGATATGGAGTTCACGAACGGTGTGGCGCAGTTCACCTTACACAGCGGGGAACACCTGTGGGCGAGGTACCTGCCGGTGGGGACAAGCTATACCGTGATGGAAACCGAGGCGGACCAGGAAGGATGCTGGACGATTACAAGCGGCAATGAAAGCGTCATCTACGGAATCAGCCGGTTGGAGGCACGCTTCCAGAACCATAAGGGAGACTGGCTGCCGGAGTATGACGCCGGTGTTGAACCTAATAATATGGACGAGAATCGATTTGACAATATTTTAAATATTAAAGGAGGCTGTGTTAATATGTGCAAAGGAGCGATTGGCATCGCTAAGGATGCCATGTTGAAAGGCGAAGAAAAAGCCTTTGAGGAGATATCTCACATTATGCAGGGAATTCGTGATGGCCTGAGCGACAACAATATCAGAAGCAAATATAATATCGATATCAAAAGAGTCCAACAAATCCGTGCATATATGGACAGGTGAGTACGCGAAGTATATCGGCTACTTTGTCCACCGCAGGATAGGACCAATGCTCTCAATGGAGAGCACCTAAGGAGTTGGCCCAAGAAACCAATAGGTAGTACAGAATTCATCAACTGAGGCAAGTGAAAGCATTGCTTCGGTAGCACTCTTGCTTTTGTACAGGAATCCAAGTTAATTTCAACATCATACCATGCTTGGAATGAAGCATGCATTATATCTAAACAAAAACATATCAATATGGACTATAAAATTGATGGTCAACGACTATAAAGGGAATATTGATTTGCTTGAAGGTGTACAAGGCATGTTACAGAAAAAGCAGATGAGGTCACTGAGGATGTCGCTGCAAAGACGGAAGATACTGTTTGATCCATCTTAAGCGGCGTAATCAGTGGCATGACTGACGATGAGCTCTGGAAGAAGTACGGTGCAAGGCAAGATCTGATCGATAGAGCACGGGCAGTGTTAAAGGATTGGCCAGACAGGCGGCCGCGACCCTGAAGGAGCCATTCTGAGGATACCATACAGAACTCATACAACCCTGTAGGGCGGGGCGGATGGGGTAGCTGGCAAAAGAGATCTTGAGAACGGGGAAGACCTTTAGATCAGTGTGTGCAGACAATTTCCAAGGAATATGTTCTTTCTACAAAATGAAAGCTGATAGAGACAGAACGAGATATTATTTGATGACATGCGATTTGTGAAATGCAAAATATTTAAGGAGACTTACTATGTTTAACTATATTTTAAGTGAAGAATATGAGAGAAAAATGCGTGAGAAAGACGCCGAGGCAAGAGGCAAAGAAAGAGCCTTTGAGAAGATATCTCACATTATGCAGGGAATTCGTGATGGCCTGAGCGACGACGATATCAGCAGCAAATATAATATCGATATCAAAAGAGTCCAACAAATCCGCGCATATATGGACAGGTGAGTACACGAAGTATATCGGCCACTTTGTCCACCGCAGGATAGGACCAATGCTCTCCATAGAGAGAACCCGAAGAGTTGGTCTAAAACCCAATAGGTGGTACTGAATCCATCGACCGAGACGAGTGAGGGCATTGCTTCGGCAGTGCTCTTGCGTTTTGTATGGGCCAACCTGGGAGAACAGCGGTGCAATGCAAAGCAAGATCCCAGGACCGGAAGGAGCACATGGTGAGCGGTACACCATCCCGTGCAGACGGTGCGAGCAGACCTGCCGGAGAACTCTTCCTTACCAAAACGTGGAAAATGTGAGAATGGCGGTTTTTCTTCTCTGAAATTCACGCAGACTTTCTGCAAGTCAGGTTGAAAATGGGACTTCATTATGCTAAAATCCTCACACTGGGTCAAAGTGGTCATTTGCAGATTTGGCCTTTTGAAGATATTCCCGTGCCGTCCGGCTGCGAGGCCGTGAGCGGTGAAGTAATCCAAAACTTTCGGAAAGGGAGCCGCGCAGAATGCCAAAAGAGAAAATCCTGATTACCGATGACTCCGAGATGAACCGCGCCATCTTGGCGGACATCCTGGAGGGGAAATACGAGATCCTGGAGGCCGAGGACGGCATCCAGGCGGTATCGATTCTGCAGAAGCAGGCCAGCACCATTTCCCTGATGCTGCTGGATATCGTGATGCCGCGCATGAACGGATTCGAAGTCCTGGACGTGATGAACAAAAACGGCTGGATCGAGGTAGTGCCTGTGATCATGGTCTCCGCGGAGACCGGGTCCGATCAGGTGCAGAGTGCATACAGCCTGGGGGTTACGGACTTCATCTCCCGCCCCTTTGACGTCAACATCGTCCGCCGCCGCGTGAACAACACGCTGCTGCTGTACGCCAAGCAGAAGCGCCTCACCGCCATGGTGGAGCAGCAGATCTATGAGAAGGAACAGCGCAGCAGCCTCATGATCGACATCTTGAGCCACATCGTGGAGTTCCGCAACGGCGAGAGCGGCCTGCACATCGTGCATGTGCGCAAGCTTACCGAGATCTTCTGCCGGAAGATCCGCCAGCTCACGGACAAGTACGACCTCACGGATGAGAAGATCGAGCTCATCGCCACTGCCTCCGCCCTCCACGACATCGGCAAGATCGCCATAGACGACAAGATCCTGAACAAGCCCGGCCGGCTCACAGACGAGGAGTTTCGGATCATGAAGACCCACTCGGAGAAGGGCGCCCAGATGCTGAGCCAGATCCCCGTGCGGGATGAGAGCCATCTGGTGGACACCGCCTATGAGATCACCCGCTGGCACCACGAGCGCTGGGACGGCCGGGGCTATCCGGATGGGAAGAAGGGGGACGACATCCCCATCTCCGCCCAGATCGTGGCCCTGGCTGATGTCTACGATGCCCTCACCAGCGTCCGGGTGTACAAGGGGCCGTACACCCACGATGAGGCCGTGGACATGATCCTGGACGGACAGTGCGGCGCCTTCAACCCGCTGCTGTTGCAGTGCCTCCGGGAGAGCCGGAGCACCCTGCGGGCAGAGTTGGATTCCGAGGTGAATGCCCAGCCCGAGCAGCGGGAGATGCGCAACTACGAGGCCGCAGTGAAGAAGGCGAGCGCCGGCGGCATGTCCGAGCGCACCTTGCGGCTGCTGGATTATGAGCGGATGAAGTACAACTTCTACGAGGCCATGAGCGAAGAGGTCCACTTTGAGTACAAGTGCTCCCCCTCCATGCTCACCATCTCCCTGTACGGGGCGAAGAAGCTGGGCCTGGACGAGATCATCATGAACCCGGAGAAGAATCCCTCCATCCAGGCGCTGCTGGGGGAGAACACCTGGGAGACCTTGCGGGAGCACCTGAAGCAGACCACACCGGAGCAGCCGGAGTACAGCGGCGAGTACCCCCTCTACCTCAGCGGCGGCATGCGACAGCACAAGCTGATCTTCCGCGCCGTCTGGTCTGACGACCTGGTGCCGAAGCTGGAGGGCTGCCTGGGCAAGGCCGTGGACGACCACGCCGCCTGGGAGGAGCGGGAGGAGCTCACTCAAAAGGCGCATCAGGACCCCCTCACTGGCCTTCTGAACCGCGCCGGCGCCCAGGAGAAGATCGAGCAGCGGCTGCAGGACAATCCGGAGCACCACCTGGCCCTGGCCTATTTCGATCTGGACTTCTTCAAAGATGCCAACAACACGTACGGCCACCTCTTCGGAGACAAGGTGCTGCAGGAGCTGGCCCACCGCATGGAGCACAGCATCCGTGGCAGCGATATCGCGGCCCGTATCGGCGGAGACGAGTTCATCCTCTTCCTGGACTGCATGAACGTGGTCAACATCAGGCCCATTGTGGAACGTATTCACCGCTCCCTCTGCGGGGAATACGAGGGCTTCAACATCACGGTGAGCATGGGTGTGGCGGAGTCCAAGGTTGTGGGCACAGACTACGAGACGCTGCTGGACGCCGCAGACCAGGCGCTGTACGCCTCCAAGCAGGCCGGCAAGGCCACCTTCACCATCTACGACCCTGAGATGAAGAATGTCCTCCAGGGCGTCCACAACGCCATCACGCCCCTGGAGAGCTGATCTCATGCGGCGAATCCAACCAATCGGAGAGGAGGGGACACCGTGCGCCTTCGCATCAACCCCCAACTGAAGGAGAAGATCCAGGAGTCCATGGCCGCGGTGCTCCCCATCACCGCCATTGTGCTGGTGCTCAGCATCACGGTGGCCCCGCTGGAACCGGGCGCCCTGGTGCTCTTCCTCTTCGGGGCGATTCTCCTGGTGGCGGGCATGGGCTTTTTCACCCTGGGGGTGGACATCTCCATGATCCCCATGGGAGACGCCATGGGCGGCACCATCAGCAAATCCAGAAGCCAGGTCCTGCCGCTGCTGATCTGCTTTGTCTTAGGGGCCCTCACCACCATCGCAGAGCCGGACCTCCAGGTGCTGGCCCGGCAAGTGGCCTCCATAGACACCTGGACTTTGGTGCTCACCGTGGCCGCCGGCGTGGGCTTTTTCCTGGCGCTGGCCGCCCTCCGCATCCGCTGCGGGGTGCCGCTGCGGACCCTGCTGCTGGTGCTGTACGCCGTCACCTTCGGCCTGGCCTTCCTGGCCCCGGGACACTTTATCCCCGTCTCTTTTGACGCCGGCGGTGTCACAACAGGGCCCATCACGGTGCCCTTTATCATGGCCTTGGGCGTGGGCATCGCATCGTCCCGGACAGACAAGAACGCATCGTCCGATTCCTTCGGCCTCATCTCCCTCTGCTCCATCGGCCCCATCCTGATGGTGCTGCTGCTGGGCGTGATCTATCAGCCGGCGCCGGAGGCACAGCAGCTGGGAGAGCTGCCCCAGGTGGAGACCACGGCCACCGCGGCCCACGCCTTTCTCCACGGCATTCCAGACTACCTGAGAGAGGTGGCCATCGCCCTGCTGCCCATCCTGGGGATGTTTCTGGTGTATCAGCTCATCACCCGGAAATTCCGCCGGGGCAAGCTTCTCAAGATGGGCACCGGCCTCGCGTACACCTACATCGGCCTCACCCTGTTTCTCACCGGGGCCAACGTGGGCTTCATGCCCGCCGGTCAGCTCATCGGCGCCACCGTGGCCGGCGGCGCCCGCCCCTGGCTGCTGATCCCCATCGGCATGCTGATCGGATATTACATCGTCAAGGCGGAGCCTGCAGTCCGGGTGCTCACCGCACAGGTGGAAGAGGTGTCCAACGGCTCCATCACCCAGAAGTCCATGCAGCTGGCCCTGTCTGTGGGCGTGTGCGTGTCCGTGGGCCTCGCCATGCTGCGGGTGCTCACCGGCCTCAACATCTTCTGGCTGCTGATCCCCGGCTACGGGATCTCCCTGGCCCTGTCCTTCTTTGTGCCCCCGATCTTCACCGGCATCGCCTTCGACTCCGGCGGCGTGGCCAGCGGTCCCATGACGGCCGCCTTCCTGCTGCCCTTTGCCATGGGCGCCTGTTCCGCCGCCGGCGGAGACATGGCGGTGGACGCCTTCGGCATCGTCTCCATGGTCGCCATGACGCCGCTCGTCACGATCCAGGTGATGGGTATCGCCGCCCAGATCCTCCGGAGCGTGAAGCGGAGACAGCTGCGGTACCGCCTGGACAAGGTGGAGGACTGCATCGCCTATTTAGACAGCAAGGAGGTGGCGGGCCATGTATGAGCCCATGCAGGTGATCTTCACCGTGGTGGAGCGGGGCAAGGGCACTGACGTCATCCGCCTCTATACCCGGAGAAAGGTGTTCCTCCACTGCCGGTTCAACGGCCGGGGCACCGCCACATCGGAGATCATGGACATCCTGGGCCTCGGCTCCTCGGAGAAGGACGTGGTGATGAGCTTTGCCACGAAGGCGGCGGCGGAGGCCCTGCTCTATCAGCTGGACACTGAGCTCCGGGGCAAGGTCACCAGCGGCGGCGTGGCCTTTACCGTCCCCATCGCCGCCATCAGCAACCTGGTGCGGGCCACCATCGCATACCGCACGGGAACCGTGAAAGGAGAGAGACGGATGAACAGCGAGCAGGAGAACAGCCTCATCATGATCACCTGCAACCGGGGCTCCGCCGGGGAAGTGATGGAGACCGCCAAGAAGGCCGGCGCCCGGGGCGGCACCGTGTTCCGGGCCAGACTGGAGGGCCAGGAGGAGCTGGAGCAGTCCTACGACATCGTCCTCACCCCGGAGAAAGAGGTGATCCTCATGGTGGTGCCCATGGAGATCCGAAACGCCGTGATGGACCAGGTGAACGCGGAGCATGGCCTGCGCACAGAGTCTGAAGCGGTGGTGTGTGCCCTGCCCATAGACCGGTTTGTGCGGCTCTGAGCGTGAGGCCAACGATACCAGAGATACCACACGCCGCAGGACGCGCCTGGGGAGCCCAGGTGGTCCTGCGGCAGTGATTTTGAAAGAGGAGCATGTTCGGATGAGCAAGAAGAGAGAAGCTGAGAAGAAACCGGTGCCGCCCTGGGAGGATTTTACCGCGGAGGATGTGGCCAGCCCGGAGATGCTGTACTGGACCCAGGAGCGGGAAGAGCGGTGGGTGAATACGGTAACGGAGTGCATCCAGAAGTACAACATGCGCCGCAAGGGAGAGCGGTACCAGTGCTGCAAGCGGCTGGACAGCCTCTTCCGAAGAGAGGTACAGTCTGCGCTCGCCGCCGGCAGTTATATGGGGGCGCTGTTTGTCTGCTTCCGCCTGGACCTGCTGCTCCTGGACGAGGATTTGATGTCCCCCGGGTCTTTCCCCTTCTCGTACTACGATTCCAAAGACGAGACGCCAAAGGCTATGCAGGAGGGCCTCACCCTGGAAGGAATGGAGCTCCGCTGCCTGGAGCAGGCGGAGGAGATCCTGCGCACGGCGCCGGAGGCCTCCAGGAACCGCATCTGGAGAGAGGCGGCCTGGATGTGCGATTGCACCCTCCCCTCAGACCGCTTCCGCAGCGTCCTGATGGAGGCCCCCTGGACGGAGGCCCAGAAAAAGCAGCTTCTGGACGCCGCGAAATCCCTGGATGCCGCCAACCATCCGGGCTTCCCGGGGACGGAGGACGGCGCGTACGATCCGGAGCCCTATTGCCCGCCGCTGGACCGGGCGGCAAACCAGGACATGCCCAAGTATGTGCGGACGGAGTGGGAGGAGAGAATCCTCGCACGCTATGGCGCAGAGCACCGGAAGTGGCTGGAGTGGGTCCGGCGGACGGGCTATCCGGAGGACTACCAGCTGGGACTCCGGGATCTGGTGCTGCAAACAGAGTGGGCCACCTTGGAGGACCTGGAGGAGCTGCGGCGTCTCTCGGAGGAAGGGGATTGGGCGTTCTTCCTGGTGGAGATGCGTGAGAAGTCCTTCTGGCGAGACCGCTGGGAGGCGGTGGAGCGCATCCAGCGGGAGGTCCCGCCGGCAGAGGACGATGAGGACGAGGAAGAAGAGGACGATTGGGACGAAGATGATCTGGAGGGCGAAGACGAGCTGGAGGAGGAAGAACTGGACGAGGACGATCCAGACTGAGGGCCCCAACGCCTGCCTTCCACCGGAGAGAGCACAACATGCCGCAGGGCGGCCCAGACAGGGCCACCCTGCGGCATGTGTATTTTGCCTCTGTCTAGCGGGACACGGTCCAGAGGATGTCCCGGGCCACCGGGGTGTAGAGGAGGCGGGCGGCCTCTTTGGGGTCTTTCGCGTAGGCCAAAATCCACATCAGCTTGGCCAGGACGGCCTCGGTGGTCATATCATAGGCCTCCAGGACCCCCAGGTCGTTTTTCAGCCGGTGACCCACATGGTATACCCCCAGGTCGCTGCCCTCGTTCTCCACCTGGGTGGTGAGCACCGTGATCCGGCCCCTCTCCCGCCACTCCGCGATGGACTCGCAGAAGCCCCCGGCCTGGGGCACCCCGCCCACGCCGAAGCTCTCCAGGATCACCGCATCGTTGCGGGCGTAGAGAAAGTCCAGCAGCTCTCGGTCCGCCCCGGGAGTGAGCTTCATCAGGGCCACTTTGGGGTTCAGCTGGTCATAGAAGGTGGGGAAGAGGCCGCAGTCCTGGCGGATATACCGCAGCAGCACCCCGTCCCGCACCACCGCCAGCTCCGGGTGGTTGATGCTGGAGAAGGCGCTGAAGCTCTTGGAGTGGGTCTTCTTGGCCCGGGTGCCCAGGATCACCTTGTGGTCGAAGACGATGGAGACGCCGGGGAGGTCGGAGCAGGCACAGAGAAAGGCGTCCGTCAGGTTGGCCTTGGAGTCCGTGGACTCGAAGTCGATGGGCCGCTGGGCGCCGGTGAGGACGATGGGCTTGGGGGAGTTCTGAATCATGTAGCTGAGGGCGGCTGCGGTGTACGCCATGGTGTCCGTGCCGTGGGTGAGCACAAAGCCGTCATAGGCCCGGTAGTGCTCCCGGATGCAGCGGACGATGAGCTGCCAGTGCTCCGGGCAGATGTCTGTGCTGTCCAGGGACAGGAGCTGGATGCTGTCCGTCTCACAGAGCTCCCGCATCTCCGGAAGGCGGGTCATCAGCTGCTGGGCGGAGAGGGCCGGGGCCAACCCCTCGCCGGTGGGGGCGGAGGCAATGGTGCCGCCGGTGCCGATCAGGAGAATCTTTTTCATGTTGGAGGCCTCCTGGAAGGTGAAATCAGCGCCTGCATGGCAGACGCGCTGGAGCAGAAAAAGAGCAGGTTTTCCACGATCCCCCCAATTCTATGCGGGAACAAGGCGGACGTCAAGAGCGAATTGCACAAAAAAGAGAAATGGGGCGAATGGTAGGCGTGGACGGCAGAAAATGGGTTGAACTGGGCGCTCCATGCTGCCCTGAAAGGGAAAAAGAGACCCTGATCTGTCCCGCCGGGCAGATCGGGGTCTCGGTTTGTTATTGTGGGTTGGGGTGTTCAGACGGCTACCTTCGCCTTTTTGCTGGCGATCCAGATCACCGCAGCCAGAAGCAGCAGGGAGGCCGGGGTGGCCAGAAGGGCAGCCGTGCCGCCGGCGAAGTAGCCCAGGCAGCCCATCAGCAGATAGCCCACCGCGCAGACCCCGGCGCAGGTGAAGGCGTAGGGGATCTGGGTGGTGACGTGGTTCAGGTGGGCGCAGTGGGCGCCGGCCGAGGCCATGATGGTGGTGTCCGAGATGGGGGAGCAGTGGTCCCCGCAGACGGCGCCGGAGAGGCAGGCCGCGATGGCGATCACCAGCATGTCCGGGTTGTCTCCGAAGACGCTGCAGACGATGGGGATCAGGATGGAGAAGGTGCCCCAGCTGGTGCCGGTGGAGAAGGCCAGAAACACGGAGACCGCGAAGATCAGGGCCGGCAGGAACACCTTTACCGCACCGGCGGAGGCCTCCACCAGGTTGTGGATAAAGGGGGCGGCGCCCAGAAGGCTGGTCATACCGGAGAGGTTCCAGGCCATGATGAGGATGATCATAGGGGCGCACATGGAGCGGAACCCGGCGGGGAAGCAGTCCATGAAGTCCTGGAAGCTGATGATCCCCCGGTACTGATAGAGGAAGAAGGTGAAGACCACGGTGATCAAACTTCCGTAGACAAGGCCAGTGGCGGAGTCCGAGTCCGCAAAGGCCTGGATGAAGGAGTTGCCCTCAAAGAAGCCGCCGGTGTACACGATGCCGATGATGCAGGACACGATCAGCACCACCACGGGAAGCACCAGGTCCAGCACCTTGCCCTTGGAGGAGGGCACCTCGCTGTCTGCATCCTGGAAGGGCCGCTCCGGGGTGGTGAACAGGTCCCCCTTGCGGGCGTTGTCCTCGTGGCGCTTCATGGGGCCGTAGTCCAACTGGGTCACGGTGAGCACCACCATCATCACCAGGGTGCCCAGGGCGTACAGGTTGAAGGGGATGGTCTTCAGGAACATCTCAAAGCCGTTGATCCCGGAGTCCGGGGGCACGGAGTACGAGACCGCGGCGGCCCAGCTGGAGATGGGGGCGATGATGCAGACGGGGGCGGCGGTGGCATCGATGAGATAGGCCAGCTTGGCCCGGGACACCTGGTGGCGGTCTGTAACCGGGCGGATCACGGAGCCCACGGTCATGCAGTTGAAGCCGTCGTCCACGAAGATGAGAACGCCCAATAGGACGGTGGCCAGCTGCGCCCCCACTCTCGTGTGGATGTGCTGGGAGGCCCAGCGGCCGAAGGCGGCAGAGCCGCCGGCCTTGTTCATCAGGGCCACGAGAGAGCCCAGCAGCACCACGAACACCAGAATGCTGGCGTGTTGCAGGTTCGCGATGTTTACCACCAGACCGCCGTTCTCGTCGTAGACCATGGTCTGCAGGGCCAGCTCCAGGTTGCCGTTGGCGTAGAGCAATGCGCCGCTGAGAATGCCCACAAAGAGGGAGAAGTACACCTCTTTCGTGAGCAGCGCCAGGGTGATGGCGATCACCGGGGGCAGCAGCGCCCACACGGTCTCATGGACGGCGGGGGCATAGCCCTCCATGTTCTCCGGCGCCGCGGGGCCGAAGAACAGCAGGGCGGCCAGGGCGATCAGCGCCGCGGTGAGCAATATGTACCGGGCGGTTGGGGACAGTTTCATGTCGAGCACCTGATTTCCAGCAGATTTAGATTTCGCCCTTCTCCTCCTCCTTGATCTCCCAGTGGATCAGGAAGGTGAGGGCGGCCCGCAGCACGATGATGCCGGCCACAATGGCGATCTCGTGCCACTCCCGGACGATCACTGTGCGGAGGATCTCGCTGCCCAGCTTAAACTCCAGGCCCATGGCAAGGCCCTTGGCCAGGTAGATCCGGGTGTCCGGCTTGCGGGTGACGTACTTATAAAAGGAGACAAGGCAGGTGACGATGATGACGCTCACGCCGATGTACTCAAAGAGCAGGATCCCGATGGATACCACATATTCCAGCACGGAGTCCAGTAGTTCGATCAAGGGGGCACCTTCTTTCCTGGATCCGCAAAGTTTTTCCATTGAATCAATGCATATCTACCCCTGAATCTGAATTATTGCAGTTGCAAACGTGGTTATTGCTCTGCAAACATTATTATAGAGTGTAAAGTATTGCGTGCTAGCCTTCACCCAAAGGGTGAGTGCGGTATGTGTGATTGCGTACGGCTAGGGCGAGAAACCTGTATAGCCCGATTTCTCGATACCAGGCAAGGTATCTGGACAAATCGTATAGGCCAAGAATATCGAATTCTTCTAATGGACAGAGCTAAGAGCGATTGATGACGTGCAGATAGGCATGCAGAAGTAGTTAGTCGATACGTTTCGCCCAAGCACTAACTCTACAGAGGATTTGACATATCTCAGACGATATGAACAGCCTTACACTCGAATCTCACATGAAGACAAGGCCTGTATTTTGGCAAAGCAGCTTGCATTGCTTAGGTGTAGCCTTTGTCCCATCTGAGAAGTTGTAATAGTGCGGTTTGGATCCATTCTTGGTTTTCTGACGCCCCTGTGATGCGACCATTACTTTTACTTTTCCATCCACAAAGAATTTGGCGCCCGGAAGAATCCGATTCATTTTCTGATAGAC
>CANRFN010000134.1 GCA_947629915.1 uncultured Oscillospiraceae bacterium | reverse complement strand
TTCTTTGTGGCAGTTACAACAAAACCAGGGGATTCGTGGATGATCCACAAATCCCCTGGGCTGACTGAATAGATACCATGAGAGCCAGGAGGCCATCTTCTTCCGGGATGGGCAGGCATTAGATCTGTTCGGCGCCGGGAGATACACCCTGAAGACCCACCAACTCCCTATCATGGAGAAGCTCTATAGGCTTCCTGCGGACACAGAGGGGACATTCCACTCCGAGATCTACTATATCAACCTGGCTACCCAGATGGGAATCAAATGGGGTACAGACTCCAAAGTCCGCCTCTTTGATCCGGCATCGGGCCTCTATGTGGAGCTTGGGGCCAGTGGCGAGTTCAACCTGAGGGTAGTGGATTCAAGGAAACTGCTCTTGAAGATCGTGGGCACAGCCGGGGGATTGGGACAGACGGAGATCCTTGGCGCTGGTGGCGGTAAGGGCTTCTTCCGGGCGATGGTCATGACCCATGTGAAGAGCTATCTGGCTCAAGTGATCAAGGAGAACGGCATCAATGTCTTGGAGATTGATGCTCACCTGATGACCCTTTCGGAGGCCCTGCGGGAACGGATCAACGCGGGATTGGCGGACTACGGGCTCACCATGCCCGAATTCTATGTGGCGCGGGTGGTTACCCCTGACGATGATCCCAACTTCCGGCGGATGAAAGAGCAGTATGCTGAGCAGTATCTGCTGATCCGTCAGGAACAAATCAAGAAGAGCGAGGCTGAGGCGGCCCAAGCCAGAAAGATGGTAGAGGCTGAAACGGCGGCCAGGATGAAGATCATCGAAGCGCAGGGCTCTGCTGAGGCGTACCGAATCCGGGCCCAGGCAGAGGCGGACGAGATGAAGATGAAGGGCTACACCTACCAGCAGGAGACCGCCCGTCAGGTGGGCATGGAAGCCATGAAAAACGGCATCACCGGCGGCGAATCTGGCAGCGGTATCGGGGACATCGCCGGTCTCGGTGTGGCGCTTGGCGCTATGAGCGGTGTCATTGGTATGACCAAAGAGGCAATGGGGCCGATTATGGGTGGCGGTGATATCGGAAAGAGTGTCACTGAAGCTGCCAAGCCTGATGCTGCACTTGCGCCCGATCCCTGGGATTGCGCATGCGGGCAGAAAGGGATCCACTCGAAATTCTGCCCGGAGTGCGGCAGCCCACGGCCCTCGGCAAAGCCTGCTGCAGACACTTGGGACTGCCCAAACTGCGGCCTGAAGGGGATCACCTCGAAGTTCTGCCCTGAGTGTGGGGCCAAGCGTCCGGAAATGCCATCCCCCTGGACCTGTCCGAACTGTGGAAAGACAGGAATAACAAGCAAGTTCTGCCCGGAGTGCGGCCATAAGAGGGAGGGCTGACGGCATGAAGAAGCATCAGATTCAGGGCCTTGTTGTGCTCGGCGTCCTGGCCGTGGTATACAGTGCAATTGTGTTTTTGGTTCCCTTCCAGCGGGACAATGGGGTGTTCTGGATTAGCTTTCTTTTCTCCCTGGCTTCGTTAGCGGCACAAGTCTATGTGTTCCGTGTGTCCTTTGGCGGGAAGCGGGACGTGAAAAGCCGATTTTACGGTTTCCCCATCGTAAGAGTTGGGGTCCTGTATCTCGCTGCGCAGTTGGTTCTTAGCATTGTTTTCATGGCTATCTCAGAGAACACGAAACTGTGGATACCGGCGCTGGTGTACATTATCCTGGCTGGAACAGCGGTCGTGGGCCTTGTCGCCACAGACTTTACAAGAGATGAGGTCGAGCGGCAGGATGCTGCAATCAAGGCAAATGTGTCAGTCATGCGGTCTGTCCAGTCCAAGGTGGCAGCTCTCCCAGGACAGGCACAGAACGAGGAAGTAAAGAGGGCTGTGACAGTGCTCTCGGAGGCGGTGCGGTATTCAGATCCGGTCAGCAGCCCTGCATTGAGCAAGATTGAGTCTGAGCTTATTTCCTGCGTGGATGAACTGCAACAGGCAGTTGCCAGCGATGATACAGCCTCAGCTGTGTCGCTGGCAAAGAAGGCCGGAGACATCCTGAGCGAGCGGAATAGACAGTGCAAGCAAAATAAGTGATTCACGTTTCGCTGCGTACTTGCATGAAAAAGACACCTGAGGCGATCTCAGGTGTCTTTTCATCTCTCAGGTGCTGCTGCGCTTTGCCGGCATCCGGACGGTAATCACGGTGCCCTCGTCCGGCACGCTGTGCAGCTGGATGGACCCGCCGTGGATGAGCACCGCGTGCTTTACAATCGATAATCCCAACCCGGTGCCGCCCACCGCCTTGGAGCGGCTCTTGTCCACCCGGTAGAAGCGCTCAAAGATGTGGCTCTGGTGCTCCAGGGGGATGCCGATGCCGGTGTCTGAGATGGTGAGGGAGACGGTGCCCTCTCCCTGTGCCACCTGGACGGAGACAGAGCCGCCCCTCCGGTTGTACTTGATGGCGTTGTCTATGAGATTTCCGGCGATCTCCCGGAGGAGCTGGGGGATGCCCTCCATCAGGGCCGCAGTGCCCTGGATGGAGAGAGATACACCCGCTGTTTTAGCCTGCTTCGCCCGGGACTGCACCGCCTCCTGGGCGATCTGATACAGGTCTGATCGTTCCCACTGCAGATCGCCGGCCCCCTCGTCCAGGTGAGACAGGCTGATGATGTCCTCCACCAGCTGCACCATCCGCTGAGACTCCCGATAGAGGCTGTCTGCAAAGGCGGGCACGTCCTCCGGCTGTACAAGGCCGCTCTTCAGAAGCTCGGCGCAGCCGGAGATGCTGGTGAGGGGCGTTCTCAGTTCGTGGGACACGTTGGCGGTGAACTCCCGGCGGAACTGTTCCGCCCGCTCTTTCTCGGTGATGTCGAAGAGGAGAAGGGCGGCGCCGGCTACCGTGTCCTCGGAGAACACCGGGCTGCAGTCTGCCAGGAACTTGCCGCTGGGGAGGGAGATGGTCTTCTCCGCTGCGGTGCCACACAAGGCCTGGGACACGGCAGCCTGGAGTTCTGCGCTCTCCGTAACTGCGTGGAGCGGGCCGCCCACACAGTCCTCTGAGGTGTTCAATATAGTGATGGCCGCGGGATTGATGCGGAGAATCTGCTCGTTGGGGTCCACCAGCACCATGCCCTCCTGCATGGAGTCTGTTACGGCGCGGAGCTCATCGTGCTGCTGCCGGAGGGTGCGCTCCTGTTTCCGCAGCTGGGTTTGCTGGGTGGCCATCCGCAGGAGAAGCGGCTTCACCTCGGGATAGCAGTCTGCCTCGGCGGGGTGCTCCAGGTCCAGCTGGTTCAGCGGCCGGACGATCCGCTGGGAGAGCTGCAGGGCCAGCGCTACAGACACCGCCAGGGCCAGCAGAAAGATCACCACAATGGGCTGGGACATGCTGAGCAGGATGCTGAGCACGGTGCTTTGGGGCACAGACATCCGGAGGACAGACCCGTCTGAGAGGCGAAGGGCCGCATAGAGGGAGCGCTCCATCAGGGTTACAGACCACCGGGTGCTCTCTCCCCGTCCAATCTCCAGGGCCTCCCGGATCTCCTCCCGCTGCAGGTGGTTCTCCATCTCGGTGTTGTCTGCCTGGCTGTCGAAGAGGACGGTGCCGTCTGCGCCGATCCAGGTGATGCGGCCGAAGCGCAGGTCCAGCCCCTCCAGGTAGTCCAGCTGCTGGTTCTCCACGCCCTGGGCAGCCAGCATGGTCTGCTCCCAGAGCTGGTTCTGCTGCACCTTGGCGTAGTACCGGTACAGCATGCCCAGGATCAGGGCCATAGAGGCCAGAAAGACCGCCAGGGCCGCGAGACAGATGGAGCGAAAGATGCGTTTTGTCATGAAGAAGACGCCTCCAGGAGATATCCCACACCCCGCACCGTCTGGATGTAGTCCCCGCAGGGACCCAGCTTCGAGCGCAAGGTGCGGATGTGTACGTCCACCGTCCGGGTCTCCCCCAGGAAATCGGTGTCCCAGATGGCGTTCAGAAGCTCGTCCCTGGTGAACACCCGCCCCGGGGACTGGAGGAAGGTGCGCAGCAGCTCAAACTCCTTCAGGGTGAGGGTGATCCGCTGCCCCTGTACCGTCACGAGATGCCGGGTGAGGTCCATCTGCAGATCCCCTGCCGTGAGCGGGGGCTGCTCCGGCTGCCCCGGGGCGGGATTGGATGCCGCGTGGGTGTATCGCTCCACCCGCCTGAGGACCGCCCGCACCCGGGAGACCATCTCCAGCATCCCGAAGGGCTTGGAGAGGTAGTCATCGGCGCCGAGATCCAGGCCGAGGATCCTGTCGTACTCGGCCCCTTTGGCGGTGGCCATGATCACGGGGACCGCCTCGGTGTTCGGGTCTGCCCGGAGCTTCTTCAGCACGGCGATGCCGTCCTCTCCGGGGAGCATGATGTCCAGCAGCACCAGAGAGGGCTTCTCCCGGCGCATGGCCTCCCAGAAGGGGCCGCTCTCCGGGTATCCCTCAGACGCGAAGCCGGCGGTACGCAGGGTGTAGAGCATCAGGTTGCGGATGCTGTCGTCATCTTCCAGGACGTAGATCACGGCGGACCATCTCCTCTCAGGGTACAGGCGGTGCGGATTCTGGTATCTTTCCCAACAGGGGGACGGGATACGCAGGGAATCTTTTCGTGCCGTATTTTGGCAGGCGGGAAGGGGCGTGTCAAGAGGATTCTTTGGGGATTGCGCGGGGAGAGAATGGTCTCCGCCGCGCTGCCATGGTACGCCGATGGAGACTGGCGTGCCAGCACAGTTGTGTGAAGCCAATGTAAAATCCATGTAAAGAGGCAGCCCTCCAACGGCTGGAGGGCTGCCTGATCTGGTATGGAAAGGTATGTGAAGTGTGAGCGGCAGACCGGGTGATCAGCGGTTTCGGGGGTCGTAGTGCTCGATGATGCAGGTGTGCTCTCTCGAATCTGCATCGTAGTTGATCCCCACAAGGATTACATCGGAGTAGTCCTCGAAGTTTCGCGGGTACTTCTTGTCCTTGATCTGCTGAATGGCCGAATCAGCGGTCTTGTTCCACTTGAGTTCGATCACCATGGGGGTGGCCGGTTCCGCATCGGGGAGGATTTTCGGCACGAAGATGAGATCCGCTCTGCCGTGGCCTGCGGGCTGCTCTTTTTCGATCTTGTAGTACTGTTTTGCGGCCTGGTATGCGACCATTATGACGCAGCGCAGAGATTCTTCTGCATTGTAGTCCAGAGATGAGGTGAGATCGTAGTGCACGCGGTCAACAGACCTTGCCACTTCGTTCTCATCGCCGCTCCAGGTCGCCTTCAGCAAGGATGCCGAATGCGCGATATCCTGCACGATTGGCCCCCACCGGTCGTTCTTCATGTTGTTCTCAAATTGTATCCGAATCTCCTTGTTTGGGATTGCCAAGTCTGCGACATCGTCTTCTACCTTGCGGCAAGTGAGGTACCCGAGGTGGACAAGCATCGTGAGTAACTCATCGCGTGATTTCGGCTCTCCAACATCGTTGGAAAATCTGCTGACGTTGCAGGAAACAGGGTCATCGCAGAGCAGCAGGGCTACTGCTTGACGGAGGCCGGACAAATCCAGGTCGATATTGGTGGACAGATCGCTGTAGCTCTCCGTGTGAGACCAGTCGTTCTTGCATGTCCCATTCTGCACAGCGCAGATAACAGACGCGGGACAATAGACGGAAAGGGCCTCGTTCATGTGATATCCATCGTACCACTCCTTCACCTTGGCCTCGCTGAGACCGGAATTGCGGCAAAGACCTGCCACATCGGCTTGCGTGAAGCCGGTGTATTCTGCCATTTCAAACGGGTAGATCATGGTGAACGCATCGAAATGGCCGAGGTCGG
This sequence comes from uncultured Oscillospiraceae bacterium, assembly GCA_947629915.1. Classification (GTDB taxonomy): domain Bacteria; phylum Bacillota; class Clostridia; order Oscillospirales; family Oscillospiraceae; genus Enterenecus. The sequence continues at coordinate 8,222 of CANRFN010000134.1, read as the reverse complement.
ATTGGTGCCCACATACCTGAATGGGATAGATCCCGGTGAGATAGGCGAGGAGAATGCATCTGCCGGTGAGCATGCTGTTGAACAGGCTTGTGAGGAAAGAAACGTATTGATCCTGCAGAGCCACATCTCTGGGGTATGCCCTGTAGATGTGATCCCACTCGTCGATGATGAAGATGAACTTGGAGTGTCCTTCTGCGCTGCTGTGGATGTCGAACAGGACGCGAATGAGGCACTTGTTCCAGGTAGAGCAGCCTGGGAAAGCTGCCTTCAGCTCTTCCCGAAGGATATAGTTGGTGTAGCCAACCAAGTCCATGGACTTAAAGTCCGGCGTCCCTTTAGGATGCTCGTCCTCCTGATAGCTCTGATCTTCGCGAAGAAGAGAGTCCATGGTGCGCATGCTGATGTGGATGACATGGTGCTGATTGAGGTGCTCTTTGTAATCGGGTGTAAAGGAAATGGTGAGTCCGTCAAACAGAGAGGCAGAGTCCTCGCCATGGCAGTAATAGGCTGTGAGCATCTCGGCATCCGTTGTTTTGCCGAATCCCCGGGGCCTGCTCACGCAGAAAAGGCGTCTGTCTCGTCCTAATGCCGCATTCGTGATTGAGAGCAGGCCTGTCTTGTCTACGAAGTACTTTGAACAGCGCACAGCTTCAAAGTTGATTCTTCCGGCATTCAAAAAGTGTCCCATATTACTCTCTCCTGGCTGCTTATAAAAGTATACTGTCGAAAATATAGCACTTTGCGGTTTGGCTGTCAAGAGTGCTCGCTGGCGGGGAAGCGCCTTTTTGCCGGCTGCCGTAAGGGAACGCCTGAGAATGCCCCTGGAAACAATTTAGTCTACTGCGCGAAAGGCATAAAAGGGGAGAATGTCCGCACGTTGCAGACAAAAAAGGTCGGTTCTGGACGGTTATATGTGGAAATGTTTCCAATGCACATTGACTCTGAAGCGGATGTTATGTTTGCGAATGGAACCAATGCTGGAAATTGAGGTCCCAAGATTGTTGGAAACGATGTACGGAAAAGGTCCAAAAGAGATGCTGAATTTCACAAAGAAGTGATTGCAGAGATGGAAAACGTGGTGTAAAATTGCCCATGGCTTCCCGAGGACAGCGGCTTCTGCTGTTTTCCCAGACCCGGGGCGGGAAAGCGGAGACGATTATTGAAGGAGGAACCCTGACATGAGACATTTGGCAAAGCGGCTGCTTGTGTGCGTGCTCATCCTGGCAATGCTCCTCAGCACCATGTCCGGCATGGCGCTGGCGGCGGAGCCCACCGCGGCACCGGCCGATGCAGCTGGCAACGTACATGTCCTTGAGGCGAGTGCCCTCACGGCATTTGCAGCCGGGGACAAGAAAGACGGAGACACGGAGACCGTGGGAGACTATTTCACGCTGATCTATTCCGCCAAGACCAAGGTGGACAGCAGCAAGAAAGAGTGGGAAGACGGCTATGCCTCCGAGCAGCGGATCAACTTCGGCGGTAAGGCCACCACCGAGAAGAACGCTGTGAAGTTCACCACCAATGCCCCTGCCACCGTGAAGATCTGGTGGGCCCAGGGCGGCGACGACAACCGGGAGTATGCCATTCTGGACTCCGCCGGGGAAGTCGTGGTAAAAACCTCCGGAACCTATGAGAAGAACAAGCCCTATCTCTCCACCCTGGAGCTCACCGAGGCCGGCACCTACTTCCTGGGCGGTGAGACCAACAACAACTACCTCTTCAAGGTAGAAGTGGAAGAGACCCCTGCCACCGAGAAGGTGAGCGTCCTGGAGGCCAGCGCCCTCACGGCGTTTGCCGCCGGGGACAAGGCGGACGGCGATTCCGAGGTCGTGGGAGACTACTTCAATCTGCTGTACTCCGCCAAGACCAAGGTGGACGGCAGCAAGAAGACCTGGGAAGACGGCTATGCCTCCGAGCAGCGCATCAATTTCGGCGGCAAGGCTACCACCGAGAAGAACGCTGTGAAGTTCACCACCACCGGCCCTGCCACCGTGAAGATCTGGTGGGCCCAGGGCGGTGACGACAACCGGGAGTACGCCATCCTGAACACCTCCGGCGAGGTGGTAGCAAAGACCTCCGGCACCTATGAGAAGAACCAGCCGTACCTGTCCACCCTGGAGCTCGCCGAGGCCGGCACGTACTTCCTGGGTGGCGAGACCAACAACAACTACCTCTTTAAGGTAGAGGTCACTGAGATCTCCGGCGCCCGGGCACCCCGCGCAGACTGGTCCAAGTCCGCGGCCCCCTCCATCACCGCAGTGGCTGTGAACCCGGAGAATGCCAACGAAGTGCTGGTAACCGTCTCCGGCGAAGTGGGCTACGATGCCGCCGATCAGGTCACCGTGGTGATGCGGGATGCGGATGGCTGGCAGCTGGAGAGCCACAACTCCCTGGCGGAGAAGAGCGAGCACGAGCTGGCCTTCACCCCCGATGCGTCTGGCACCTATACCTTTGAGGTGCTGGCCGCCCGCGAGGGAGAGGCGGCCCACAAAGGCGCCGAGACCAAGTCCTTTACATTCTCCCTGCCCCTCACTGGCCCCGTGTTGAAGTACGCCGTGAACGATGGCAAGGGCGGCATCACTGTGGAGTGGAACGCCGTTCTCGAGGCGGAGAAGTACCGCGTCACCGTGGGCGAGAAGACCGTGGACGTGGAGGGCACCCGCACCCTGGTAGAGGGCTTCACCGTGGGGGACACACTGGACGTCAACGTACAGGCGCTCCGGGCCGATGAGGTAGGCCCGGATGCAGCGGAGAAGCTCTCTGTAACCGTGGCGGACAAGCCCGATACCCCGTGGGTGTTCTCCGCATTCGGCACCAGCGTCAAGCTGGAGAACAACGGCTATGAGAAGAAGGACGATGGCATCCGCGTGTACTCCATCAACGGCAGCGGCAAGGTACAGCCCGCAGCCGAGGACGGTGTCGCCTTCTACTACACCATGATCGACCCCAAGACCACCAACTTCGTGCTCTCCGCCACCGCCAACGTGAACACCTGGAAGTACTCCAACGGCCAGGACGGCTTTGGCCTTCTGGCGATGGACCAGGTGGGTGTGAGCGGCAGCAATGCCCCTGTGTTCTCCAACTCCTTCATGGCAGCGGTCTCCGGCTTCAACTACAACGCCGAGGACGGCACCAAGATCAACATGCGCCTGGGCGTGGGCTCTCTCCAGCGCTCCGGTGTAACCGAGTACAGCGATAGCCAGCCGGACAGCTACAGCGGCACCTGGACGCCGCTGGACTTCTCCGGCGTGGGCACCGAGATCCGCAACCTGGTGGGCAACTGCGAGAACGCAGACGCCGTCCCCGGCAAGACCATTGAGCCCGCCCTCACCAGCTTCCAGCTGAAGATCGAGAAGACCGATGAGGGGTACTTTGTAAGCTACACCGATCAGAACGGTGAGACCCACACCGCAGAGTACACGGATCCCGCCGCGCTGAGCTATGTGGACGACTTCGTGTATGTGGGCATGTTCGCCGCCCGGAATGCGGATGTGACCTTCACCGACATCGAGTTCACCACCTCTGCCGCCTCCGGCTCCACCACCAGTACCGAGACCGAGACCCCGGCACCCGTGGCCGGCTCCGTGACCTTTATGAATCCCACCGTCTCCAGCGGGAAGAACGTCTCCCTGGACGTGCGCACCAACGCAGACGGCAGCCTGATCGTAACCGACGCCGCCGGCAAAGAGCTCTATAAGGGCGTTGTGAAGGCCGATGTGAAGACTTTGGTGGCCGCTGAGCTGGCAGAGGGCGAGAACAAGTACACCGCCACCTTCACCCCCGATGCAGAGTTTGTAACGGCGGACGGCGCCAAGCTGGAGAGCTATGATGCCATTACCGCAGAGAACTCCGTGACCTACAAGGCAGACAGCCGCACCGTGATCTATGTGGCCCCCAACGGCAAGGCAGACGCCGCCGGCACCAAGGAGGATCCCACCACCCTGGCCGAGGCCGTGAAGTGCCCCGCCCCCGGCACCACCATCCTCCTGATGGAGGGCACCTACGAGCTGGAGAGCGGCATCGACATCGAGCGCGGCATCAACGGCACCAAGGACGCGCCCATCACCCTGAAGGCCGATCCCAACGCCTCCACCAGACCGGTGTTGGACTTCCTGGAGAAGGGCAATGGCCTCCGCCTGAAGGCAGACTACTGGCACCTCTATGGTTTTGACTCCACCCACTCCACCGCCAAGGGCGTCCATGTGGGCGGCAACAACAACGTAGTGGAGCGCGTGAATGTCTATGAGAACCTGAACACCGGCCTCTCCATCAGCCGGATCAGCTTCGGGGACTCCATCCCGGACTGGCCCAGCAACAACACCATCAAGAACTGCTCCGCCTGGCTGAACGCAGACCCGGGCTTTGAGGACGCAGACGGCTTTGAGGCCAAGCTCACTGTTGGCGAGGGCAATGTCTTTGATGGCTGTATCGCCGCCTACAACGCCGATGACGGCTGGGATCTGTATGCCCGCGGCGGCTTAATCGGAGCAGTTACCATCCAAAACTCCATCTCCTTCAAAAATGGTTGGGTCATCGAGGATGGCCAAGAAGTGAACGCTGGCAACGGCAATGGCTTCAAACTGGGCGGCAGCAACTACGCTGTGGACCACAAGATCATCAACTCCATCGCATTTGCCAACAAGGCCAACGGTATCACCTGCAACTCCAACCCCAACCTCAAGGTGGAGAACTGCACCGCATACGGCAACGGATCGGGCAACCTGTCTCTCTACACCAAGATCGCCAGCATCGACACCGCATTTGAGGTGAAGGGCTTTATCTCCTATCTGGGCACCAGCAACGATAGCATTGCCGCCCAGAACGCCCAGGTGAAAGAGAACTACATCAACTCCACCAGCTACTACCAGGGCAATACCTCTGGCGAGAAGGTGGCTGAGGATTGGTTCAAGAGCCTGGACGTGAACACCGCCATCGCCTCTGGCATCAGCCGCAACACTGATGGCTCCATCTCCATGAACGGCCTGCTGGAACTCACAGACAAGGCCCCGAAGGACGCCGGCGCCCGTCTGCCTGGTGCCCAGGGGAAGAACTTCCGCGATGTCTCCGATACCACCTGGTACGCCAAGGCGGTGGAGACCCTCGCCGGCAAGAAGCTGATCTCCGGCATGCCCGATGGCACCTTCGGCCCCGCTCTGGACTGCACCCGCAGCCAGGCAGCTATGATGCTGTACAACATGGCCGAGAAGCCCGCCGTGGAAGGTGAGAGCACCCTCACCGATGTGGCTGCAAAGGCCTACTACGCCGATGCCGCCGCCTGGGCTGTGGCCAATGGCTACATGAAGGCGGAAGAGGATGCATTTGCCCCGAACGATGCCATCACCTGTGAGGAGTTGGTGAACGCTCTGGCGCTCATCGCCAAGACCGAGAGCGATCCCATGACCTGGGCCGCTGAGGAGGGCATCCTGGTTGAGGCCGCCGGTCTCGCAGCAGCGGATGCGCTCACCCGCGCCGATGCCGCAGCCATGATCGCCGCCTATCTGGCAGACTGATCCATTGCAGCAGGCGACAGCCGCATAACCTTTGAAAAAGCACCGCCTCCGCTGGGGGCGGTGTTTTTTCAGGCAGGATGGGCGAAGCGTTGTTTTCGTGCTTTCTCACGGAGGTTTTGCACTGGCTATTGCAAGAAGCTTTGTGCCGTGTTATGGTATAAATGCGATTTTAAGAGAGAAGGCGTGAGGCTATGTCCAGGCGCACCAAACCATTGGAGTGCAGCGAAAGCGATCTTTTGGAACTTCAGAGACTTGTCGAGGACAGCGGCAACCCGAGAGCGGCCGAACGGGCCAGAATGGTCCTGGCGTGTGCCAAAGGCATGCAGATTAAGGCTGTCGCCGCCATGCTCTCCGAGCGCCCCAATACCGTGATCAAGTGGAAGAGGCGCTATGAGGAGATGGGAATCGGCGGCTTGTTCAATGCGCCCAGAGGCAGTGCCAAGGATGTCTATGGGGAGCCGTTTGCCAGGCGTCTGCGGGAGCTGCTGGAGAGCACTCCGCCCAACGGAGAGAAGTATTGGACGGGACCGCTGCTCGCGGAGGCGCTTGGAACACCCGATGACACGATCCGGCGCTATCTGCGAAAGGAGAAGATCCAGCTTCTGGAATACCGGCGCCATGTGAAAGAAGATGCCCCTACCAGTGAGCCGGGGGATACCCGTTCTGGCCTGGGAGTATGCGATGCCGCTGTCTATGCGCAAGCCGAAGATGCTGCCCCCGCGCAGGAAGAGAGCGGCGCAAGCACACTTGAAAAGCGCATCTCGGTATCCATCTCGAGCACCGAGGACTTGCGCGATGCCGGGGATGGGACGCTTGCTGTGCAGGTAACGGTCCGGCTGATAGATCAGAACGGCTGTGTTCTGGAGAATCAAGCGTGCTTCCCAGGGGCGCTGCCCCGCCTCGGACAATTTGACGTGACGATCCGCGACACCCTCTGATAGACAGACCTCAGTTCTCCGCCCAAAGGGGCTCATTGCGCCTGCGGTTTGAAAGCGCAGAAGGCCAGGCAGAGCCATCTCAAACGGCATCCCCTGACAAGCACCGCCTCCGCTGGGGGGCGGTGCTTTTTGTGGTCAGAGGGAAAAATGTACTACATTGTTTGCGCATTTTAGCTCATATTGAATGATGCGCGGTGTTTTACTATGCAAAACGCTGTCGTCCTTGCTTTTTTACAAATTCTTTAAAATCAATGTTGCCATTTTTCAATACACAGTATATACTTGTGTAAAGAAATGCGTCTGAAACGCCGCAGGGAGGAGGAGACCCGTGAACCGCAAGATCACAGCGTTTCTGGAGGCCTGGAAGGATGGTCCGCACCGGATGCCGCTGCTCCTGGAGGGAGCGCGGCATGTGGGGAAGACCTATGCTGTCCTGGAATTCGGACGTACCCACTACGACAACGTCGCGTACATCAACTTCGAACTCCACCCGGAACTGGCGGAGATCTTTGAGAGCAACATCACACCAGAATACCTGATCCCCAGACTGTCCCTCGCTGCGAGGCAGACCATCTGCCGGGGTGCCACCCTGATCGTCCTGGACGAGGTACAGTGCGGCGGACGGGCGCTCGCATCCCTCAAGTACTTCAAGGAGAATGCTCCGGAGTACCACGTCATCGCCATCGCCAGCCTGCTGGGTGTGGCAAAGTGGCGGGAACACTTCTCTTTCCCGGTGGGGACTGTAGACAGGAAGACGATGCATCCCATGGACCTGGAGGAGTTCATGCTGGCGTTGGGAAGAGGAGATGTCGTGGAGGCGATCAGGAAGGCGTACCAGACAGACAAGCCGTTGCCGTCTGTCTTGCACGACATGGCGATGCAGATCTGGTGCCAGTACCTGGCCGTGGGCGGCATGCCGGCGTGCGTTGCGCACTTTGCAGAGACGGGAGACCATCTCCTGGTACGCCATCTCCAGGACACCATCCTGGCGAGCTATCGGGAGGACATGGGCAAGTACAGCACTCCGGGGGAGACCCAGAAAAAGAGACTGCTTTGGGACAGCGTCCCGGAGCAGCTAGCAAAAGAGAACAACCGCTTTCGGTATGCCCTGGTGAAGCAGGGAAGACGCCTTACCATGTTGGATCACGCCGTGGCGTTGCTCTGTGAGGCTGGGATCGCATCTCGGGTATATCGAGTCTCAGAGGGGAAAAAGCCCCTGGATAGCTATGTGGACAGAGGGGCCTTCAAACTGTACAGCGCGGACCATGGCCTGCTGGCTGCCCAGCGGAAGCTTGCCCCAGCAGAGATCCTCTACATGCGCGAGAAGAGCCGCGTCCAGGAGAGGATCGATCCCTTCCTGTGCGGCTTGGTGGAGAACACCGTGGCGATGCAGCTGCAGCAAAACGGCCTGCGCACCCACTACTGGTACCCCAAAGGGGATGCACAATCCGTCTTGAACTAACCGCTTCGCGGGGTGGGCATGGCTTCCAGCTTGGGCAATTCTAATCGCGGGGCCTTGCGCAATCACTCATTATGTGGTAAAATGGGCAATGCAATTAAACGATAAGCATGCATACGCCCAATATGGCCCCGCTTGGTACAACGTTTGATTACTGCCTGTTTTAAATTACTAGGGAGCTTTTTGATAGCACCTTGTAATCAGATTGGCGGCTACGGATGCCCGCACTTAGTTCAATGAGATTATCAGAATTATCAACCAGCCTTTTCAAGGCTGGTTTTACTTTACGATAATTCTGATAATCTGCTGTTAATT
>CANRFN010000133.1 GCA_947629915.1 uncultured Oscillospiraceae bacterium | reverse complement strand
TAGTGGACGTGGAAGATCTTGTCCTTGAACTCGTAGATGGGCTTGATGTAGTCGATCATCTGCCACACGAAGTGGGAGGGATCGTAGTTGATGCCGAAGTTGTCATAGGGCAGCAGTTCGAACACCTTGGCCCAGATGGCGGGGGTGGTCATGAGGTTCTGGCCGCCGGGCCACTGGTCCGGGCCGAACAGCATAGGGCAGTTCTCGATGGCCACCTTCACGCCCAGCTCTTTCGCCAGGTCCAGGATGCCCGGCCACACGGTCATCATCTCGTCCAGATTGGCCTCTACGGTCTTGGTCTGGTCCCGGCCGATGAAGGTGGTCACCAGGTTCACGCCCAGGGCTGCGCTGGCCCGGATCACGTTCTTCAGGTGGTCCACCGCGGCGGCACGCTTCTCCAGGTCGCCGTCCAGGGTGTTGGGATAGAAGGCCAGAGAGGAGATGGACACGTTCTTCTCCTTGGCGTAGTCCAGCACATGGGCCTTGTACGCCGCATCGGTGATCACACGCTCCACGTCGATGTGGCTCACACCGGCGTAGCGGCGCTCTGCCTTGCCCTGGGGCCAGCAGGCCACTTCCACGCATTCGAAGCCCAGCTCCGAGGCGATGTCCATCATCTCTTCATAGTTGGACTGGTCCAGAATGGCGCTCACAAATCCGAGTTTCATGGCTGCTCCTCCTTAGAAAACGATCTCTTTGCCGGCCTTGTCCGAGCGGTAGATGGCCTCCAGGATCTGGGTCACCACAAAGGCCTCCTGGGGCTTCACCAGCGGCTCCGTGTCGTTGAGAATGGCCTCCAGCCACTGTTTGCACTCCACCACGCCGGGCTCGCCGTTGGCGCCCTCGAAGTAGGCCACGTTGCCCTTGGCGGAGATGTGCTCCTCCATCAGCTGGCCGTTGCGGCCCCGGTTGTAGATCAGCTGGTCCACGGGATAGCCCATGCCGGAGAGGATCTCCGCGCCGGCCAGGGTGCCGCAGAGGGTGGTGCTGGCCTCTTTGGACTCTCTCAGGTTGATGGCCCAGGCGGCCTCCAGGTTGATGAGGGCGCCGTTTTTCATCTTGATGAAGCCCATGGCGGAGTCCTCCACCTCGTAGGTCTCCGGATCCCAGGGGCCGAACTCGTTGCCCTCGGTGGCCTGGGGCAGGTTGCCCAGCTTATAGAACACCTTGCCGGTGACGCTCTCCGGCTCGTAGTTGTCCATGCACCACAAGGTGATGTCCAGGGCGTGGGTGCCGATGTCGATGAGGGGGCCGCCGCCCTGCAAGGCCTTGTTGGGGAACACGCCCCAGGTGGGGACGGCGCGGCGGCGCACGGCGTGGGCCTTGCCATAGTAGATGTCGCCCAGGTCGCCGGCCTCGCAGGCCTTCTTCAGGTTCTGGACCTCCGGGCGGAACCGGTTCTGGTAGCCGATGGTGAACTTCTTGCCGGACTTCTTCCAGGCATCGATCATCTTCTGGGCGTCGGCAGAGGTGTGGGCCATGGGCTTCTCGCACATGACGTGCTTGCCAGCTTCAAAGGCGGCCACGGTGATGGGGGCATGGGCCACGTTGGGGGTGAGGATGTGCACCACGTCCACGTCAGGGTTCGCCAGCAGCTCTTTGTAGTCCGCCGTCACCTGGGCGCCGGGCACGCCGTACGCCTGGGCCAGCTCCTGCGCCCGCTCCAGGACGGTGTCGCAGAAGGCGATGATGTCGCACTTGTCTGCCTGGCTCTTCAGGGCGGGCAGGTGCTTGTTGTGGGCGATGCCGCCGCAGCCGATGATGCCCACTTGCAGCTTTCCGTTTTTCATGTTGGTCTTCCTCCCGATTACTTCTCGATGTTCTTGGTCATGAGGGCCACGAAATGGCGCAGCTGCTCCTCAGAGTCTATGGTCTCATCGAAGTGGTGTCCCTCGTACTCGCTGGCGATGTATCCCTTGTAGCCCAGGCGCTTCACCTCGGCCACGATCTCCTCGAAGGGGATGCAGGGGTCGTGGTCATCGTTGTCCAGATAGTAGAACTTGCCGTGCATGTAGAAGGCGCAGTCGATCATGTCCTTCCACTGCTCCATCTTGGCCGGGGCGGAGAACTTGCCGAACATCTCCTCGGCGGTGTGCTTCTCGATGTCGTTGAAGTCCCCGTTGGCGACGACGCTGTAGTCCGCCTTCTGGCGGTGGAGCTCCACGATCTCCGCCAGCTTCTCCGGGCGGCAGCCGAAGGAGATGGCCTGGTCCAGATAGAGCTTGTGGGGCATGGTCTGGAAGATGGAGAAGTCCGGCACAAAGCCCAGCCAGCCCTTGCCCTCCCCCTTCATGATCTCAAAGTACTCCTTCCACACGGGCACTTCGGGGTGATGGGGGTGGTGCATCTCGATGGTGAGTTTCACGCCCAGCTGCTTGCAGTACGGGATCATCTGCCGGAAGATCTTGGGGGAGATGGCGTGCTGGGTCCGGACCATGGGGAAGCCGGCCTTCTTGGCGTAGATCAGGTCGTTCACGGTGAACTGGATGATCTCGTCCTCGGTGAGGTCCCGGTCTCCCCGGATGCCCATGTCGATGTAGGCGCTCCAGCAGACGGGCTCCAGCTCGTACTTGGCCAGGATGGCCTTGCACTCGGCCAGCCAGGCATCGCTGGGATAGGGGTACTCGGGCACCATCTGGGCGGCCACGATCTCCACGCCCTGATAGCCCATGTCGTGGGCCTTTTTGCAGATGCCCTCGAAGTCCAGCTTTTCGTGGATGAACTCGGTGGAGAAGCTGTACAGGGAGATTCCCAATTTGATGTCGCTCATTGTCTTTGCCTCCTTATTGCGCCATGCGGGTCTCGGTGACATCGCTCACCAGGGTGAGGTACTGGCCGAAGTAGCCGGTGTACGGCACCCGGTGGGTCATATTCACCCGGATCTTGTGCTCTCCCGGGGCGATGCCGCCGAAGACCCGGACGAAGATGGTGGCGGGGTCCCGGACGAACCAGTACTCTTTGAAGCACTCGCTGAGTTCGGAGAGGAGGAAGTCCTTGCCGTTCAGCTGAAAGCTCACCTGGGAGGCCGGGATGGGCTGGCCGTCCACCTCAAAGCTCAGGGCCTCGATGCAGCTGAGAAATGCGCCCCGGTATGAGGGGTACTTGATCTTGAACTGGTACCCGATCACCACGTTGTCCACCAGGACATTGTGGATGTCATCCTTGCAGATGAGGATCTTGTTATACGCCTGAAAATCCATAGTGTTGTTCCTCCTTGGGTTCTTATAGTTGCACAGCCTGATGGGTGGCGGCGGACTGGCGGACGGCCTCCATCACGGTGAGGATGTACCGCACCTGCTCCAGGGTGACCGCATCCGGCTCCCTGCCCTCCCGGGCGGCGATGTAGTGGACGAAGAAGTCCCGGTGCACCGTGTGGACGTCCGGCAGCGGCTCGGTGTATAGCAGGCCCGGCTCCGGCTCGCCGAAGCTCCGGGTGGGGCCGGCACTGGTCATGGTAAGGCGTCCGGGGACGCTCTCCAGCAGGTGCCTGGTCCGGACGATCTGGCCCTCGGTGTTGCCCTGGGCCCGGAAGGTGCCATCGATCACGGCGCTGCCGGTGGTGCCGCCGATAAACCAGGCCCGCTTGGGGGTGAGGTAGTAGGTGCCCAGCTCGATCTCGGCGGTGAGGCCGGAGGCGTACTCGAAGATGATCTTGAAGTAGTCGTCCACGTTGGCGTTGATCACGTTCTTCATGTCCGCGTAGACGGAGACGGGCCTCTCGTCTGTCATCCAGATGATCTGGTCGATGAGGTGGACGCCCCAGTCGTAGAGCATGCCGCCTCCCTTCTCCGGGTAGATGTGCCAGTCGTGCATGTTGCCGTTGAAGCCGTAGAGCTGGGACTTCACGAGGTAGGGCTTGCCCACGAGACCCTGGGCCAGCACTTCCTTCATGGTGGCGTAGTCCACGTCCCACCGCCTCTGCTGGTGGACGGTCATGTGGACGCCGGCAGATTTCACGATCTCCACCATCTTGTCGAACTGGTCCACGTTCATGGCGGCGGGCTTCTCCAGCAGGATGTTCTTCCCCGCCTTCGCCGCCTTCTCCACCATCTCCAGGTGGATGTCGTTGGGGATGGAGAGGATCACCGTGTCCACATCCGCCTTTGCCAATAGTTCATCGGCGGACAGGTATGTCTCCACTCCCTCCGGCGCGTCAACCAGCTGGTCCGGGACCACGTCGCAGACGGCCCGCAGCGCTATCTCCGGCAAGGTGGCCAGCATGTTGGCATGCTCGTGGCCCATAAAGCCGAAGCCGATGATTCCCATTTTGATCATGTGTCTTTGCCTCGTTTCCGTGTTCAGTGCGTGTCTTTCCAGAAGTCCGCGATGTTGCGGAACATGGTTGTGGTCTCCCACAGGCTGTGCCGGGCCAGGATCTGGGCGAAGGTGAGATCGGCGGGCTTGCCGTGGTGGAGCTTTACGATGGTCTTGCCGTTCTCGAAGGAGCAGCCGATCCAGAAGGTCACCCGGGTCTCATAGGCGTCCGGGAGGACTCTGTAATAGCAGAGCTCCGTCACATACTGGGGCTCGGCGTCGGGCTGGTGGAGCGGGTGGCAGAAGGTGTTGGCGCCGGAGATACCGATGCAGTTCTTGTCTCCGGAGCCCACGTTCAGGCCCACCTTCTCCGGGGTCATGCCCTCGTAGAAGCGGATCAGGGAGAAGCCGTTGCCCACGTCCTCGATGGCGCAGTCCGCGTAGTGGCGGAGATGTGCGCTGGGGCACCAGAGCTTGTAGTACATGTCTCCCGGGGGATTGAAGTTCTCGATGAAGTGGGCCACCATCTCCGGGGTCACCCCGTAGCTGGTGATGGTGGCGGTGGCAAAGCCCACGCCGTTGGGGAGCACGCAGTAGCCGGTGCGCACCGGGCAGCAGCCGGGCACATCCATGTTCTTGGCGTAGTCCTCGATGAGGAAGGCGTCGTTGGGGTCCATGGGGCATCCGGACTCCACCGCGATCAGGTCCCGCTCCTCCGGCATTGCGATGCCCTTGTAGTAGTACTTGGCGTAGGGGTTGGCCTGCTCCTCCGGGGTGAGGTCCGAGGTGAGCTTATAGACCTCATCGTAGTGATCCCTGTCCGGGCTCAGGAGCATGCAGTCTTTCGGGAAGAGGATGGGCTTCTCCTTGTCGAAGGGGATGTCCCACTTCCAGTCTTTTGTCATGTCAAACACGTTGCCGATCTCCTTCCTGGCGATGGAGGAACCAGTCAAAGCTGGCCTCGTTGTCCGATTCTGTGCCGTTTCCGGAGGCGAAGACGCCTGCCATGGTGCCCACCATGCAGCCCACCTTCTCGGGGTTGATGGCAAAGCCGTCCGCCTCGGCGAATACGTTCAGGTGATCTCTGTCCCTGCCGCAGAGGAAGGTGTACTGGTTGCCCTTCATATGCAGGGCCAGCACCACGCTGTTCTCATTCCACTCCGTCTCTGCCAGCACTGTAATGTGCTCCCTGGCCTGGAAGCTGGGGATATAGGACGGGACGTCGAAGTCCGCGGTGTTCAGCACCAGGCGGAGCTTCTGCACGCCGTCCACCACCGCCCGCTCGAAGCGGTACTGGTGGTTCATGGCCTGGCGGACCACCATGCCTGCGGTCTCGCGGCCGGCGGGGGTGAAGGTCATCTGGCAGGCCCACGCCTCGTTTGGCTCCAACTGCCGCTGGCAGAGGGCCGGGGCAAAGAAGTTGTACGCCACGGTGTGGACAAAGCCCTCGTGGCGCAGGGGTTCCGCCATGGCCTGAGGGATACACTTCAGGGTGAGCTTGGAGTTCGCCACCTTCCAGAAGTCCGTGTAGGGCCGGCCCCAGAAGGACCAGTCCACCCCGAGCGTGGGGCTGTCGAAGTCGTCCACCGGGTTCCTGGCGGGGAACGGGTGCTCCGGCAGGTTGGGGGCAGGGTACTCCCACTCCATCTTGCCGGTCTCCGGGGAGAAGAGGGGCCAATCCCGCTCCCAGGTCACCGGGCAGATGTAGGTCTCCCGGCCCAGATTCTTGCTCTTGCGGTCCACCAGGCGGGAGGCCAGCATCACGGCGTACCAGCTGCCGTCCGGCAGGTCCACCAGGTCTGCGTGGCCCACGTTGCCGATGGGGCAATAAAATCCCATGTGGCGGTGAGTGATCAGGGGGTTGGCGGGGTTGTTCTCATAGGGGCCGAACACGTTTCTGGCCCGGGCGATGGTGGCGGAGTGATAGTGCTCCGTGCCGCCCTCGGCGATGAGCAGGTAGTAGTAATCCCCGATGTGGTAGATGTGGGGGGACTCGGGAGAGGCCACGTCTGCAAAGGCACCGCCGAAGATGGCCACAGGCTCGGAGGCCATCTTGTAGTTCTGAATGTCGAACTTGGCCACCCAGATGCCCTGGCGCAGGCCGCCCTTGCCGTTGGGCCAGTTCTCCCCGGTTCCGATGACGTAGCACTGGCCGTCATCGTCAAAGAAGAGCGAGGCATCGATGCCCGGCACGTCCCGGAGCCAGTGGGGCTGAGACCAGGGACCGGCGGGATCTTTCGCCGTGACGATGTAGTTGCCGTCATGGGAGAAGTTGGTGTTGATGATGTAGTAGGTGCCGTTCCAGTACCGGAGGGTTGGGGCCATCACGCCGCCGTTCATACAGTTGCGCTCCACATGGAAGCCGTTCTCCGCGGTCATGGCGTAGCAGATCTGCTCCCAGTTCATGAGGTCCCTGGAGTGGAAGATGGGCAGCCCGGGGTACTCCTCAAAGCTGGAGCACGCCAGGTAGAAGTCCTCCCCCACCCTGCAGATGCTGGGGTCCGGGTAGAAGCCCGGAAGAATGGGGTTTTTCAGGGTGGCCATAGGCTATCTCCTCAGTACTGGAAAAGCTCTACCATCAGGCAGGTCAGGTTGTCTCCCAGGTGGAGGGACATCTTCTCATCGCCGTTCAGGATCCGTCCGGGGACGAACGCGCCGGCCTTCACGGTGCCCTCCTGGAGGGACAGGATGTCGATCTTTACGTTCTCGCCGGGCTTGGCGCGGAAGGTGAGGCCGGAGCGCATGCCGATCACCAGGAACCGATCCGGGGTGAGCTCATAGAGCAGGCCCACCGGCAGGGGCTTGCCGGAGATCCGGGGATCATAGGAGACGGCGAGATCGTATTTCTCGGTGTGGAGGAAGGTGCCGTAGTCGATCTCGGACTTGCGGAGCCAGGTCTTCAGCTTCTCAGTGCCGCGGTACTGGAGATAGAGAGGCTCCATCTCCTTCACCATGCCGTAGGCATCCCGGAGGTGTCCGGCGCTGCCCGTCATGTCGAAGGCGGAGGGGTCGATGTTCAGGGCCATCATCACCTCCATGGGCGGCACATCGATCATCTCCTGAGGCAGGGTGATCTCCTCAATGCCGAAGGGGGAGTAGCAGATGGCGTTGTGCTGTCCGAAGGCGTAGAGGCAGTAGGATGCGGTGACGGCATCCTTGCGGACCTCGGGGATCACCAGCGGGTTGCCCTCGTAGGCGTACTCGTCCAGGATCTGGGCCACATAGGAGACGTAGATGTCCGGGCCGAAGGTGAAGAGGGACGGTGCGGCGATCTTCCAGATGGGGTGCATGGTCTTCACCGGGCCGCCGGCGGGATAGGAACCGGTGTACCAGGGGTACTGACGCAGCCAGCAGTTGGCGTAGCACGGGATGGGATACTGGGCTCTGCCGGCGGCGGTGATCTTCTCCACGGCGCAGCCAAAGTGCCAGGCCATGAAGGACTCCTCAGCGGCCTCACCGAAGGCCTCTCTCCAGGTGCCCTGCACGTTGAGACCCTGGGCCAGCTTCTCGGGCACAGGCGCCTCAAAGAGGGCGTTGGCCTCTTCGCCGTAGTCCCGCTCGGTACCCAGAACGCCGATCTCGTTCTCCACCTGCATAAAGAGGACGGTGTTCTCCTCGCTGTCGATCTCCTTCAGGTGGGCCATGATGTGGGTGAAGGCGTTGACGTCCTTCTCCACCGCTGCGGCGCAGAGGGGAGATACGGTGTTGATGGGCTCGCCGTTGACCTTGCGGACCCGGAAGTAGGTCTTGCTGTCCCGCTTCATCCAGCCGGGGATATACATGGACTCGGCGTTCTTCCAGAGGCCGAACCACAGGAAGACCAGGTGCATGTTCCGCTCCCTGGCCTGGGCGATGATGCCGTCCATGAGGGTGAAGTCGAAGGTGCCCTCTACCGGCTCGATGCACTCCCAATACAGAGGCAGGATGACGGTGTTCATGTTGAGGCCCTCCAGGTTGGGCCATACGTTCTTCTCCATGTACTCCAGGGAGCTGGCGGAGGAGTTGTGGAGCTCGCCGCCTAAGGCGAAGAAGGGCTTATCGTGGACAAACAGCGTGGGGATGCCGTTCAGATCTCTGATCTCGGGAATGTGAGCCATGGTGGGTTTTCTCCTTTCTCATTTCAAGGCAAAGCGGTACTAAGGCAATAACTTACGGACTAGCGTATTTTGGAAGAATGGGGCCTGTCTGTATGAATACAAGGCAGGCCCCAAGGACAGAGGGGAGCAGGTGAATTACTTGTGATCCCAGGCGTGCTTGCCGGCATCCAGGTCTGCGCGGATCTCGGCGACCTTCTTGTCGTTCAGCTTGTAGAGGAAGATGGGGATCAGGGAGATGATGGCGATGATGGCGGGCAGGATGTTGACCATGAAGTTGATGCCGGTCTTGGTGGCGGCAGTCTGCTCCACGTTGGGCACATAGCCAACGGCCTCGATGAGGATGACCACAGGGGCGCAGAGGGCGGTGGCCAGCTTCACGCCAAAGCTCAGCATGGAGGCGGCCAGGCCTTCCTGACGCTTGCCCAGCTTCCATGCGCCGTACTCCAGGGAGTCGCCCACCATGCCGTAGCAGATCGCCGGTGCGCCGAAGCCCAGAGCGCCCACGAAGGACAGGCCGCAGATGACAGCGGGGTTGTTGGACGGGAAGATAAACAGCAGAGCGAAGCCCAGGGCCATGACCAGGTTCATGATGATCATGTAGTTCTTCTTGCCGAAGATCTTGGTGCCGAAGGGAACGGTGAGGGAGCTGACCAGCTGGCCGATGGTCATGGAGGTGAACACCGGGCCGATGAGCTCGAAGGAGCCGACCACGTAAATCACATAGTAGGTCAGGATGCCGTAACGGCCGGTGACGCAGATGGTGCCGGCAACGGTGGCCAGAACCACCATCAGCAGCTGGTCGTTCTGCACGAGGCCCTTCATGTTGTCCAGGAAGCTGGCCTTCTCAGTTGGGCCGGCGTGGAGCTGGTTGGTGTACTTCTCTTTGCAGCCCAGGGCGCAGAGCCAGAACACCGGGATCATGGCGATGGATGCGATGACGGCGGCCATCATGTAGCCGGAGGCGTCAGCGGAGGCCTCGCCGGTGACCTCATTGATGATGGGCACCTTGGAGAAGGTGAGCATGATCTTGGGCACTGTGGCGGACAGGATGATGCCGATGATGGACGCGCCAACCGTGCGGGCGGTGGCCAGGTTCTGACGGACCTGAGAGTCGATGGCGATGACGTTCTGCAGGGCCTGATAGGCGATGGAGCATGCGGTGTAAGCCATGCCAGTGCCGACATAGCAGATCAGGCACAGGATCGGCTTCATGATGCCGGTGACGGGGAATACGGTGAAGGTCAGGATGTTGAAGATGGCGAGGAACGGAGGTGCGATGAAGAGGTACGGGCGGAACCGGCCCCATTTGGTATTGGTCCGGTCAGCGATCTGACCCATCATGGGGTCATTGATGGCGTCCCAGACACGGGCGATTGCCACGATGATGGTGATGGCCACGGAGGACAGACCTACGATATCCGTATAGAACAGATTCAGGTAGCTGTTGACCATGTACCAGCTCATCTGGCAGCCGACTTCGCCGAGGGCGTACGCCGTCAGCAACTTGGGACTGTTTTTTTCCTTGGTTGTGCTCACAAAAACCTTCCTTTCTCTTGGTCGGGTCAGACCGTTGTTTTTTGGCGGTTTCACCAAGCGGTCTGTCCCAGGGGGTTCACCTTCCGGTTCCCGCCGCCCTCTGCTCTGAGCGGCTCTCCCCGGCTGATGTGCGCATTATAGTGAAACCGCCTAAAAAGGGCTCGCCATTCCTTGCGCCTTCCGTCATGATTTTTTGCAAAAGCGGCGGGCGCTCCGGAAACCGTGCAAAAATCATAAGCTGATTTTTGCGTGCCGTATAATGGCATTTTCGGCAGTTATGGCCGTTTTTGTTGCCCAAAATGTACGAAAACCGCCGTTTTTCCGGCAAAGTGTCAGGCAGAATCGCTATTGCCTGAAACGTTCTATTTTCCACTCCAGCCGTGGAAACCCCGCCTCTCCGGGGTGCAAATTCGGAATTTGTGCACTTTTTCCCTGCGACACGAAGAGCTCCTGACACTCCAGCTTTGACCTCGTCATTTCTTCCAGCAAAACGCCTGTACCGGATTATGCACTGGGCAAGTCTGCCGAATGTCTGACCGCCTCCCGGCATTCCCCTGCTCTCTCCTCAACAACCGATCCAGGACAGCAGACAGCCCCACGCCGCCCCTCCCCTTGCCTTGTCTGCCCGGTTCCCCGCCTGAGGAAAACCCGTCTGCAAACAAATGTCGACATTTCAAATAATATAGCTCTCTTTTTCTGTTGATTTTGCCATGTTGCCTCTCAGGGAGGTCTGTGGTAAACTGACAGAAAAAGGCAGAAAGGACTGTGATCTATGGCGAATGTGCGAAGAGAATTCACCGATGAGCAGATGAGGCAGCTGTACGACTCCCCCCATGTGGCCTACGTCTCCTCCACAACGGTTCGCCTTACAGAGGAGTGCAAGAGAACCGTGTACAGCCGCATGCAAAAGGGGGAGCAACTGGCTGAGATCTTTCCATCCCTGGGCATTGATCCGGATGTCCTGGGACCCAGCCGGCTCGCCGGTATCGGGCACAGCCTGAAAAAGCAGGCCGCCCGGGAGGGTTGGGACGATGACGGGTGCAACAAGACCGATCAGGACAGTTCCCCCTCCAAGCTGTCCAAGAAGCAGCTGCAGCAGGTGGAACACAGGCTGCAGCATCTGGAAGCTGAGGTGATGTTTCTCAAGATGCTGATCCAGGCCCGCGAGAAAGCAATGGGCATAGAGACGGAACCGGAGGAGTTGCCGCAGGATCTCCCGTAACCCACTGCGGGAGGGTCTCGACCACTCTCCTGCAAGCAGACACCGCAGACCATCTCCCGGAATGGAAAAGGCGCAGTGCCACATCGGCCTGCGCCTTTTCCCCTCCCCGCCGCAGCGCCCTAACTTATCGTGATTTCAGCTTACCTTGTGCGAAGGTCACATCCGGAACGAATCAGGAGATTAGAATTTCGATAAAAAGTGCAACATGTCCTTGACAGGAGCACATTTCCCGGTATATACTGCGTGAATGCGCGTCACGGGGAAACACCCGCAGGCGCACGAGACCTCTACCCCCTCGCATGGATTTTTAACCTGATAGTGTTGAGGTGGTCCCCATGAGTACCTACCAAGGAATGCGTATGCTGCTGCTCCACGGTGAAAACGAACAGGAGCACTGGCACCCTGAAATTGATGTTGTCTTTGCCGTGGAAGGACATGCCGATGTCCATATCCAAGGCCGGACCGTGCGGATGGAAGAGGAGGACATCCTTCTCATCAACTCCAGCGTGCCTCACAGTGTGGAGTGTCCCGCCGAGACGGTCCTCTGCTGTGCCAAATACCCCTGGAGCATGGTCTCTGAGCTGCTCGGCTCAGGCGCTGTGGTCTTTCGGTGCTCCAGCGCCGAGGACCAGTCCAAGTCCTATACCGACTTACGAAGCATCTTCCGCGCCCTGGTCTACTACTACCTCCGCGGCCAGCGGAAGACAGACTGCCTTCTGGACAGCCACCTGCTGCGGCTGCTGGACTGCCTCGTCGAGCACTACCTGGTGGAGCTTCCGGGAGACGGAGGCAGTGTGAGCGATGAAGGGCGGCTTCAGCAGATCTTCCAGTACGTGAACCAAAACTACCGGGAGAGCGTAGGCCTCTCCCACCTGGCAGAACAGATGTACGTCTCCCCCTCCACCCTGTCCCGGTTCTTCAAGAAGGAGACGGGCATGGGCTTTGTGGAGTACGTCAACGCGGTCCGCATCCACGCCGCAGCCCTTGAACTGGAGAACACCGATGAGAATGTGACCAAGATCTCCGTGAACTGCGGCTTCTCCAATCTCTCTGTCTTCAACCGGGCTTTCCGGGAGCGCCACGGCGTGAGCCCCTCGGAGTACCGAAAGCTCCGCCGGGAGGCACAAGAGGCGGAGCGGGCATCGGAGCAGCAGTATATCGACTCCGTCCGGGAGCAGTTGGCCCAGGCCGAGACGGTGGTAGTCCAGGAGTCCGGCTTCACCGAGCGGCGTCGGAAGATCGCGGTAGAGGCAGATGCCACCGCCGGGGAGCCGTTCGTCAAGAGCTGGAATCAGGTGGTGAACATCGGTCCGGTGTTCATGCTCTCCTACGCCGGCATGCAGGAGCACATCCTGGACCTGACGGAAAAGATCGGCTTTCCCTATGTCCGGCTGTGGGACGTCTTCTCTCAGAAGCTGATGCTGGCAGACGGTGTGCATCTGGGCGGCTACAACTACGCCCAGATCGACAGCGCCCTGGATTTTCTGGTGGCCCACCGGATCAAGCCCTGGTTTGACTTCGGCAACCGCCCTTCTACCATCACCCGGGACGGCAACGGATTCATCAACCAGGAGCGCACCTTTATCGAGTTTCAATCCCGTCGGGCCTGGGAACACCTGATGAAGGATTTCCTGCGGCACATCATCCTCCGCTACGGGAAGGCCGAGGTGAGTCAGTGGATCTTTGAGCTGACGTATATCTTCACCACTGACGATTCTGATGCACTGCACGCAGACCCCGATGGATACCGCTTTGAAAACTCCTTTGCCTTCTTCTACAAGAGTGTGAAGGAGCTTCTCCCCACAGCCCAGGTTGGCGGTCCGGGTGCCATTCCAGGCTGGCTGGAGAGCCGACAGAGGAGCTTCCTCGCCACTTGCCAGGAGACCGGCTGCACTCCAGACTTCTGGTCCATCCTGCTGTACCCCTACTACAGTGAGGAGAACCAGCGCTCCCCGGTTGGTCACCGCTCTTCCGACCCCTACACCGAGGAAAACCAGCTGCGCCGGACCCGGGATCTGCTGCGGGAGGCCGGCTGTGCATCCTGCAAACTGTATGTCTCGGAGTGGAGCATCTCCATCTCAGACCGGAACTACCTCAATGACAGCACGTTCCGGGCGGCATACATCGCCCAGAAGTTGCCGAAAATCTGGGACATGGCCGATCTCATCGGTATCGCCATGGGCTCAGACCACCTGGGCAGCCACTATGACACCTATAAGGTGGCCAGCGGCGGCATGGGGCTGCTCACCATCGACTCCATACGCAAGCCGGCGTATTTCGCCCTGCAGGCGTTGAACTCCCTGGGCGGCGTTCTCATCTGCCGCGGGGAGAACTATGCCGTGACCCGAGCGCAGGACAATAGCCTCTATATTCTCTGTGCCAACCAGAAGCGATTCAACAGCAGCTACTTCATGCGCTCTGAGGGCTCATTTGAGCCGGGACGTCTGGACGAACTATTCGAGGACATGGACCCCATTGAGCTCACCTTTACCTTGAAGAACATGCCCCGAAACGCCGTCTGCACCGTGAAAGCCCGAAGCCTCCTGGCCAACGAGGGCAGCATTCTGGGCGAGTGGGAGAAGCTCCAGTTCGACTGCGAGCTGAAGCCCCACGATGTACAGTACCTCCGGCAGGCGTGTTTCCCCCGGTTCACCATGTCCACCCCCAAGACCAGGGAGAATGTGCTCCGCTACACCCAGACGGTGCAGCCCAACGAGGTAGTACTGCTCCACATGTACGCACGGGAATAATATCAGAGCAGCTGGATTTCCGCAAAAAGGGCGTAAAAAATCCCGAGATCATATCGATCTCGGGATTTTTGTGCCTCTTTCCGATTGTAAGCGTATAATAGATACCCGTTGCCAGCTGCTGATTTAACGGGTATCTTGGGGGTGCAGTCCCTGCGAAGTAAA
>CANRFN010000132.1 GCA_947629915.1 uncultured Oscillospiraceae bacterium | reverse complement strand
GTCAGGCTATCGCCACCTTTTGATGGCGCTCACCGCCGGTATTGTGGCCGGTGGTACCCTTTTGACACCCAAATCATATCCATATGAGTTGCATGTCTTACGAATCGCCGCAGAGTTCTCAACGATATTGTACTTGCCCTCTTCGAAATTGTACTCTATTGAAAGGTAGCTTTCATACCCTTCCGGGACACGAACACCTGCCGCATCGAGTTTCTTGCGTGCTTGCTGAATGAACGCATCTCTTGATAGAATATCTGTGCTGCTTTCTATCGCGTTGGTGCTTCCAGACGTTCTAGCCCGTCCTCTTTCCTTTGCCGCAAAAGATTCGATATCCTCTTTGAGGGCGTCCATTTTTTGGTCTAAATTGTCTATGAAGTCCTTTGTCAAGGAAAAGGCCTGCGTGGCGTTGTAGAACACAGCGAAATGGGCTGTTCGGTCAGGATTCTTGCTGTTGGGGCCAAAGACAGAATGCCCGTTCTCGCTTATGCCAAACGTCAAGCCGTGCCCGAGAATGCGGTGATCAAAGTTCCAGCGCAGCAAATCACGATGCAACTTGTACATGGTCTGTGCACCTGTATCGTCTTCCTGCATCATGATGAGAAAAGGGAGAGAAAGGCTATCACAAGCGGCCATAAAATCCTCTGTGCAGAACGTGCTGTCCGCTATCATCACCTCTGGGTACAGATCCATTCCGTGAAAGAGAGACAGTTTTTCCTGAAAGGTTTTCAAATTAGGATTGAAATCGATGGTTGGACAGTAGGCAAGCGGCATCCCTTTGTATATTC
This sequence comes from uncultured Oscillospiraceae bacterium, assembly GCA_947629915.1. Lineage (GTDB taxonomy): Bacteria > Bacillota > Clostridia > Oscillospirales > Oscillospiraceae > Enterenecus. Next base: position 13,272 of record CANRFN010000132.1, on the reverse strand, counting down.
CGTTTGCAACAACGCAGAACATGCTGCCGGCAATTTGCCCCTTTTCTCCTGTCTTACCTTGTCCAGGCTGAGCTTCTGTGCTGGTTTCCAACTGGTCGTTCCAGTTCGTTCCATCGAGGGAGAGGACTGCGGTGCCAAACTCTGCGTCATCCTTTTCGCAAAGAACATTCTTTACGTGTCTAGCCCATCTTGCCATAAATTCGCGATTGCTTGCATCGTTGACACTTCTGCCCTGATTTTTCCCCTGAAATAGTTCGTCATACCAAGAATCGTCGTGTGATTCAATCGAAAACAGTAGCTGATCGCTCATTTGAGGCAGCGAAATACTATTGTTGCTTAGACAAGCCAGAATGTAGAACATTGCCAAATCTATGATGGCATTGGCGATCTGTTCGTTGTATACCGAGATCAGCATTTGGTATATGCCCAATTGATAGACGATACCGAGCACCAAACTGGTAAGCCCGACATGGATCACGCGTGGCGGCGATTTTGAGGTTTGCCCATCCGGTCCAGACCCTGCATTTGCGCCATCATCCTTGCAGCACTCTTCATAGTTCTCGTTTGGAAACATCAGCCGTCTGCCGCTTTCATCTGTTTCGCCGACACACACATGCCCGATCACCGTCTTGACAGGGTCTTTCCCACCGCGTAACGATGTATCAACGAGTACCACACGGCCATTCCTGTACACACGCGCATCGTCTGGTACTGGCACCTTCTCCTTGGGCTCATTGTACCTTTTGCGTCCCATGCAGCATCGTCCTTTCCCATCAGAGACGGCACTTTTGCCGATTCAAAACCGCGATTTGTTTCAAACCGCAGCAGACTTTGTACTCTTATCTGCAATCATAAAGCAGCGTTTCGGATGTGTCAAGGTGAAATCGCCAAAGGCATGTATTTTGGGACAGGGACAGGTTCGAATCTTTCCGATCACCGCTATTTTACTGGAAAATGCCGAATTTGATTTGGGCGGCACTTGCTGCGCCGCGCTTGGACAGGCAGGGCGGGTACGGCCGGCAGAGATGCACGATCTCAGGTAGAATAGAAACCGCAGCACCTGGCAGAATAAGGAATACCAAACTCAAATATAGGAGGAGCATATATGATCCGCGTGGCCTTTTTTGACACCAAGCCCTACGACAAGTCTTCCTTTGAACCCTACGCCCAGGAGGGAGAGCTGGAGTTCAAGTTCCTGGAGACCCGCCTCACCGAGGACACCGCGTCCCTGGCCCACGGCTTTGACGCCGTCTGTGTGTTTGTAAACGACACGGTGAACGCCTCGGTGATCGATCAGCTCACCGAGGGCGGGGTGAAGGTGGTGGCCCTTCGGTGCGCCGGGTACAACAACGTGGACGTCTGCCACGCCTACGGGAAGGTCCATGTGGTGCATGTGCCGGCGTACTCCCCCTACGCGGTGGCGGAACACACCATGGCATTGCTGCTCACCTCTATCCGGCGCATCCACAAGGCGTACAACCGCACCCGGGACTTCAACTTCTCCCTCAGCGGCCTCACCGGCTTCGACCTCCACGGCAAGACCATGGGGGTGATCGGTACCGGCAAGATCGGCCGGATCTTCGTGGACATCTGTAAGGGCTTTGGCATGCGGGTCCTCGCTTTTGATAAGTTCCCCGCGGAAGACAGCGGCATCCAGTACGTGGACCTGGACACCCTCTTCCGGGAGGCGGACATCCTCTCCCTGCACTGTCCCCTCACCGAGGAGACCCAGCACCTCATCAACGCCGATGCCATCGAGAAGATGAAAAAGGGCGTGGTGATCCTGAACACCTCCCGGGGCGCCCTCATCGATGCCGAGGCATTGCTGGACGGGATCAAAGCCCGGAAGGTGGGCGCCGCCTGCCTGGATGTGTACGAGGAAGAGGCGGACATCTTCTTTGAGGACCGGTCTGGCCACATCCTCAACGATGAACTGCTGGCCCGGCTGATCTCCATGCCCAACGTGATCGTTACCTCCCACCAGGCATTTCTCACCGAAGAGGCCCTCTGCAACATCGCCGAGACCACCGTGGAGAACATCAAGGCGTTCTTTGTGGAGGACGGGGTATCCGAGAACGAGCTCTGCTACCGCTGCGGCAAGATTGAGAGCTGCAGGAAGGGGAGGGCACAGCGCTGCTTCTGAGAGATCGCAGGCTGAGAGAATTTCCTTGAAAATCGTGTAACCTTGCTGTCCCAGACGGTGCTTATCAGGGTGAAGGCCTTCGAAGATACAGAAGGGAGGAGATGAGAGCATTGGAAGACAGCAGCATCGTCGATCTGTACCTTAAGCGGGACGAAGCTGGAATCCAGCAGACCCGGGACAAGTACGGCAAGCGCCTGCACTCGCTGGCGTACGGCATCGTGCAGGACCGGCAGACCGCGGAGGAGTGCGAGGACGACACCTATCTGGAGGCGTGGAACAGCATTCCGCCCCACGAGCCCAGAGGGTACCTGTATGCCTTTCTCGCCCGGATCACCCGGCACATCGCGCTGAACTGCTGCCGGGATCGGAGCCGGCTGAAGCGCAGCGCCCAGATCAGTGCGCTCAGCACCGAGATGGAGGAGTGCATCCCGGCGCCGGACGACATCGGGTGCCGGCTGGATGACATCGCCCTGGGGGAAGTGCTCAACGGGTTTCTGTGCACCCTGGACGAGGAGAGACGGAATCTCTTTGTCCGCCGGTACTGGTATCTGGACTCCATTGCCGCCATCTCCCAGCGCTTTGCCCTCTCGGAGAGCAAAGTGAAGACCACGCTCTTTCGATGCCGGAAACAGCTTCGGGAGCACCTGGAAAAGGAGGGCTACACCTTATGAGAGGAAACGAATTGCTGGACAAGATGAGCCTCATCGACCCCGCCTTCATCGAGGCGGCGGAGGTTCCGAGAAAAAGGCGGAAAACGCCCTGGCTGAAGTGGGGGGTGGCTGCGGCTGCATGCATCGCCCTGGCGGCCTTTGCCGGGACAAAGCTCTTCCCGCAGGGGGAGACGGGGCGGACCCTGGACCTGCCCATGCTGTCTCTCTCAACCATCCAAGGCTCCAATGCCGCCATGGGCTATGAGGGCTATCTGGCCTATGACATCGCAGACCTGGTGAATGCCAACCCGTGGAACGAGAATACCGTGCTCACCACATTGCCGGTCTATCAGAACCCCTTGACCTACGATGACGTCTATACCATGATCGCCTCCGGGGCGGATTTCGATGCCATGCGCTCCCTGGCGCTGGACGTTGCGGGAAGATTAGGACTGGATCCCGATCAGGTGACGGTCTCAGACAATGCGCCGGGGGAAGAGGAGCGGCAGAAGATCACAGAGAAGATGGAAAGTGTGGGGGACACGGTGCCGGACGGCTATTTTGACCCCACCGCCGTAACGGTGGAGGCGGACGGAATCAAGATCGAAGTGGACCAGATCCAGACGGCCACCATCTATTTCGACCCGGCCATCTCCCTGCCGGAAGAATACAACTTCACCCACTATGCGTCCTATGATGAGACCGCCGCTGTGGCGGAGTATTTGAAGGGACAATACCAGGACCTCATCGGCATAGACAATCCGCAGTTGAACCTCTGCGGCGGGGACTACAATATCTACGGCCAGGAGAAATACGACATCGCCTTCTTTGATGCCGCCGGGAGTGAGACGGAGCAGATCATCCAGTACAACTTCAACCAGGTCACCTTCGCGTGCAATGACGAGGGCAAGCTGTTTCTGGCAAGGGTCTACCGGCCGGATCTGTCTGAAAAGATGGGGGACTATCCCATCATCAGTCCGGAGCAGGCAAAAGATCTGTTGATCCATGGCAGCTATATCACCAGTGTCCCCTACGAGATGCCGGGTGAGGCGTATATCCGGAAGGTGGAGCTCGTCTACCGCACGGGGCAGTACGATGCATATTTCCTGCCGTACTACAGATTCTATGTGGAACTGCCGGAGGAGAAACTGGAGAACGGCTTGAGAGACTACGGCGCGTACTACGTCCCGGCGGTGGAGAGCGCCTACCTCTCCAACATGCCGGTGTGGGACGGAAGCTTCAACTGAGGAGCGGCACAACCGAATAGCCAGCGCAAAGAGACCGCAGGGTGTGTCCCTGCGGTCTCTTTGCGCTGGCTGGACTTCTTGCCAGGGAAATGTCAGCCAACTGTCTCGAGTGTTGTTCTAATTTGATCTTACTTGCCTTTCCTTTTGCACACTCTCGCATTCCGAAAGCAGATTCCCCGTCTTTGGGGTGGTATTCTCTCTCTCGGAACCGTAGAATGCAGCCAGTTTCAGGAAGGGACAGCGGCAGCTGCAAGGGACATAAGCCTGGCGGCTGGCCCAGGCCTCTTCCCGGGCTGCCGGCAGATTCCATGGGGACAGGACCAATTGGCGCCATGGCACAGGAGGTCCGCACGGATGGCGGTCCACAATCTGCTGGAGCAGGTGAGGTATCTCGCTGGCTATGGGGCGTGGCTGGAGGGCATCCAAAAGAGCAGGGAGGACCTGCTGTCCTTCTCCATCTTCAGCGACACCAACCGTTTCTCCGGGCGGAACATCCGCAAGACGGTGGACGAGTTTGAACGGCTGCAGGGCCTGGACCTCACCCTTGGCTTGGACGGGGCAGTGGATGTCTCTCCTCACCTTTCGCCTCACGGACTACTTCCTGCTGCTGGCGCTGCTGATCGTTGCCGTCTCTTTTCTAGACGAGCGGAGGGCGGGGCTTTGGAGCGTGGTCTATGCAGCGCCCCGGGGCCGGCTGGGACTGGCGGTACGGCGGACGCTGATCCTGTTTGGCGCATCCGCTGCAGGGGTCCTCTTGCTCCACGGGACAGACCTTGTCCTGGGCTTTGCCCTGTACGGCGGCGCTGGCGATTTGGACCGCACGGTGCAATCGGTACAACTGCTGGGGAAGCTCACCCTGCAGACAACAGTGCGGGGATTTCTGGTCCGCTACTTCCTGCTGCGGATCGCCTCCGCCTTTCTCATCGGCCTCATTCTCTGGCTGCTGCTCTCCGCCATCCACAATGTGAGATACACCATCCTCGTGGCCGCGGCTGTGCTGGCTGTAGAGTACGGCTTATACACGCTGCTGCCGGTGCAGAGCGTGGGCAACGTGCTGAAGTACTTCAACCTCTTCACCTATATCAGCCTCTCAGACCTCTACACCGACTATCTGAACATAGACCTCTTGGGTTTTCCCCTGGGGATCCGGAGCATCTCCCAGCGGGCCCTGATTCCGCTGTGCCTGGTCCTTACAATCCTTTGCCTCTCTGTCCACTGCCACAAGCGGCCAGCTGCGGGGCGGGATCTCCTGGGTAGTGCGGCGTACCGGTTGAACCGCGTAACAGACCGGTTTTTGGGCCACCTGTACCTCTTCGGGATGGAGGTCCACAAGACGATGTGGGTTCAGAAGGGTGTCGTCTTGGCTGCCCTGACGGTCTATGCCGCTTTTCGCATGCCGTACAGCGCGTCCATTCCCATCTCATCTGCAGTGGAGCGGGCGGAGAGACAGTACACCGCGGCATTGGCAGGAGAGATCACCGATGCCACCTTTGCCGCCATGGACGCGGACCAGGCAGACCTGGACACCGTGATCGCCGCCTATGTACAGGCGCAGATCGATTTTGACCGCGGCAGCATCGGCTACCCGGAACTGGACCGGTATCGCCGGGAGGCCGAGAGCGCTGAGACCAAACGGTCTGCCCTGGCCGAGGTGCGGACCCGCTGTTTGGAACTGCAGGGCAGGGGAGCTGCAGAGCACTTTACCCCTTGGCTCATAGAGGAGACGCCCTTTGAGAGCGTGTACGGCAGACCGGCGCAGTCCAATCAGCAGCAGGCGGCACTGCTATCACTCCTGGCCCTGACTCTGCTGCTCGCCGGCAGCCTGTCCTATGAGCGACAATCCGGCATGGTGTACCTCCTGCGGTCCACCGCGCAGGGACGGCGCACCTTGGTGCTTCGAAAGCTCCTGCTGATTTTCCTGGAGACCACGCTGGTCTGGGCCGTGGTCTACAGCATGGAGCTCCACACATTGCGGACCCGTTTTGCCATCACGGCCTGGGGCACTCCGGCGAAAAACCTCTCCATGCTGGAAGACTTTCCCCTCTCCTGTTCCATCACCGCGTTCCTGGTGCAGCTGTATGCCTTTCGCTGGCTGACCCTCTTCTGCTGCGGGGGGATCGTGCTGTTTCTGTCCAGCTTTCCGAGGCGCATGGAGATGGCCTGCCTTGCCGCCAGTGCCGTGATGTTGCTCCCGTCTCTGCTCTACGCCGCTACCGGGATCGGCGTCTTCCGGCCCTTCGCGGTGATCCTGCCGGTTGCAGTCTTGCCGGTGCTGCTGGATGCCAACGGCGCTCCAACGCATCTGGTATGGCACCTGATCGCCCTTCTCGGGGCAGCTGGATGGTCCGAGGCATACCTGCTCCATCGGTCCAGAGAGAAAAAGGCGTGACAGTGCGCAAGGCCCTCGGCTGGTTCGAGGGCCTAGCGCGTTCTAACGCATTGCTTCTGAGTCCCGGGCAATGGGAAAGCAAAGATTTCTCTGGCATTCTCCGGTGCGGCTGGGAGGGCAGGAGGGGACACGGGCCGATAAAGTTATGAAATCGACCTTCAACAGGCGAAAAATGGCTTGTATACATAGAAGAATGTTCTCCAAGGTTTTCGTAAATTTTCTGCTTGACCGCTGCGAAAAAGTGTACTATAATGCAGAGCACCGCCACCTGGGGAAGGCGTTGGGGTATATGCCCTTGGTAAAAACGATGGTGAACCCGGTTACCGGGATGTCTGTCTACAAGACGGAGATCATCTGGGAGCCGGGGTCCGGTCCGAAGCTGGTCCAGCGTGCGCTGGGGAGCGCGAATCGCGAGACCGGCGTGGTTTGCCGTATGGATCCGGTGCCGATTCCCGGATCCATTCCCATTGCAGGTTCTGTGCCTGCAGAGAAATCGCCTGTAGGGACCATGCCTGCGGGATCCGCTGCTGCGGAGCAGCCGATTCTGCAAGAGAAGCCCTTTGATGTCGCCGCCCGCAACCTCTATCTGGAGACCAAGCTGCGGGAGATGACCAACGAGAACAATACGCTCCGAGAAGAGGTGGAGCGTTTCCGCAAACGGCTGGGGAGAGTACAGGAGTGCTTGCGCCGTGCGGAAAGCGCCGCCATAGGTCTTCAGAATGACCTGGATCTCGGCATCAACATCTGTCAGGTAGACGGCGACAGGCCGTAGTTTCCTGACTGGGGAGGAACACAAAGCCCGGAGGGGATAGCCCCTCCGGGTTTTGTGTCACGGCCTCTAACCGAACTCGGCCGTGGTGAGCCGCCATTTGGCGGCTCAGTTTTCTCCACTCTGTCTGAGATAAAATATGTAGTGTTACCCGCGGCTTGCGGCATGGACCATGATACATTATGAAATAAACAATAACAAACGAATAATCCATGAACCTACACGTTGCACAATCTCCTGGACAACCCCAATTTGATAGGCTCAGAGTGGACGGAAAGTGTTTTTCACCAGTGATTAGTCCGGCAGTTCAATCTCCATGGTTACCGTGGTATTCACCACATCCAACGCCGCCTGGAGCTTGCGGAGCTCGTCAGACACCCGGGTGTAGTCCGCCTTGGCCTCATCGATGTCGTAGTTGGTGTAGCGGTAGTCGATCACGGTGTTGCCGCCGATGCCGCCCACGGAGGAGCGCTGCTTGGGCAGGCGGTTCTGCATCTCGAAGAGGCGGTCCCGCATGTCCGAGAGCTGGGGCATGTAGACCAGGACCTGATCGATGGTCTGGCCGGTGTCCCCCACCAGGGTGGTGGTGTTGAAGCAGCTGATGGCGTGCTTCAGGATGCGGATCTTCTCGTTGCAGGCCTCCAGATACCGCTGGGTCTCGGCGTAGTCGTACTGGGGGCGGACGGACTCCACGTCCTCACCCAGAGAGGCGTTGAACACGCAGCTCTGCAGCTCCATGGCAAGGGCCGCATTCTTCTCCTCCATTACCTTCTTCAGCATCTTGGATGCCTCAGAGGATGTGACAATGTACCTCATAGCGATCCCCTTTCTCTCATTTTGATGTACTTTCCGTGCGATCCGGTGGAACAGGGAAGGCCTCAGCCCTCTCTGGCGCTGGCCTGAGACCGGTTGTCCAGCACCGCATAGACCATGCGGCCCTCTTTCCAGTTGCGGAGGTTGGCAAGGCGGGTGCCGCCGTCTCCGTGCTCCGGATCTTCATAGAGGTCCCGCAGCTTCTGGCAGGGGAGCTTCTCGCACATGCCGCAGTGGTCCAAGCCCTTGAAGATGCAGCAGGCGGCCTTGTCGCAGGCGCCCCAGAACATCTCCCCGGCATTGGCCTTGCAGCCTTTGCATCCGATGCGCTCCCGCCAGGCACAGGTGCCGCAGTACGCACCGCAGTAGGCGATCAGGTTGGTGTCCAAAGCGGTCGCTCCTCTCAACGGTGGAGTATAGGCGTTTTGCACCCGGGTTTCAATGAAAAAAAGTTGCGAGGTCTTCAAAATAGAGGGTGTAGTGCCAGTGATCTAACGCTCCATTTGCTGAATGAATTCGTCTATGTCTGCTGCCTTTATGCCCAGCGCACACAGGATCTTGGACTGCTCATTGGTGAGGGCATAACGGCGCTCATATTGCTCTTGGATCAGGTTGTAGTCTGCGGAAATTTCATCCAAGTAGCAGAGGATCGATAGGACAGAATAGTTCTCAGGATCCTCTCTCCGCAGATTCTCCGTCTTGTTCTGGATCAAGGTGTAGAGAATGGTGGCGACAAGGCAGGCTATTGTCTTCACACGCTGCATCTGGACGGCATACAGGTCCAGCTCATCTTCCTGGAGATCGCGCTGAATCTCGGCGAGCACCGCCTTCAGACAGAACGGCTTTTCAAAGGCTGCCTGTGCCTCTTGTGCAGTCATCCGCTCAGAGGAGACAAGCACCCGATAGCCGCATTTCGTGGCCTCCCGCTCAATCTGCGCTTGATTTCGCTGGAAGGACGTGACGCGATACCAGACCTGATCTCCATGGAAGGCGGAGGAATCCGTCTGCAGAGCCATGTCCCAGAGGGGCATATGTTCTCGAATCTGCTCGTCTGTTATGAGATCTCCGTCTTCCACACAGGATTGCAGTCTCTTTTGGGTGCGCTTTAAATCGCTGTCCAGCCGCTTTTTGTCCTGGTAGGCCGCCAAAGTTTCCCATACGATGTGAAAGTGTCTGGGGGTGTCCTCACTGTCCAGGAGCGGCCCGGTTTCCGTGATCGTCTCAATCTTTTGCCGGAGCAGTTCCTGTTCATAGGCGGCAGCACCTGAGAGATTGGGGTGGAGGTGTGCTTCAGCGGCCTCCGTGCCGTGCAAAAGCCGCAGGAGAAAAGGGATGCCCGCCTGATCCAGATCTTCCAGCTGATCCTGGGTGAGACGGCCTTTGCCGCAGAGGAAAGTGATGTCTGATGGCTGCAGCTTAAGATGGGAGCCTCGCAATTTCAGCAGCCCTTCCAAAAAGTCTGTGATCTCATCGGCGCCGCTGAACCAGCGGCCATATCCAGGGCTGTCCTGAAAGGCCAACGGCATGCCATCGCTCTGCCGCAGCAAGTAGATGGTGTCAAAGGGGGCTTCATCCAGGACTTCACCGCTCTCCAGCACCCAGACTCCATCCATGGTACAGTCGCCGTAGATGACGTCGCAGCAGAAGAAGACCTTCCCGTCTCCAATGTTCCTGGAGGTCCAACGAGATTGAAACGCCCGGAAGGAATCGTTGTCCACGCTGTGTGTGAGAAATTCTTCCAGATCTTTCTCGTCTTCGGGATCCCAGGATCGGGACGTGGCATGGTTCCTGGCCCAGGCGGGGAGGCGCTGGCCCTCCGCAGACCACTTGCTCAGCATGAGCTGGGCGAAATCCAGCAATCGATCATCGTATCCGCCAAAAGCGGCGTAGAGGTCCTCCGCCAGACCGGATTTCTCTGCCAATGTCTGGATTGCCACATGCAGCCCTACCGCCATGTGGTCCGCATGGTCCGGCGGATCCGGCAGTTCGTCCCTGGACGGCTGCGCAAAGAGCGCGTAGTAGTTGTCGTTGGGGGTCATGCGGCGGTCTGCCTTCCAGTCCTTTGGATCGGAGAGCACTTTCCCGATGGTCACTTTCTTGTGATCGCCATACTTCTTCTTCCCATCGGCGCTCTGCCTCCACACGGACGTCATGTTGTAGTAGACGTAGCCCTTGGAATCCACCGAGACGTTGGACGGGATCTCCACCACGGTCCCCGCATACTTGGACTTTCTTGGCATCACTGCACCCCCTGTGTTTCTGGTCCGGTAGATCTCCGTCAGATGAGCATGGAGCGTTTCTTCTTGAACTTGTATGGGTCAAAGCCGGCCGCCATGTAGTCCAGCAGCAGAAGGGCACAGGCGCGGCTGTCGCTCTGGGCCTGGTGGTGGTAGAGGGGGATGTCCAGGTGGCTGCACATGGTGTCCAGTTTGTGGTTGGGCAGTTCCGGATAGGCCTTGCGCCCCATGCAGACAGTGCAGGCGTAGTACGCGGTGTCCTTCCAGTCGATATGGTAGTCTGTGAGGCAGTGGGCCAGCACCCGCACATCGAAGGACGCGTTGTGGGCCACCAGCAGGCCGCTGGAGAAGATGGGCTCCAGCTTCTTCCACACCTCCGGGAAGGTGGGGGCGTTGCGCACGGTGGAGGGGCTGATGCCGGTGAGTCTGATATTGAAGGGGTCGAAGAAAGTCTCCGGGTCGATCAGGGTGTAGAACTCCTCGGCGATCTTGCCGCCGTCCACGATCTCCACGCCGATGGCGGACATCCGGTCGTTATAATAGTTGGGTGTCTCCACATCGAAGACGATGTAGCGCTGTTCCAGGGGATTTCTGGCTTCCATAGGGTACCTCCAGCAGGATTGATGATGAGCCAAGTATAAGCAGCGCCTTGCCGGATTGTCAAGAGAAGAAGGGGAAAATGGACAATTCGCATCGTTTTCTGGCGGATGTGAAAACAGCGCCTGTCCCCGGATGGTATCCGGGAACAGGCGCTTTGAAAGGGAGCATGATGGATTACACGAACCTGGTGCCGCCGAACTCGGCCAGGGTGAGCTGCTTGTTCCGGTCTGCGGTCCACCCGATGGACCACTGGGAGGCGAAGAGCAGCAGCTGGTTGCCCTTGTAGTCCTCCACCAGCATGGCGTCTCCCGGCAGGGTGAGGTTTTCCGGCTTGAGGGGCTCGTCCCCATCGTGGTGGACCCAGCGGAGATACTCGTAGGGGAGGCCCTCGCTGTAGAGGTCCACGCCGTACTCGTTTTTCAGCCGGTACTCCAGCACATCGAACTGCAGGGTGCCCACCACGCCCACGATCACCTCTTCCATGCCGGAATAGGGGGTCTTGAAGATTTGGATGGCGCCCTCCTGGGCGATCTGTTCCATGCCCTTCAAAAACTGCTTGCGCTTCATGGTGTCCAGGGGACGGACTCGGTTGAAGTGCTCCGGGGCGAAAGTGGGGAGGGGGTCGAAGGCGAACTTGCGGCCGGGGGTGCAGAGGGTGTCCCCGATGGAGAAGATGCCGGGATCGAAGACGCCGATGATGTCGCCGGCGTATAAAAATTTTCCGTAATAAGATAAAACGAATATCTGAGTTAATTTCAACCTGAATATATTGATAAAACTAATATAAATTTCTGTTTTGTAGAAGCATCTAATTTGTGTAGAAAATTAACAACTAAACTATTATATGCTGTCAGCATCTGAAGAATGAGACAATAATGGATATAGCCATGAATCTTTGATAGTTGTTGGGTGTTTTGTGTGGATGCCTCCTAAATTTAAATATCCAGTCATCAAAAATTGAACAACATTCTTACTAGACTTGGCATATTTTATACCATACCTATCAAACAATATGGAAGAAACGACACTGGTATAATAGAATTCCTCAGATTGATAGTTAAGCAAGACTTCAGGATCAGGATCCCGCAATTCAATGGACTTAATTAATGGATTGGCAAGCAGTTCGTACTCAAATGACATTGAGGGATAGAGAGCATATCCAGTTTTCCTGGCGATGAAATCCATTAGCGGAAATGTAGTTGCACCTAATCCGCAAAGATCAGCAATAAGAATGACATTGCCCTTGTTTAGCTTCAAAAGCGCCGGGATGATCTTATCTTTTTCTCTTGCTGAAGAAACAGTGTAACCATATTGCTCGAAGATTTTTTTGGTAATGTGATAACCAGATGCAGAATCCTCACACAACAAGGTATCTCCATTCAAAGGCTTGATGTAATTATTATATCTTTGCTCCATCCTTTTATGCTTTTCGTTTCCTTTGAGTTCAAATATATCATCGATTCCAAAAGGAATCCCGTAAATATCGCGTGTAATGAAAATAAAGAAATTTTTGCTATCTCTGATACTTGGGAAAAATTTTTTTCTAGCCTCTGAATCAACATCCTCATCCATTATAATAAGTGCGCCTGACTCCGAAAGAATTGTATCGGTCAAATCTTGAGAATAAACGGAAGCATATACTTTATAACCGTCATAAGTGGCATCTGGAAATGCTCTATTCAGCCTTTGCACAGTATTAATCAGTAAGGTTTTTCCTGCGCCACTTAAACCGGTTAGAACAGTGTATTTACTACGAAAGTATAAATCATATGATATTTTCCTTGTGGAAATACTTACATGCCTAAGCATCGAATACTCCTTCCGCCACTAATGAAATCATCGTCCTAAAAAAATCTTCTTCATTTGAAACAGTAATATCATAGTTTACAAAATGTATTGATCTTCCAAGAATATCAGAATCGCGGAATAAGCAATATGCTGTTGCCGCCATGTAAACATCCTTATCATCAGATATATCCATCAGGAAATGGTAGCAATTCTCTCCCATCATCGACAGACGATTCAGTTTGTCATAGTACTTGCAGAGAAATAAGTTCTTGGTTCCTGTCGCAAGATCTTCTGGATGGATTCCTGCCTCATAGAAAGCACGATCTACATTATCTTCAATCTGTATGTTATCTATCGAGGATATAATTTCTTTTCCAAATGCGGATGATAGCCAATCATCTTCATAGGTAACATCAAAAAAATCTGATGGAAAACGTATAAACTCTGGCTTGGCTATGAAATTAGCTAAACGATCGGCAACGATGTGTAACATAGATTCCTCCTATAACGTAATACGAGATCAGTAAAAGATCTTTTGAACTAACACGGGTCAAACCTGCAATTAGTGAAAGATTATCAGAATTATTGTAAAAATAAACCAGCCTGCTAGAGGCTGGGTATAATTTCTGATAATCT
>CANRFN010000131.1 GCA_947629915.1 uncultured Oscillospiraceae bacterium | reverse complement strand
TATAATCATTTTAAGGTTAACTAACATGTTAAAAAACTTACTAACGCGACTAAAGAAGCGCATGCACTTCTAGAAAAAAGCGCAGCTTCCCCCTCCGGGCAGCGGCGGCCGCCTGCCTCGCAGTCCTTCTGCTCTTGGCTACCCCGGGACTGCTTCCCACCGAGAAGAGCCCTGCGGTCTACGCCTACGCCGCCGGCACGGAGGAGGCCCTCACCTCCGCCGGGGCTCTCATGAGCACCGGCGCCATCCTGGACAGCGGGGAGCGCAGCGGCAGGCCCCTGATGTTCTTCCTCACCGGCCACGCCATTGACACCGTCCGCTTCTCCTGCCGCAGGCAGCGGATCCGCTTTACAGACTGGACGGAGCAGCGGGACGAGTTCGGCAGCGCCTCCAACTTCACCGTCCCGTACGGGGACGATGAGAGCGAATACCACTTTCTCATGGTGGAGTGGGATCCCCGGGACACCCTCACGGCGCTGGCCGGCCAGGCGGCGTCCAGCGTGGCGGAACTGCCCCAGGATCTGAAAGAGGACGAGATCGTGCTGGAGATCACCTTCCAGGACGACACCACCGCCCAGCGTGCCATCTCCATCCAGCTGCAGGACGATGGAAAGGTATACGCCGCCTTTCAGGACTACGCCCCAGACCAGCGGGAGGCCTTTCTGGACAGGCCGGACGCCACTGCGGTCCCCCGGGAAGTGCTGAACGGCACCGTGGCCATCCCGGTCTCCTTCCTGGACGCAGATAGCAATCCCGTAGAACCTATAGCTCTCTGGTACAACCTGGCCCAGGTCTCCGCCATCACCGTGGGCTGGACCGGCACCACCCCGGATGCGGTCCGGGCGGTGTACACCCCCTCCGGCAGCGGATCCCTGGCCCTGATGGCCATGATCTCCGTGGCAAGCCCGGGGGACGGGGACAGCTCCGTCTCCTTCTCCCCCGCCAAGTGGTCTGACATGGACCTGCACGGGGAGCTGCACTTTGAACTCACCTATGGGGAGCGCACCATCTCCAGCGACACCTTCCTGGTCCACTGGGAGAGCAACACAGAACCCGTGCCGGCCTCCACCCCCTTGCCCGCCCATACCCCGCAACCCAATCTTCAACAGAGGAACTGATGCCGTCTATGCGAAACCATCGTTCATACAGCTCCTACCGCGGCCCCAGCAGAGGGGGTGGCTTTCCCCTGCTGCCCGTCCTGGCGGCGGTGGCCATGGTGCTTCTGGCCGTGGCGGCGGTAAAGGGCATCGGACCCTTTGGCGCCTTCCACACCGCCGATGCAGAGCACAGCGTGCCGCCATCCCAGGACACCCAGGCCGATGCGGAGGTCTCCTCCCTGCCAGAGGCGGAGACACCCGCTCCCACCGAGACGCCAGAGCCCACGCCGGAGCCCCTGCCGGAGGGGGAGCAGTACGTCTTCGGGGAGTTTCTGGAGGAGACAGAGCCCGTCCCGGACGACTCCGTCTTCGACAACGCCGTCTTTCTGGGGGACTCCCGCACCGAGGGGCTCCAGGCCTTCAGCGGCCTGAAGCACGGCACCTTCCGCTGGGATCGGGGCATGAACGTGTTCCGGGCGGTGAGCGAGGACTACCAGGTCTTTGAGATCGATGGCGAGCCCGCCAACCTGGTGGAGTGCCTGGCGGTACAGCAGTATGACGCCGTCTACCTGATGCTGGGCATCAACGAGATGGGCTACCCGGTGTCCTCATACCAGTCCGCGCTGTACACCCTTCTGGATGCCATCCGGGAGGCCCAGCCGGAGGCCGTATTGTACCTGCAGACCATGCCGCCGGTGAATGAGACGGTTTGCCAGTCCAATGGCCTGGGAGAGTGGCTGAACAATGCGAATGTGGACGCCTTCAACGAGGTGATTCGCCAGGCGGCCAAGGAGAAGCAGTGGGTGCTGCTGGACACCGCCTCCATCTATCGCGGGGAGGACGGCACGCTGCCGGAAGACCGCACCTCAGACGGAGTCCACTTCACCTTTGATGGGTACGGCATCTGGGCCAGATTCCTCCGCTGCCACTGGATGGATCGGGACCGCTATCTGCAAAGCCGCACCAACTGAACGGAAAAACCGCCGGAGCCTCCCTTGGCTCCGGCGGTTTTCTCACGCCTCCGGCGGATCTTCGTGGAGCGCCGCCAGGTTCACCATCATCACCTGGGTGTGCCCCACAAATTCGCCCTCGGTGGTGATCCGCTTGATCTGGGCGATAGGCCGCCCGCTGTGCAGCAGGTCGTTCACGGTGATCAGCACCACCCAGGACTCCGGCCGCTCCACGCCCTCCCTGTCCGCGATGAGCAGCGCGTCCATCCGGTCCGCGTGGCGGTCTGCCAGGGTGAGCACGTCCATGAAGTCCTGGGACTCCCAGTAGTCCGGGAAGGGCTCCAGGTTGAACAGAGCGTTCCCCTCTCCCAGGGCCAGCACCGTAAACCGGTCCCGGGACTTGGGGTCTCCCCCGCACTCTGCCAGGGGCACCCCTGTGCGCACGTCCTTCAGCACGATGTCATCCCGGAGCATCATGGCGTTCAGCAAGCTCTGGGCCAGGTGCTTGTCCTCGAAGATCTTCTGGAACATGGGCCGGTCCATGATGCACATGTCCCGCTGCTCCAGGGTCTTCTTCTGCCGGATGAGCCGAATTCTCTCACTCTTTGTCACGAATGGTTCCTCCTTTTCCGATTACGCGCTCTTTTTCATGTTCTGCAGGTCTGCCAGCAACAGGTCATCGATGCCCTTGTACGCGGGATCCCAGGAGAGCAGTGCCATCTCCAGCCCCGCTGCCGCGCCCATCTCCATCACCTTGTCCCGGGCCCGGCGGACGTTCTCGTTCACCGCCGCGTCCATGTCGAAGGCCAGGTACACCTTGGGGATCTGCATCTGCTGCAGCTCCCCGATGGCCCGGCGGAACTGGCCGAAATTGGCCACCCCGGTGAGCCCCACGAGGGCCAGAGGCCTCCCCAGCTGCACCGAGAGGCTCCGGGCCACGTCCGCCTTCATCACGCCCTCGGTCACCAGGACAGAGGACATGCCCGGCACCACCCCGGCGAAGTGGGGGCAGCAGGAGGTCTGGGTGCCGTGGTTCCGGTCTGCGCTGGTGAAGTTCAGAAACTTCCCGGCGGAGGTGTCGTCCATGCGCACCTGCAGGGCCTCAATCCAGCCGTGGGCATCCCGGTCCGGCACCAGGATGCCGCTGCCCCGGACGTCCAGCCGCCAGTCTCCGCTGTACGGGTCCCGATAGAACCCCGGCACCCCCTCCAGGTCTATACCCTGCCGCAGGAGGTTTGCCACGATGTCATCGGTGGCCCCCATGGGCACAGAGCGGTACTGCAGCCGCTCCAGGTCCTGTTCCAGCAGGCCCCGGGCCAGCAGCTTCTCCGTGTGGATCTCGCCGAGGATGAGCTGGTCCAGCAGCCCCCGGTACGCCGCGTCCAGCTTCTCCGGGCTCTGGATGGGGGCCTGCGCCGGAACTGCCGCCGCCGGGGGCATGGCGCTCTCGTTTTTGCGGGGCCTGGACTTCCCGCTGAGGCTCTGTCCCGCCCGCTCACAGAGGTCCTTGTACGCCTCCCGGGTGGTCTTGTGCTGCAGCGCCGCCCAGAACTGCAGCGGGCCGCCGCCCATGCCGCACCGGCTGCAGCGAAACACCCCCTTGGTGAGGTTCACGTTCAGGTGGGCCTTCCTGTCCTCGCAGAAGGGGCAGCGCAGCTGCATCTGGTTGTCCCAGCGCCGCTGCACCCAAATCCCGGACCAGTCCACCACGTTCTCCATGGTGAAGGGCGGGGGCGTGTACGAGATGGTCTTCATGGGGGTCCCTCCTTACGCTGTGCGATCCGGGGTTCAGGCCGCGGTCCAGGCCCTGCCCTCCTGGGCCCGGTCCCTCCGCAGGGAGATGGGGTGCTCCACATCGATGTCATCGAGGAAGGGCGGCACCTGCAGCATGGTGCTGGCGCCCTGGTGGCGGATCACCACGGGGTTGCCGTACCCGGCGGCCCCCAGGGCCTTGGCGATGGCGGCCTTGGTGGCGGAGTCGTGGTAGGTGGAGCCCCAGTCCGAGCGGGTCCGCTGCACCGTGACGCTGGCCAAAAACTCGTTGTCCGCATCCGCCACGTCCTTGTACACCCGCGCCGTCACCACCGCCTGATCCCGGTCCAGGGTGACGGTCTGGGTCTCCACCTTGCCGTGGGGATAGCGGTACCGGAACCACTCCTCCCGGCCCTCCAGGGGCAGGTACATCCGGCCGTCCTCCGGATTCTCTTTCAGGAACATCTCCAGGGGAAAATCACCCGTAGCAATCGCCGTGTAGATGTCAAACTTCTCGCAGTGCCTGGTCTTCATATGCGTCTCCTCCTTAAAATACAAAACCTTTTCCCTGGTTGATGAACTGTTGCCTCGCCCGCACCTCTCAGGCGGCGGGCTCCCTCTTGTCCTTGGGCACCGTGAGCCGGTACAGCACCGGGATGCCCATCTCCTTGGCCGCCTCGATCTCGCCCCACATGCCCTGGGAGATCCGGGGGCCGTACACCACCAGCTGCGAGCACAGGCCCAGCAGCTTCAGCCCGAACTCCAATGCCAGGGCCCGCTCCTCTGGGACGGTGTCGTCCAGAAGCTGGGGCAGGTACGCGTGGGGCGCCACCGCCCGGCCGCCGAACTCCGCCTCCGCCTGGGCCATGTAGGACGCGGCCAGTGCCGCGTTGGCCAGACGCTCTCGCCGCGTGGGGGCGGTGAGCGGGGAACACACATATGTCTTGATACTGGTCATATTGTCAGCAGCTTAACTCCTCTCGGGCAGCCGCCTTCCCTCCTTGTTTTGTGATCTCTCTCGGGACTGGAGCTATCGTAGCACAGGTACTGTCCCATAAATGGGACTCATCTCCCCTCACACCCGATTTTTTGCCAACTTTCTTTCCAACTTTCTTGGGTGCCCCGCGGAGGTGCCTGCTCTGGGCACCTGTGTCATACACTTCACTCTATTCTACCACATAATCCACTGGTCTGTACAGTACCTTTTCGTTTTTTCTCAAATTTCTGGCAACTTCTTTTCCGATATTCTTGGGCATTCCTGTCTGTTCCTGTTTTGCTATAAACCACAGCTCAACTCGCCATATCCGCCGGATCGGTCCCATTTATGGTACTGTTATCAATCGGTTATCCCTAGATTCCTACCGATTCTGCAGTACAATTCTGGTACACCGATCCGGTGTTATGGCAGAAGCCTCAGGCCAGCAGGATCCGGGCCAGCAGCGCCATCCCAACCATCAGGACCGTCCAGGTGGTGGCGGCCTCCAGAAGGAGCTGCTGCTTTGGTGCGGCGCCATCCCCCGGATCGCCCTCGGCCTCCCCGCACTCCGCCCCGCAGTGGGATGCCTTCCACGCGGCGAAATCCACCACGTTGTCCAGCCTATCCCGGTGGCAGATCTCCGGGACCGTGTGCTCCATCTGTCCTGCCGCCTGGGCCAGCCTGTTCCCCTCCGGTGCGCCCCACAGGTGCAGTGTGTAATACTCGGTTTTCATCGTAATGGGCCTCCTTTCTTGGCTTAGCCCTATGGTATCACAGGTACAGTCCCATAAATGGGACTCTTCCCCCCATTTTGCAAAAAACTTTTTGCCCGTTTTTTCCATACAAGGAAATAGACGGACGGCGCTGCGTCTCCTAGGGAGACCCAACGCCGTCCATCGGCTCAAGATTCTATTTTTCCTTTCCCTACCACAGGCTGACCTGCGCGTCCAGGCATTCCCGCGCCAGCAGCTCCTGCTCCCGGGTGAGAAAGGCCTGGGTCTCCTCCGGCCGAGACAGCCAGGGCTGCACCATGTCCCGGGTAAGGAGCACCGGCATCCGGTGGTGTACCGGCGCCATGGAGGCGTTGGCCGCAGTGGTGAGCACGCAGCAGTGGTCCTCTCCGTCCCGGTGCTGCCAGATCCCGGCCAAAAAGAAGCAGTGGGTGCCCACCATGGTGAAGAGGAACTTCCGCTTCTGGGCGTCCCACTCGTAGAAGCCGCTGCAGGGCAGTGCACACCGCCTGGAGGACAGGCTGTCCCGGAAGAGGGGCTTCTCCGCCGCCGTCTCCGCCCTGCTGTTGATCACCAGCCGCTGGCTCACCGGGATCCCCCAGCGCTGGAGCACCGGATGGACAGAGCTGTCTAATATTAAGGAGGGGACCCTGGACGAGGGCGTCATGTCCCCGGGGTGCCAGGCGTCCGCCCCGTAGGTCTCGTTCAGCACGTTGGCGATGTCCAGGAGATCGTCATCGTCCTCCTGGGTGAATAGATAGCGTCCGCACATGGCGCTCTCCCCTTTCCCGCTTTTCCCCATGATACCCCAAATCAGCCCCTTTGAAAAGAGGGTTTTCCTGGACGGAGCCCGCCGGCCAGCGGCCATACCTTATATATAAGGTAGCAGACTTCCCACAGTCGTCTCAAGTTAGTACAAGAAGACACAAGGAATGGACAAGAGACTATTGTGCGATTTCCAATCCTGTTACTCGCTGTGCACGCATCTGCCCCAAAAGCCCTATTTTTACAGCTCTATCACAGACCAGTTCCCGCACTCTTCTGTGGATCGTCCATCATTATCGGAAATATAATGCCTGTACGCCGCAAATTTATACTTGACTTACCTTCTCCCATCGTTTAGAATGTAGCTACCGGGTTGTGTATCCGTTATGATACTAGAAGGGATGTGCTGCTCTATGAGCGATGTGGAAATCGACACCATCGTACGGAATTTCTTCTCCCAGAACGACATCTTCGCCGAGACCTTCAACCACCACCTCCGGGAGGAGACCGGCTTTGAGGTCTGTGAGGACGACCTCATCGACCTGGGGGATCTCAATCTCTCCACGGGAGATACTGAGGACATGGAGATCGTGAAGCTCTGGCGCCAGGAGTTCTGCGGGGCCGTCTGGAACATCCTGCTCCGCCTGGTAATCACCTACAAGAGCGGCTCCGCGTACCGCTCTTCCAAGTATGTGTCCGGCATCAACTACCACGGGGAGAATATCCCGGTGTACACCTCCGTGCTGTGCTTCGGCCTGGATCCCTGAACCATGGCGTTCTTCTCTCTCCTCTTCCCGCAGCCCGTATCAGAATCTTTGCCGAATGTTTACAGCCGGCTAAGGGAATCTTAAGATCCGGCTGCTATTCTGGCAGGGTCCGGGAGATCCCAGGGCAGACGAAAGAGAAGAGAGAGGAGCGCACACTCCAGATGAAGGCAAAGAAGGTTTTGGGGAAATTGCTGTTGCTATGCCTGGGCCTGGCCATTCTCGGCAGCGCCGCGGTGCTGGCTGTGAACGCATGCGTCCGGAGCGCCGGCCAGCGGACCATTCTATCTCCGGAAGAGGCGGCTGAGCTGCAGGATGTGGACTGCATCATCGTGCTGGGCTGCCAGGTAAAGGCCAACGGCGTTCCCAGTGATATGCTGAAAGACCGGCTGGAGCGGGGCATCGCCCTCTACAAGGACGGCGCCGCCCCCAAACTGCTGATGAGCGGAGACCACGGCCGGGTGGAGTACAATGAGGTGGGCGCCATGAAGGACTACGCCATGGCGGCGGGCATCCCCTCCGAAGACATCTTCATGGACCACGCCGGCTTCAGCACCTATGAGACCATGTACCGGGCCAAGGAGATCTTCGGCGCCCGCAAGGTGCTGATCGTCACCCAGGAGTACCACCTGTATCGGGCGGTCTATATCGCCGAGAAGATGGGCATGGAGGCGTACGGCGTGGCCGCAGACTACCACACCTATCGGGGACAGGCCATGCGGGAGTGCCGGGAGATCCTGGCCCGCTGCAAGGACTTTGCCACCACCCTGTGGATGCCGAAGCCCACGTATCTGGGAACCCCGATCTCTATTCACGGCAGCGGAGACCTGACCAACGGCTGAGACTGAGACTGAGACTGATCCAGACAATCCTCCGAAATTCCATCTGGCTTCTCTCCGCCAGACGTGATATCATGGGCGGGCTTGCAGATCCCTTGGGGGATCTGCAGGCCTGCCCTTTTTTATACCAACAACAGCGCCGCACCCACGGCGATAGAAAGGGAGTTCCCTCCTATGAAACTGTATCTCATCCGCCACGGAGAGACCGATTGGAACCGCAGGCGTCTGGTCCTGGGCCGCACGGACATCCCGCTTAACGAGGCCGGACGTTGCCAGGCAAAGGACGCCGCCCGCGCACTCCAGGACACCCGCTTTGCGGCCATCTACGCCTCTCCCCTTTCCCGGGCCTTCGAGACCGCCCAGACGATCGCTGCAGCCAACCGCCACCCCTGCGGCATCCAGACGGCAGAATGCCTGGTGGAGCAGAACTACGGCACCTACGAGGCCACAGATTGGCTGGCCCCGGTGTTTCAAGAGACCCGAAAGCGGTACACCGAGCGGATGCCCGGCGGTGAATCCCTCCTGGACCTGATCGCCCGGGTCCATCCCTTTCTGCAGCAGTTAGAGCAGCAGTATGGCCCGGAGGACAACGTGCTGGTGGTGACCCACAACAGCATCTGCGGCATCATCTGGCAGTACTACGAGAACAAAGATATGCAGTGGCTCTCCACCTTTGTGATGGACAACTGCGCCGTCCATGTGCTGGACAGCGCTACCGCCATCCGGGAGCCGGATGACGAGCTCTTTGACGTCCTCACAGAGGCCGGCGAGCCCACCGGCACCACAGCCCTCCGGCGGGACGTCCACCGCACCGGCGCCTGGCACGGCAGCGTACACATCTGGGTCTACGCGGGAGACAAGGTCCTGATGCAGCGGAGGGCCGCCACCAAGGAGTCCTACCCCGGCATGCTGGACGCGTCCTCCTCCGGCCACATCTCCGCCGGCGAGACAAGCGCTGTTGCGGCCATGCGGGAGACCGAGGAGGAGTTGGGCATCCACGCCCCGGAGAGCGCCTTCCGCCCGGTGGGAAAGCAGCAGCTCTGCACCGTGCAGGGGACGTTTGTGAGCAACGAATGGAACACCATCTACCTGCTGGAGTATCGGGAGCGCTATGGTCCCTTCGCTCCAGACCCCATCGAGATCGATGAGCTCCAATGGATTGCCCTCTCGGACCTGGCGGCAGACCTTCGCAGCGAGGACCCCAACCGCTGTTCCCAGTACTGCTTCCAGCGCAGCGAGGTGGAGATGCTCTCCGAGGCGATGGGTCTGTAGGGCGGAGACGGGGCGCAGATCGCCACGGTATTCTTTCCGATAGGCAGGATTTGTCCCCTTCCATGCGACCACTTCTCCCGCAACCTGTGGTATCCTCCAGCCACACAAGGCGACAGGATGGAGGCGATACCATGGACAGACGGGCGGAGCAGAATCCACGGGGAAGCATGGTCAGGACGGCGCACCCCTGCCCGGTGTGCGGCAAGACAACATTTCCGTATGAGGCATCTTTTCTCATCTGCCAGAGTGCGGCTGGCAGGACGACCTCTTCGAAGAAGACGGCGTCCTGGTGGAGACCATGGCCAATGAGATGGACCTGGCAGCATACAGGCGGGCATATGAGGCCGGTTAGAGGCCGGATTGGGTGGATGTCCCCGCCGAAGCTTCTCCAGACAGCGAGTAAATCCCACGCAAATGGAATCCGGCTGCATCTCTGTCTTGCACTGGAGCTCCATTTGGGATATCCTAGGAACAGCTATTTTAGGGCAGCGGCCTGAACCGTGAAGCCTCTGCCCCGGAATCAAACCGCACCGCAGACGCCGTCCCCCCGTGGGAGCGGCATAGACAAGGGAGGTTTCAGACAATGCCCTACCAACCCGCGCTGTACATGCACCCGTTGGACCAGAAGGCCACAACGGTGCTCAACGCCATGCCCGGCTTCACCGATCTGATCTGGGCGTTCAAGCAAGGCTTCAACGAGAAGAAGGAGAAGTACAGGATGCTGTCCTCTGCCATCCGCCTCGGCGAGGATCAGAAGCCCGCCACCTACGCCCTGCTGCCCCCGATCTGTGCGCAGTTGGGCATTCCAGTCCCGGACTTCTACATGGTCCACTCCAAGCGCATGGAGGCGGCGACCACCGGAAACAAGGAGCCGCTGATCTACATCAGCTCCGCCCTGGCAGAGGCCCTCAATGCGGAGCAGCTCACCGCCGTCCTCGCCCACGAGTGCGGCCACCTGGCATGCCGGCATCTCCAGTGCCACACCATCGCCAACCTGCTCCTGGAGGGCGTTGAGAGAGGCGTGGAGGCCAGCCCTCTGGGGAACAACCCCTCCATTCGCCGGTTTCTCTCTCCGGCGCTGATTCGGGCGCTGCTGTACTGGTACCGCTGCAGTGAGCTCTCGGCAGACCGGGCCGCTGTGCTGGTCTCCGGCAGCGCCGATCCCCTGATCGATGGGCTGCTGCAGGTCCACGGATACGGGAAGGACATCAACCGCCAGGCCTTCCTGGACCAGGCGAAAGATCTGCAGGACTTTATCAAGGCATCCAAGACCAACAAGCTGGCTGAGACGGCCATCACCCAGGACGAGACCCATCCCCGGTTGGCTGCCCGGGCCTACGAGGCAGACAAGTGGGCCCACTCCCCGCAGTGCCAGAGCATTCTCTCCGGCACGTACACCGTAGAGCAAAAGCAGCGGGAGGAGGACTGCACCGAGACGGAGCAGAAAGAAGTGGTCTCCGCCGAGATCGCCCTCTCCGCCGAATCCGCAGCCACAGAGCAGGCAACGCCTCCCTCTCAGACAGACCAGCAGCTGGCCGATCTGAACCAGAAGCTGGCGGATGTGGACAAGCAGCTGGAGCGCTATACCAACCAGGCGGACAAGTTGGACTACGCCATGGCGGTGGGCAGCGGCCTCATCGCCGGCCTGGTAGACAGCTTCTTCGTGGGAGAGTTCTCCCTGGAGAAGGCCAACGAGTGGGGCGATGAGAAGATGAACGCCCTGGTCCGCAAAGTGGGAAAGATGCAGGGCTACCCCGAGGAGGATCTCCCCGCCATCATCCGCCACCTGGAAGAGGACTTCCCCATCGCGGCGGACAAGGCCACCAACGATTTCGGCGGTGGCTTACAACACCATTTGCGGGACTTCTCCCACCACCCCACCCCGGTGGGTCTGGTGTGCTCCATTCTCACGCAGTTCACCGGCAAGGTCTATGGGGCGGACGTGAACGGCAATTTCAAGTCCGTGCCACTGCACCTGGAGGGCGCGGACAAAGCCCTCATCGGCAAGTCCTTCCCGGAGAAGATCGCCCTGGGCACCGCCCAGTGGGTCTTCCATCTGGCCAGCGACATGGCGGGCTCCTCCAGTTCCGTCTCCAAAGGGCGGCTGGGCACCGGCATTCCCGGCCCGCTGGTCTCCCTGCTGAAAGAGCTCTCCGCCACACCACTCTTCCGCAACCTGGACAAAGATGGCCACAAGACCTTCTCCGTGTGGATCTCCAAACTGTTCAACGGCACCCTGTTGGGGGAGCGGGACGCCAACGGGAAGCTCATCGCCCCCTGCAAGTTCGACCTCCGCACGGAACTGGGCATCGGCCGCCTGATCGCCCAGCAGACCATCCCGGTGCTGCTCAACGAGTGCATTGTCCGGGTCTTCTACTTCCTCCGCCGGCTCACAGACGAGCTGCGCCGGGTCTCCCTCTCCTCCGTGCGGGATCTGGCCAAGCTGGACTGGAACAAGATCGCCCCCTTCCGCAACCGCACCATCGAGCGGATGCTCACCATCTCCTCCCTCACCTTCTCTGTGGCAGACACCACAGACGCGGCGGTGCGGGCGGCGGTGGAGTGCGGCGGCAACTGGGTCCTGTTCTCCGGCAAGTTCGTCTCCCGGATCAACGTGGTAGGCGTGGGCCGGGCAGCGGTGGCCGTGGTGCGGGAGGTCTCCAGCGACAAGGTGGAGGCCCAGCTGCTCCAGGAGCGGCTGATCCTGCAGGAAGAGCACGCCATTCTCACCGTCCAACAGCTCCAGGCATACAAGGACGGCCTGGAGGAGCGGGTCTCCAACTACCTGGCGGAGGACATCACCGCCTTCCTGGAGGGTTTCGACCTTATGAAGGAGGGCATCCGGTCCGGGGACTCCAACCTAGTGATCCGTGGGAACGTAACGATCCAGAAGGTGCTGGGCAGAACCCCGCAGTTCACCAGCCAGGAGGAGTTCGATGACCTCACGGAGTCCGATATCGCCCTAAAACTCTAACCCAACAGCGCACTCCACCCAATCCACACTCTGAAAGGTGGCAATACCATTGTTTGGCAAAGATAAGACAGATCTGTTCCAGAAGGCCAAGGCAGCGGCGGCCGATCTGGGCGCCAAGACCAGCAACGCCCTGCAAAACGCCAAAGAGCAGGCGGCCCCCGCCGCAGGGAAGCTGGCCCAGAAGATCAAGGACACCTCCAAAAAGGCCGCAGACACCATCGGCGAGAAGGTGGCAGACCAGAAGGCGGGCCGGGAGCAGAAGAAGGCCAACGCAGACAGGGCGAAGAGCCTGGCCGCGGAACTGGCCACCAAGCCCCAGTTGATCTCCTCAGACAACGCCCTGAAGGTGATCTACTACCTCATCGCCGCAGACGGGCAGATCCTCCCTGAGGAGCTGGAGAAGTTTGACGACATCGGCGCATCGCTGGATCCTCAATTCCAGGAGAACAGGGACGGGCTTCTCCAGGCGTGCCAGGTGCAGCTGGAGAAGGCCATCGATGAAGAGGACTTCTACGATGTGCTCCAGGACGGCGTAGATGCGGCCCTGCAGTCCTCCGCCCAGGGGAAGAACCCCATTCTCAACCCGAAGATGCTGCTCTGGGATCTGCTGTGCGTGGCCTATAGCGACAGCGACTTCGCCGAGAGCGAGCAGCGGCTCATCAAATTCGTGGTGCGGCGTCTCGGCATAGACAAGGCCATCTATCTGGAGATGGACCAGGCCGTCCAGACCGCCACCGAGCTGGAGCAGGAGTCCAACTGGCTGAAGACCACGAACCGTCCCTATCAGGAGGTGGCCGAGCAGATGCAGGAGATCAAGGCCCGCGAGGCGGCGATCTTCCAGTCTGTAACGGACCTCATCACCCTGCAGAATTGAGGAGGAAGAGAGTTATGCCCATCCCTCTGTTGTTCATCGGCGCTGCCGCCGCCTCCACCATGCTGGGTGTGGGAAACACCGTAAAGGCCGGCATCGACACCGTAAACGCCAAGAACTACAACAAGACAGCCAACACCATCCAGCAGCAGGCCCACGATGAGCTGGAGGCCCAGCGGAAGGCCTGCGCCACGGCCCTCCAGTCTCTCGGCACGGAGAAGCTCTTTGTGCTGAACCACAACCTGAAGCAGTTTCTGGACACCTTTACCCGGATCAAGAACGTGGACTTCCAGGAGTCCATCGGGCTGGACGAGCTGGACCGGATGCACATCGATCAGCAGGACTTCCAGGAGATGGAGAACCTGGTGAGCTTCGCAGGCTCCATCGCCGGCGGGGCGGCGGCCGGCACTGCCAGCGGCGTGCTCACCGTCTTCGGGGCCTACGGCGCGGCCCAGGCTCTCGCCAGCGCCTCCACCGGCACCGCCATTGCAGCCCTCCACGGCGCGGCGGCCACCAACGCCACGCTGGCCTTCTTCGGCGGCGGCTCCCTCGCCGCCGGCGGTCTCGGCATGGCGGGCGGCGCCGCGGTGCTGGGCGGCCTCATGGTGGGCCCCGCCCTGATGGTGATGGGCTTCGTAGTGGGAGGCGCGGCAAAGCAGAACCTCACCAACGCCCAGTCCAATCTGCTCACCGCCAGCGAGGCGTGTGCGGAGCTGAACAAGGCCTCCGCCCAGTGCTCCGCCATTCGGAGGCGCACCTACATGCTGTATACCCTCCTGGCCCGCCTGGACAGCTATTTTCTCCCCATGATCTACAAGATGGAGGAGATCGTCCAGAACGAGGGGGAGAACTACGCCCTGTACAGCCGGGAGTCCAAGGGCGCCATCGCATCGTGCGTCAGCGTGGCGGTGTCTGTGAAGTCCGTATTGGATACCCCGCTGCTCACAGACGATGGCCTGCTCACCGAGGCGTCCGCCAACACCTCCACTAACATCGAGGCGTTCCTGCAGAAGCTGAAGATCCCGTACTGAGCACCCAATCCATTCCCGCCGCAGGCGCCGTTTCGGCGCCTGCGGCCTTTTCTTGCCCTACTGCACCCCGTAATCCGCCAGCATCTCCTTCGTCTCCTTGCTGGTAAACTGTAAGCGTATAATAGATACCCGTTGCCAGCTGCTGATTTAACGGGTATCTTGGGGGTGCAGTCCCTGCGAAGTAAA
>CANRFN010000130.1 GCA_947629915.1 uncultured Oscillospiraceae bacterium | reverse complement strand
GGCATCGGGGGTACCCCCTGGGGGGTCTCGGGTGGCTAGTGTCGGTTCCAATCAACAAATTTGTCGAATATCACCAACTGTAAAGGCAAAATGAGGCGAGGAGGTAATCCGATTGTCCCGCACAGCAGCGAAGATTGAATGCTCTGAAAGCGAACTGCAGGAACTCCAGATGATGGCACAAGATCAGACAAATCCGCGGGTTGCAGCAAGGGCTGCAATGGTACTGGCCTCATTGGGGGATGAGCAGATCAAGGACATCGCCAGCCGTTTTGAGGAGCGCCCCGCGACCGTGATCAAGTGGAGAAAGCGCTTTGCAGAGATGGGAATTGCCGGCCTTCAGAACCTTCCCCGTGGAAAGTCCGGTGGGATGTATGGAGCACCGTTCCAGACACAACTGCGGGAGCTGTTGGATCAGGACCCGCCAGATGGTGCCTCCTATTGGACCGGCAAGCTACTGGCCGAGGCTCTCGATGTTCCTCTGTACATCGTCACCCGCTATCTCCACAAAGAGGGCATTCGTCTCCTGGATGTTCGCCGCAGCAAAGACACCATCATACCGCATGCGGAGGAAGTCTCCCCTTCAGAAGCTTCTGCTGATGAAGCATGCCAAGAGAATCTGGAGAGTTCAGACAGTACACATCCAGCCATGCAAAATGGACGCCGGTCCCTTTCTGGGAGGCCGGCGTCCAGTTTGCATCTTCGGTAGTCTTGGTTGTCTGAGCCGATGGGACACAAGCGCGTGCGTTGCATGCGGAGCGCTTGTCTGGCTCGATATGTACGAACCTGCCCGCTACCCTTCCGCAGGAGTGGGGAGCATGGCAGTGGCCTCCTCATACAGCTTCTTGGCCGAGGCACCTGTCTCCTGGCCCAGCAGGTCGACCCAGCCCTGGAGAAAGTCCGGAAAGTGGTCCAGCTGTCCCCAGGCGTATTGGAGCAGGCTTTTCAGGGTATATACATCTCGGAATGCCGGATTGGCGAGAATGTCATAGATGTCCCTCTGAGGATTCTCCGAGCAGCGGTAGGCGGCCAGGAGGGTGTTCAGCACAACGGCATTCAAGTCCCACCCCGTGTGGAACAGATCCTCGATGTCGACAATGTCCCGATAGAGCTCTTCAC
This sequence comes from uncultured Oscillospiraceae bacterium, assembly GCA_947629915.1. Lineage (GTDB taxonomy): Bacteria > Bacillota > Clostridia > Oscillospirales > Oscillospiraceae > Enterenecus. The sequence goes on along the minus strand of CANRFN010000130.1, from coordinate 13,299 downwards.
CAGAGTTGGACCGGATCACCCTCACCTGGACGGACAGCAGCTGCTTGCCCAGGGACAGCACCGCGCCGTATGCCCCGCAGTCCACGCATTGGGCGTGGAGCGCCACAGCATCGCCCAGCCCCTGTACCAGAAGGTCCGCATCTTTGTATGCAAGGCCGTCTGCCAGGGTGCAGCGGTTTTCCTTGTAGTCTTCGGTTCCCCCGGCTGTGAGGAATATGGTGCCGGCCGCAATCTTGTCCAGCACTTGCCGAGCGCTGTCCAGTGCCTCCTTGGGGACACTCTCGCTTGCGTTCGGCTCGCAAGACCTGGGGGTGTGGACTTTGTGAAGCGCAGACAGGAAGTCTACCTGCATCTCCTCCGGCAGCACGGCAGCCACCTCATAGACAAAGGCCTCCAGTTTTTCCCGGCTGCAGCCCCATACCTCCTGACGAACCCGATTGAGATAATCTGGGAAGTTCACGATGGATTCTCCTTTCGCGTATGGTCCACCTATTGTACCGGATTACGGCCCAGAGCGCAAGTGGGCGGCGGCAGGTTTTTCGCCAAGTTTCAGAGGCGATGTTCCTTTTCTGTTCAGGTCTTCCAGTTCTTTCGGCTGGATTTCCATACCCCGCCGTGGCTGCTACGGGGTCGCCGGCATCATGGCGATTTTTGGTACCGGAAAGGATCCAAGCCGGAAGCCGCCTGCCAGGCCGGATCAGAGCGTATGACACGCAGAGCAAACGTACACCCAGGCACAATCCGGGGCCGTCTGTCCCACGCAAGGGACAGACGGCCCCGGTGTCTCTATGGTCTGGTATCATTTGCTCCCAGCCCTCTGGGGGATTGGGTCTTCTCCGTCTCTCTTTGCCCCCTTCTCCTGCAACATTGGCACCTACCGGTTTCGGCTACATTGGCAATCATCCCAGGGCCTCGTCCATCTTCAGCAAGTAAATTATTCGGACGATCTTCCCCACGCTGCAGATCTCACCGGTTTTGGAAACGCTGTTTGTACTTTGCCGGTGTCACCCCATATCGTGCCTTGAAGTCCCGAATGAATTGGACAGTGTCGCCGTACCCGATTGCCTCGCACACGGCGGCGAGCTTACTGTTCGGATTGGTGCGGAGAATCTCTTCCGCGTGGTACATCCGGTATTCCCGGAGGTTCTCGGTAAAGGTCTTGCCCGTCCCCTTCCGAATGAGATCCGAGAGATAGGACTCGTTGTAGTGGAAGACCTCTGCAAGGCTCCGCAGGGTGATCGTCTGGTAGTTCTCAAAGATGTAATTCACCATCTGCAGCGTTTTGTAGCTGGTCACCTGTCCCATGTTCAGCGGCCGCATTTCATCGTGGTAGCGCTGCATGAGGTACGTCATCAGCAACACAAAGAGATGCATCATGATCTCATCGCAGTATGGCAGCGCCTGGGTCTGCTGGTCCCAAAGGGAGAGTGCGGTATGGAGCACAAAGGCGTCTTCTCCGCAGGGAAACAGCAAAGGCAGCACGAACATGGCCATATTCGGCACAGACAGGGACAGAAAGGTCTCTCTGCGGATCTTGATGGTGAGACAAAGACTCTCCTCCGGCACATAGAGGGTATGGAGCATCTCTGGGGGTATCACCACGAAATCCCCGGTCTGATGGTCGAACATCTGCCGGTCCACCTGCTGCCGACACGGCCCCTTCGCGATGTACGCCAGTTCCAGAAACGTATGTCGATGGGCGGGGATGTCCACATAGCGCAGGGTCTTCTGAATCTCCAAATCCTTCCCCTCTGGAAAGAAATCAATGTCCCGCAAGGTATCGGAGTTGTATGGCTGCAATGTCTCCTGCAGCTGGGTGTAGGGCATCTCCGCCCCATGGCCGAGATACCACCGCTTTCCTCTCTGTTCTTCCGGGCTGAGCTCCAGGAGGTCTTGAAAGATCTGCTCATAGTTCATCTCTGCTCACGCCCCTTTGCTTTCGTCACCTTCCACAATACTCCAGCCGGACCTAAAAATCAACCTGTTTTTCTTCCAAAAGAATGGGGTATTTTTCTGGTATCATAGATGGTACTATCATGGCAGCAGAGGCGAGGCAGACAGATCTCTTCCAGGAAAAAGGCGGTGCAGGATATGGGAAAAAGGTGGAACGACCTGAAATGCCTGTTCATACAGAAAGCGGTATACGCAAAGCTATACAAGGGCCACAAGCCCAACCAATGGGAGCCATGGAACAAGCCGGGGAAAGCGGTTCTCCCCAACGGCCTCGTGTGCCGGAACGACATCCAGTACAGCGAATCCTATCCCAACAGCTATGCGGACATCTGGTATCCGGACGCCAGCGACGCCAGGCGGCCCACGGTGATCTATTTCCACGGCGGCGGTTTCATCTTCGGAGACAAATCCGCCGGCGACCCGATGCAGACCGGCGGGGGCGGGGTGGGCAAACTGGAGCGCATCGTGTCCGAGGGATTTAACCTGGTGAACGCAAACTACGCTCTGGCTCCGCAATATCGGTTTCCCGCCCAGATCCGCCAGATGGATGACCTGCTCCGGTATCTCATAGACCAAGCAGAAGCGTTGCATCTGGACATGGGCCGTGTCTGTCTCAGCGGCGGCAGCGCCGGCGCCGATATGACGGAGATCTATGGGGCCTGCGTCTGCAACCCGGCGTATGCCGCCCGGCTGGGGGTACAGCCCGTCCTGACCCGGGAAAACCTGAAGGTGCTGGCCATCGATGAGGCAGCCCTGGATGCCAGCGTCTTCGATAAAAACATGTTCACCATGCTGGGCTGCTGGACGGGGGCAAAGGGAAACGGAGACCGCGGGGAACTGGCTCTCATCAACGCCAAGCGCTACATCCAGGACACGTATATTCCCAGCTGGATCAACGCCTCCAACGAACCCAATGACGACAGCGGCTATTTCAGCACAGAGGCCCGGGGACTGCACCGGAAACTGGATGAGATCGGCGTCCCCAACGACATGGTCTTCTTCCCCGGCGCCAACCTGCCCCACGGCTACATGGACCAGTTGGACAGCGAGCCCCACGCCAAAGAGGCCTTTCAGCGGATGATGACATTCCTCCGCAAACACATCGATGCGTGAGCGAGACGATGCAGTGAGACAAGCACCCGATCTGGATTCACGCCTCCCCCATGTAGATTGGATACCGGTTTTTGTCGCCTTCTGTGATCTCACGCAGCACATGACAAGGGGCCCCAACTGCCACAACATTGGCTGGGATGCTCTTTGTGACCACGCTTCCGGCCCCTATCACGGTGTTGTCCCCGATGGATACGCCGCCCAGGACAATCGTCCCGGCGCCGATCCACACATTGTTTCCGATGGAAATGGGCAGCGCCACTTCCAGGCCTGCATTCCGCTGCTCCGGGTCCAGGGCGTGTTCCGCCGTGGTGAAGAGGCAGTTTGGAGCGATGAATACGTGATCTCCAAACGTCACTTTCCCGCCATCCAATATCTGGCAGTACCGATTGGCAAAGAAGTAGTCCCCTACAGAAGTGTTGTACCCGTAATCGCACCAAAAAGGCGGGTTGACGTCCACATGCTCCCCCATTTTGCCAAAAATCTGGTGCAGGATTTTGTGCTGTCCATCCCGGTCCGAGGGCTTCAGCTGATTGAATTCATAGCACAGATCGTTACACCGGCCGATTTCAGTCAGGATCTCTTCATCGTAATTTGCGTTGTACAAATACCCCGCAGCCGCTTTTTCTTTCTCCGTCAAAGGACTTCACCTCGTTGATTTCTAGTAGGTTTTTCAACCATCCGTTTCGATCGCGGCGTCACAGTATCACATTTCAAGCGGGCATGCAACCCCATCTCAGGGAAGCTGGACAAGATCGCGGCATCCGGCGGTCCGGTCCTCTTCCCCGGCACAAACCTTCCCAGCGGCAATACAGACCAGTCAGGCATTGAACCCAGCACAGAAAAAGTCTTTCAGCGGATGGATGCATTCCTCCGCAAACACATAGAGGAGTGAGCAAGGCAATGAAAAAAAGCAAGGCAAGCAAGCATCCGGACTGGCAGCTCAGCCGGGCGGAAAAGGGCTGGTACTACCTGGGAGACAGCGCCCGCCTATTCTGCACATCGCTGCTGGGCACCTACATGACCACCTTCCTGATCTTCCAGGGGGTGAACATGGCCTCCCTGGCCGGGGCCATTCTCATCGTGAAGATGATCGATGCGGTGGACGATGTCCTGTTCGGGTTTGTCATAGACAAGTTCAACATCACCGAGTGGAAGGTGTTCCGGAAGCTGTCCGGCACCGGAAAGTACATGCCGTGGTACCGCCTGTTTTTCTGGACTTTCCCCGTGGCGACAATTCTCTTCTTCCTGATGCCCAAAAACAGCCCGGACGCCGTGAAGATCCTCTGGTTCCTGGTGACCTATCTGCTCTACGACTTCACCTGCACCCTCACCGAAGTGCCCATGCAGTCTCTGGTCACCACCCTCACAGACAGCCCCTCCGAGCGGAACAGCATTCTCACCGTCAAGGGCGTCATCTCCGTGGTGGCCGCCGTAGGGTTCTCCATCATCGTCACTGCCCTCATGAGCGAAAAAGTTGGCGTTCCCCTCAAGACCATCGCCATCACCAGTGCGCTGATCTTCCTCGTTCTCATGATTCCCATGGCCTTCAAGGTCAAAGAGCACAACACCGAGCTCAAGAACGTAGAGGTGGAGGGCTCTCAGGAGAAGTACACCTTCCAGGACATGATTCACTGTGTCACCACCAACAAGTACATTTTCGTCTACTTTCTCTCCATCATCATCTCCACCATTTTCTGCACCCGCACCGCCGTGGAGGGCTTCCTCGGCTTCTACATCTTCCACGACTCCATGGTCTTCTCCTATGTGATGCTCATCGGCTTTGTCCCCGGGATCATCCTCAGCGGCTTCTGCGGCAAACTGGCGGACCGATTTGGAAAGCGGAACCTGCTGGCCTTCATCTTTGCGCTGATCACAGCGGCCTCCCTGATCATCTACTTCTTCGGGCGAGACAACAAGATGTTTTTCATCGTCGTCGGCGGTCTCTGCGCCATTCCCAACGCCCTCATCGCTGTGGTGAGAACCTATATCGCGCCGGACACCATAGACTACACCCGGTACAAAACCGGCAAGGACTGCTCTGGCATCTTCTACGCCCTGCAATCCTTTATCAACAAGGCCTTCGGCGGGATTGTGGGTTCCGTCACCCTGGCGATTCTCGCCCTCTTCGGCTGGCAGGAGGTGCAGGGGGAGAGCTTTGCAGATCTGGCCGCCCAGGGGGTAACCCAGTCTGAGACGGCCCTGAACACCCTGTGGGCCCTGGGATATCTGATTCCCGCCATCGGATTCGGCATCTCTGCCATTCTGCTCTACGCCTTCTACAATCTGAAAGATGCAGATGCCGCGCTGATGGCCAAGTGCAATGCCGGTACCATCTCCCGGGAAGAGTGTGAAGCCCGTCTGTCCCGGAAATACAAATAATAAGATCTGAGGTGAGCAGATATGGCATTTGCCTTTCTGAAACGAGCGGTCTTTACCGCAAAACTGAAACGGGTCAACCGGCACTATAAGACAGATCCCGTGGTGGGGGAGCGGGCCTCCATCCCCCGCAACGGAAAGCCCCCGGTAGAGGTCATCTTCTACTACCCCGAGGTGCGGGAGCACATGCCGGTGTTCGTCCAGATCCACGGCGGGGCCTGGGTAGGCATGGACGCCGTGGACGACGACCGCTACTGCGCAAGGCTGGCCAAGGAGCTGGGGGCGTTTGTGGTGAACGTCAACTACAAGCGGCTCTATGAACAGAGTTTCCCCTATCCCCAGGAGGAGATCGCAGACACCGTCCGGTGGCTGCGGGCAAATGCCAGTCAGCTCGGCATCGACCCGAATCAGATCGTCCTCTCCGGCGGCAGCGCCGGAGGGCACATCACCGCCGGGGCCTCCATTCTGCTGGCGCAGCAGGGCATTCCCATCGCCGGGCAGCTCATGGAGGTTCCCTTCCTGGACTTTACGGGGAGCATCAAAATCGACTTCCCGGAAGGGGACAATCTGTACAAGCTGATGTTCGAGGTCTGCCCGCCCAAGGTGCCCATAGACAGCGAGGTGCTCTCCCCTGCGGCAAAGGCCTCCGAGGAGACCCTCCGCAAGGTGGCGCCGGCGGTGATCATCGTCTGCGGGCGGGATCCGCTGCACCCCCAGGGGGAGTACTACGCAGAGCGGCTCCGGAAGCACGGAAAACTGGTGGATCTGAAGATGTATCAGGACGGCTATCACGGCTTCGGCACAGACAACGCCGCGGAAAAGCCGGCCCAGGACAAGCTCCGGGAGGACTGCTTCTGGTACAAGGTGGGCATGGCCCGTAAGCTCTATGATATGGGGGAAAACGAAAATGGCAAAGCATAAGACTGCCAAAGAGGACAAGTCCGGCTGGTCCCTCTTCAATCGGCTGCTCAGCGCCTATATCGACTTCACGCGCTTCCCGGATCTCCCCGCAAACCCCAAGATCGGCAAGAACTATGAATACTTCCCGAAGGACGCTCTCTGCGCCAACGGCTCCCCCTACCACGGCTGTATCCGGCTGGGGTCCGAGAACAAGCTGATCATCGGCTTCTCCGGCGGCGGGGTGTCCGTAGACGAATTCACCGCCGCAAGGCCTCAGCGGGTAGGCGGCACCGGAATGATGTTCTACTCCGATGATGTCCGCTTTGGAGACATCATCCCTCGGGTGGGAACCTTCGGCAGGTCCAAGAAGAACCCCTTCCGGGACTGGAGTCTGGTCTTTGTCCCGTATGCCACCGGGGACTTTCACTGCGGCACCGGTGATCTGCCCTATCAAGACCTGGACGGGAAGAATGCTGTGCTGCACCACCACGGCTACACCAACTACCGGATGCTGCTGGAGAAGATCCGGGAGCTGGTGCCCCATCCGGATCAGATTCTGGTCACCGGCTTCTCCGCAGGCGCATTTGCCACTTCCCTGCTCACCGACGATGTGGCCTCTGCTTTTCCGGACTGCCGGGACATCACCGCCTGCGTGGACAGCGCCATGTTGCACTATCACTGGCAGCAGGTGGCGAGGGATGTCTGGAAGGCGCCGGAGGAGATCGCAGCCAGGCTCACGGGCACCGAGATCGTAACAGACAGCCTGTTGGCGCTCCATAAGAAGCGTCCCTCTGTGAAGATCATGTACTGCTGCTCCGTCCGGGATTCCGCCCTGACCCAGGTGGAGATGTACCTGGAAGACGGCCGCTGGGAGCCGGAAAAGGCGGACGGGGTCAGTTTCCAGCGCAAACTGGGCGAGATGGTGTCCAACCTGCAAAAGGCCATCCCGAACCTGAGTGTTTTTATCTTCGACACCCCGGACAAGAACAGCCAGAAGGCAGACCTCACGGTGCACTGTCTCTGCGGCTCCAACGCCGCCTTCACCACAGAGGCGGATGGCGTGCTCTGCGTGGACTGGATGTGGCAGGGCGTAAACGGCAAGCCATTGCAGGTGGGGCTTGGCAAACTGAAATCGTAACCAAGAGGTGTTTCTCGTGACAGCCCAAAAAATCATACTGAATGAGATGCGCAACGTCTCCCTCACCGCCTATCTGCAGGATGCGGGCGGCGAGTTCGGCTTCTCCAGGCGTCCCGCCATGCTGGTTCTCCCCGGCGGCGGGTACGCCATGTGTTCCGATCGGGAGGCAGATCCGGTGGCGTCCGCGTACCTGAAGGCCGGATACCAGGCCTTCATCCTTCGCTACACCGTAAAGGACAAAGGTCTCTGGCCACAGCCGCTGGAGGACTATGAGCAGGCCATGGCCCTCATCGCAGAGAACGCAGACCAGTGGCATGTGGATCCCACAAAGGTCGCCGTGGTCGGTTTCTCTGCCGGCGGTCATCTTGCCGCCTGCGCCGCCACCATCGCGGAACACAGGCCCGCCGCAGCAGTGCTGGTGTACCCGGCCATTCTGAAGGACATTGTGGACATGTGCGCCCCGGGTATGCCCTATCCCCATGAGCACGTCACCTCGGACACCTGTCCCTGTTTTCTCGCCGCCGCCCGGGATGACCGCACCGTGCTCATCCAGAACACCCTCTCCATGGAGATTGCCCTGGCGGACAAAGGGGTGGCATTTGAGAGTCACATCTACTCCTACGGCGGCCACGGGTTTTCCACCGGAGACGACTGGATCATTACCAACTCCGTGTGTCCCCGTCTCCCCCGCTGGGTGCCGGACAGCATCGAATGGCTGGGCGAGGTGATGGGCAAGTTCACCCGCAACGGCTTCACGGAGCCCATCGCCGCCCTCTCCATGAACGCAGACTTCGCCCCGGTGCTCAGTGTGGAGTGCTCCCTCCGCCACCTGCGGGGACAGAGCGACGCGGCAAAGGCGGCTCTGGCCCCCATGTTTGCCGCCATCGAAGCTGTGGCGCAGGCGCGGGGCTTCTCCGTAGAGGGGCTGATGGCCGCCGTGGGCAGCAACACCGCCCGGGAGATCCTGGAGATGTGCCAGATTCCCGCGGATATGATCCGAGACATAGACCAGGCCCTACACGGGATGATAAACCAGCTGGAGGTATGAAGATGATTAAGGTATCAAATCCTGAGATCCAGGAATTCGAGCGGGACCACCTGGCCAAGCTCCGGGCTCTGGCTCCGGAGTGCATGGTGCTTCTGAAAAAGAATGGGGACTTCCCCCTGGATGGTCCGTGCACCGTTGCCCTCTACGGCTCCGGTGCAAGAGAGACCGTCAAGGGCGGCACCGGCTCCGGCGATGTGAACGTCCGCCACTACGTCACGATAGAGGAGGGACTGGAAAACGCCGGCTGCACCATTTCCACCAAGGCGTGGCTCGCCGGCTATCGGGCAGCCCGGGACGCCCAGGAAAAGGGCTTCTATGAGGGCATCGCCGCCGAGGCAAAAGCCCAGGGGAAATCCGTCTTCCTGGTGGGCATGGGCCGGACGCCGCCGGAGCCCCACTATGATCTGCCCATAGATGGCACAGGCGATGTCTGTGTCTACGTTCTCGCCCGCAACTCCGGAGAGGGGGCAGACCGCTCCAATGCGGAGGGAGATCTCCGGCTGAGCAGGGAAGAGATCCGGGATATTCGGCTCTGCGCTGAGCGGTATGCCAAGTGCATGCTGGTGCTGAACGTGGGCGGCCCGGTGGACCTGAGCCCGGTGGTAGACCAGGTAGAGAACATCCTAGTGCTGAGCCAGTTGGGATCCGTAACCGGCGATGCCTTCGCCGATGTGCTGCTGGGCAAGGCATTTCCCTCCGGTAAGCTCACCACCACCTGGGCCAGAGCGGAGGACTATCCCGCCATTGGGGATTTCGGCCAGCAGGATGACACCCGCTACCGGGAGGGCCTCTTCGTGGGCTACCGCTATTTTGACGCCTCCGGCGTGATCCCGCTCTTTCCCTTCGGCTATGGACTGGGGTACACGGAGTTTGCCGTTCAGCCGGAGCGCTTCGAGGTGCTGGGCAACATGATCACCGTCCAGGTCTCGGTGCAGAACATCGGAGAGCACCCCGGCAAGGAGACGGTCCAGCTCTACTACTGCGCACCTCAGGGCAGGCTGGCGAAGCCGGTGCGGGAGCTGGGTGCCTATGCCAAGACCTGCTCCCTGCTCCCCGGGGAGAGCGCGTTGCTCACCCTCTCTCTTCCCGTGGAGGACATGGCCAGTTGGGACTCGGAGCGGGACGCCTGGGTTCTGGAGCAGGGGGAATATGTGATCCGCATCGGCAGCACACCGGTAGGGATCATCTCTCTGGACGGCGATGTTGAGACAGAGCGTCTGAGCCATTCCGGGGGCGAGCCGGACTTTGCAGACTGGAATCCGAAACCCGCAGCCAATCGTCCGGAAGGCCTGCCAGTCTACCCCGTATCGGCGGCTGATCTGCAAGGAGTCGGGCACTATGCCCAGAGAAAAACCCCGGGCAATCCTTTGACCGCCCCGGACTGCTCCCACCTTTCCGGCAGGGATCTGGCCACCATCTGTGCCGGCAAGCACAGCGAGGCCCAGGGGTTTGCCGCCATCATCGGCAACTCCGCCGCCCGTCTCGCCGGCGGCGCCGGCGAGACGGCCACTCTCGTGGCGGAACAGGGCTGCGGCGCCCTTGTGATGGCAGACGGCCCCGCAGGGCTCCGCCTGGCCACGAAATACGTGGAGACAGAGGACGGCCAGGACAGCGTGGACGCCGATGCCTGGGGCACTTTGATGCACATCTTCCCGCAGGAGATTCAGCAGCTCATCCAGATGAAGCTGGCACAGAACGAGGAAAAAGCCAAGGCAAACACCGTGCTGTACCACTACGCCTCTGCCATTCCCATCGGCACCGCCCTGGCCCAGAGCTGGAACGATGCCGTGACGGCGGCCTGCGGGGACATCGTGGGAGACGAGATGGAGCGGTTCGGCGCCAACGTCTGGCTGGCCCCTGCTCTGAACATCCACCGCAGCCCCCTCTGCGGGCGGAACTTCGAGTACTACTCCGAGGACCCGGTGCTCTCCGGAAAGATGGCCGCCGCCATGACCCGGGGCGTGCAGCAGCACCCCAAGTGCGCCGTCACCATCAAGCACTTCTGCTGCAACAACCAGGAGACCAACCGGTTCGGCTCCAACAGCGTGGTGTCTCAGCGGGCCCTGCGGGAGATCTACCTGAAGGGCTTTGAGATCTGCGTCAAGGAGGCCGCCCCGATGGCTCTCATGACGTCGTACAACCTCCTGAACGGCATCCACACCGCCAACCGCCGGGACCTCCTGACGGACATTCTCCGGAACGAGTGGGGCTTTACAGGGATCGTCATGACGGACTGGGGCACCACCAACGACAAGTTCAACGCAGGGGTTCACGGCGGCAGTAGCCCGGCACAGTGCATCAAGGCCGGCAACGACCTCATCATGGCCGGCTCTACAGAGGATGTGGACGGCATTGTGGCGGGTCTGGAGTCCGGTGAGATCTCCCGCTCAGACCTGGAGGCCTGCGCCGGCCGGATTCTGGCCCTGTCCAAAGCCCTTTCCTAATGGCACAGCGGCGCAGCAAATCCTCGGTGTCCGCCCAATCCACTCCAGATCTGCTGTCTGGTAAGCAACGGGTCAACTATATTCAACCTACCTTAGGGGTGATTCACAATGCATGCGAATGATGCGGCAGCAAAAGCCACACGTAAGAGGCATTGGGGACGCAGAGTACTCCTCATCATCGCAATCGCCATCATCGTCCTTGCGGCAGCCATTGTCATCTTCCTGAAGTCGACATTCCTCAAGTCCTTCCCTGCGTTAAAGGGAGAGCCTGCAATTGGGAAATGGTACAGTGTCCCCATATCGGAGGCGAAGTCGTCTGACGGCAGCGAGTGGCACGGGATCTTCCGCAAGGGCACCGCAAACAAGGTCGTCGTCTATTTCTTCGGCGGCGGCGTGAGTATCACGGGTGAGACCAGCGAAGGCGGCACACAGTTCTTTGCCACCACCATGCTCGGTCAGGATTTTGTCGCACAGGGCGGCATTGGAAGCATAACTGAAGACAACCCGTTTCAAGACTGGACTTTTATCGTCATCCCATACGCCTCCGGGGATTTCCACACCGGGACAGGGGAATACCACTACACAAAAAACGGCAAGGACACTGTCGTCTACCACAATGGCTACAACAATTATTCCGCATATCTGAATGAGATCATGCCGTATGTGGGGGAACCGGACACTCTGCTGGTGACCGGTTTCTCCGCAGGCGGGTTTGCCACATCCCTTCTGGCGGATGACGTGATCAGCCGTTTCCCCTCAGCGCAAAATGTGACGGTGTGTGTGGACAGCTCCCTGCTCCTCTATGACAGCTGGCACGACTCCGCTGTGAATCTCTGGCAGTCTCCAGAGGAGATTTCAGACCGGCTGACGACGAACAATATTGTGCTGGACAGCCTGACGGCACTTTATCACAAGCGCGGGGACAGCGTGAAAATACTGTTTGACTGCTCTTATCGGGATGATACCCTGCAGCAGTATCAGTCCTATATAGACAGCGGAAAGATGGATAAGACCAAAGAACTCGGCGATCAATTTGAAGAAACGCTCAGTGAGATGGTGCGCGGTCTGAAGGAAAACATCCCCGGCGTCGGCATCTACATCTGGAGCTACAATGAGGACAAGGAAACCCACAACACCCAGCACACCATCCTCTCGTCCAATGTCTTCGACAAACTCGGCAACGAAAAGAGCGTGTGCGAATGGATCTACGATGCAGTGAACGGTGAGATCAACACCTTCGGATTGGGGCTGCTTGGCGAAGCGCAATAGGAAAATGTCAAGAATGATCGCGGTATCCGGCCCTGTCCAAGGCGCTCTCTTGATCCCATCAAACAATTCAGGAAGAGGAGGACCTCTATGACCTTATCTGCTGACATGCAACAGCAGCTTCTGGATACCCCCATTCCCTTCGGCACCGTCACCGCCGTGGAGTGGAAACCAGAAGAGACCACCAGTTTCTTTCCCGGCATCCCGTCTCAGCCGCTGCCGGAGCACATCCGCATCGCCGTGACCTGCCGTCCGGAGCCCGCCAGCGACATCAAGACCGAGGTGTGGCTGCCCACAGAGACCTGGAACGGAGACCTTCTGGGCGTGGGCAACGGCGGGTGTGCCGGCATGATCGTACCCATTCTCATGACGGGCCCCCTCCGCATGGGCTTTGCCGTGGCCAACACGGACTTGGGCACTTCTGCCGGGCCGGACAGCGGTGTGGGCAATCCGGCGGTCTGGGAGGACTTCGGCCACCGGGCCACCCATCTCATGACCCTGGCGACCAAAGCCCTGATCCAAGCCTTCTACGGAAAACCCCAGAACCACGCCTACTTCACCGGCAACTCCACCGGCGGCCAGCAGGCCCTGATGGAGGCCCAGCGGTATCCCGAGGACTACGATGGCATTCTCGCCCTCGCCCCTGCCTTTGATCGGATCAACCTGCACATCGCCTTTCTCCGGGACTGGCTGGCCCTGGGCGGCCGGGAGGCCGAGGGGCTCTTCACAAAAGAGGACGAGACCCGCATGGTGTCTGCCATTCTGGAAAACTGCGGCGAGACCGGCGGCCACCGGCCCGGGGATGACTTTCTCTACCACCCGGCGGCCATTTCCCTCACCCGGGAGGTGTTGGAACAGGCCGGTCTCACCCAGCGGCAGATCCAGGCCCGCCTCCAGATCCAGGAGGGCACCGTAGACCCGGAGACCGGCGAGCAGATCTACGAGCCCACCCTGATGCCCGGCAGCGAGGCGGAAGACCTGTCTCTAGTGATCCGCGTCAATGTGATTTGAGTTAAGGCCAAGAAAACAGTGCCCTTTTTTATAGTGTGTTGTTAAAAATA
>CANRFN010000129.1 GCA_947629915.1 uncultured Oscillospiraceae bacterium | reverse complement strand
TGAGTGGGCGGCACAGATGGCTGCCTAATTTTACCAAATCTTTTTAACGCGATAGGCGAATCGCATGCACTTCTAGGCTTTTTTCGGCGGCGCGGGCGGTTCTCTTCCACCTCCTGAATATACCTGGGGTCCAGTCCGCCCAGGGCGTCTGAGATGATCTGCCGTTTCACAAGAGTCCCTCCTCCCCGAGGTGGCGGCGCAGGCGGGTGCGCAGCCGGGTGAGCCGCACGGACACCGTGTTCTCCCGGAGGCCGCAGCGGGCGGCGATGTCCGGGATGGGGTCTCCGTACCAGTACCGCCGGAGAAAGAGAACCCGGTTCTCCCGGGACAGGGTGTCCAGCCAGCGCTGGATGGAGGCGGTGAGCTCCTCCGCCATCAGCTGCTCCTCCGGCGGGCCCACCGAGGCCAGGGCGGACTCCAGCTCGTCCAGGGCAATGTCATAGGAGGCGTTGCGGCGCTGGGCGGTGTTGGACCGGCGCCTGTGCAGGGCCAGGTGCCGCACGATGCCCAGAAGGTATGCCTTCAGGGAGTCCGGACGCTGGGGCGGAATGGCGTTCCACACCCCCAGATAGGCGTCGTTCAGGCACTCCCCGGCGTCCTGTACGCTGGGCAGCAGGTTCTTCGCCAGGTGGAGACAGCTGTCCCCGTACTTTTGGGCCAGGGCCGGGATGGCGTTTTCCGAGCGGTTCCAGAAGAGCTGGATGATGGTTTCGTCTGCCTCTGTTGCCGCCAAGGTCTACCACTCCTTTGCCCCTCTCTCATAGAGTGCCCTTTTTTCCCCGCATCTTACACCTCTCTCCGACAAAACCTTTCCGAAAATCGTGGATTCTTGCGGGGGAAACGGCGGGGAAACAGCGGGAAAAAGTGGGAAAGCCGGTTGCACGCTGCCGAAAAAGGTGGTACAATCCCATTGCCGGGGCAGGGGCCTGTCCCAGACAATATGGTGAGGAGGAATATCCCATGAAAGATCCCAACTGCGGATACTGCGCCGGCGGCGAGGTGCTGGCGGCCTTTGGCATTCCCATCTGCAAGCTCTCGGTGAGCAGCCTGATCCTCTTTAAGGAGCAGTCTCACCCCGGGCGCTGCATCGTGGCGTTCAAGGATCACGTCAGCGAGCTCACGGACATCAGCGATGAGGACCGCAACGCCTTCTTTGCCGATGTGGCCCGGGCCTCCAAGGCGATCCACGCCGCCTTCCACCCGGACAAGGTGAACTACGGCGCCTACGGGGACGGCGGCTGCCACCTGCACTTCCACCTGGTGCCGAAGTACAAGGACGGCTTCGAGTGGGGCGGCGTGTTCCAGATGAACCCCGGTAAGACCACCCTCACGGAGGAAGAGTACGCCGCCATGATCGAAAAGATCAAGGAGAACCTCTGAGGCTATCATCCGTTTTGAGCGGGCACTTTCCCAGACGCCCTGTGCGCCGGGAAGGTGCCCGCTTTGCACATTCTGGGAGATGGTATCACAGATCTTGCGGGATTTCCAGAGGGGAGAGGTGTCTTTTTCTCACGAATCGCCGGCCTTATTGGGTGAGCTGGTCCAGCTCCTTTACCACGCTGGTGTTGTTGGGGTTGTAGATGTTCAGGCAGAAGATCACGTCATCGATGTCCTTCTCCTTTACAAGATCCACAATGTTGCCCTTGAACTGGCGGAAGTCCACCCAGTAGATGTACTCATAGTGGTCCACCAGGAAGGGGACGAAGGCGTTGCCGTAGGAGTCCTTGATCATCAGCACAGCGCTGCCGTCTGTGATCTCCGGGTTGTGGACGTAGGAGAAGGGGTGATCGGAGCCGGCGAAGGTGTTGTACTTGCTGAACTTGTTCCAGTTGGACACGTTCAGTACCACATACCAGTTGCTCTCCGAGCCGTCCGTGTTCTGGAACACCATGGAGTTGGTGCCCATGGGGACGTAGGCGTACACCGTGTCCGGGTTGCTCTCCATGCCGGTGGAGAGGGTGTTGGAGTAGAAGGAGCCCAGATAGCCGGGGAACTCCATCTGCTCAAACTGGTCCAGGGTGTGGGGCTCAATCCCCTTGGACTTGCAGAAGTCCGTGTAGGCGTAGTACGCGCCGAGAGCGGTCCAGTGGTGGTCTGTGCGGAAGTAGATGTACTCGTCCTTATGGGCGCAGAGGGTGTCAAAGACGTTCAGGGCGTGGATGCCGGGGTCCATCAGGCTGTTCATGTAGGCGATG
Organism: uncultured Oscillospiraceae bacterium; assembly: GCA_947629915.1. Taxonomy (GTDB): domain Bacteria; phylum Bacillota; class Clostridia; order Oscillospirales; family Oscillospiraceae; genus Enterenecus. Next base: position 12,412 of record CANRFN010000129.1, on the reverse strand, counting down.
GCGTCCCCCTGATTGCTCTCCTCGGTGGCGTCCTGGAGGGACTGGTCCAGGATCACGCCGGAGCTCAGCGGGCAGACAAGGGAGTACAGCTGGACATCGTCTCCCAGCTTCTGGTGGGTGCGGTTCATGAAGTCCGCATAGGCCTCGGCGCCGGCGCGGCTGAAGTAGTAGAGGCTGTATCCGCTGTCGTTGGAGACGTAGACGGAGCCCATCAGCTGTCCTGTGGGCGCCTGGCCGCTCTGGGTGGGCGCCGGGGTGGGATCGATCTCAGGGGGATTGGTGGGCGGCACGGTCTCGAAGGTCTCCGGGGTGTTTGTGGGCGCCGGGGTCTCAACGGGCGCCACGGTCTCGATGAACTCCGTGGGGGCCGCGGACGCCGGGACATCGGTGGCCTCGGGAGCAGCAGAGTGTTCCGGCGGGGCCTCTGTCTCAGCCGGCGGAGTCTCTGTCTCTGAAGACGGAGTCTCTGTCTCAGCTGGCGGGGTCTCCGTCTCGGCGGGTGCCTCCGTGGGCTCCGGCGCCGAAGAGTGCTCCGGCGGGGCGGTGGTCTCCGCCGGCGGGGCGATGGTGGGGTCCGGCCTGTCGTTGTTGCCGGGGATGGAGGGGATGGCGTCTCCCTGGGGGTGGTCTAAAGTGATGGTCTCAGACTGGTCTCCGTACAGGGACTTGAACCAGGCGTTGGCCTGGACGGTGTACTCCCGGAGGGGGAAGGTGTCTGCATACCACTGGGAGATGCCGGCGGTGTAGCTGCCGTCCAGAAGCCCCTCTATCGTGAACTCTGGGAACTCCGTGAGCTCTCGCTTTTCCAGCTGGGACTCCGTGGGCCGGAGAAACCACAGCAGGCCCAGGAGGGAGATGATCCCCAGGACTGCGAAGAAGACGAGGTTTTTGACCTCGCTGATGCGGCTCAATTTCTCTTTCATGGCAGCCTCCTTAGAACATCCAGTAGATGAAGGGATTGTAGCTGTTCCCGGTGAGGGCCATGGCGGAGAGCAGCAGAAGGACCACGGGGTGCAGCACCTCTACGGCGGAGAAGAGGACCAGGCCGGCCTTGTTCTCCCGGGCCATGTCTTTGAGGAAGAGCTTGGCCTTGCTCATGAGAGGCGTGCAGGCGATGGCGGAGACCAGCAGCAGCACCCAGTTGGACTGGAACGTGACCCGCACCGCCATGTTGGAGATCTGGTTGCCGTTGGCCCCGAACATGCCCTTCAGGGCCAGGATCAGGGCGTTCAGATCCTCAAAGCGGAACAGCACCCAGCAGATGCATATGACGAATAGCAGCACGGTATGCCGGATGAGCCCCGGTATCTTTTCCAGGTGCTTGCCCAGGGCGTACTTCTCAAAGACCAGCAGCACGAAGAAATAGAGGCCCCACAGGATGTAGTTCCAGGAGGCGCCGTGCCAGAGCCCGGTGAGGAACCACACCACAAAGAGGTTGCAGATGTGCCGGGGGACGCTGCAGCGGCTGCCCCCCAGGGGGATGTACACGTAGTCCCGGAAGAAGCTGCTGAGGGACATGTGCCAGCGCCGCCAGAAGTCCGTGACAGACCCCGCCAGATAGGGGTAGTTGAAGTTCTCCCGGTAGTGGAAGCCGCACATCAGGCCCATGCCCAGGGCCATGTCCGAGTAGGCGGAGAAGTCCAGATAGATCTGGAACATGTAGGCGAAGGCGGAGAGCCAGAGGCCCAGCACCGGGGTCTGAGACAGGGTGGATGCATCCGTTACAAAGAACGTGTCCGCCAGCACCGCACAGGAGTTGGCCAGGATGGCCTTCTTGGCGAGCCCCACGGTGAAGCGGGTGATGCCCTTGGAGGTGTCCCGGGCGGTGACCCTGCGGTGCTCCAGCTCCTCCATCACATCGCCGTACCGGACGATGGGGCCGGCCACGCACTGGTGGAACAGGCTGGCGTACAGCAGCAGCATCCAGAACTTGGGCTGGGCGGGCACATCGCCACGGTACACGTCCACCAGATAGGAGATCAGCTGGAAGGTGTAGAAGGAGATGCCCAGAGGGAGCACCAGCTGGGGCACCGCAAAGGCCATGCCGGAGATGGCGTTGACGTTCTCAACAATAAAGCCGGAGTACTTGAAGACGGCCAGCACCATCAGCACCACCGCCACCCCTAAAAACAGGCAGCGCTTTCTGGTCTTGCCCACGTTGCTGTCTACGGCGATGGCGGCCAGCCAGCAGACGGCCACGTTGAAGAGGAGGACTAAGACAAAGCTGAGGGCCGCCCAGCTGTAGAAGACGAGGGAGAAGAGCAGCAGGGCGATGTTTTTGGCCTTCATGGAGCGGCACAGAGAGTGGATGAGGATACAGAGGGTGAAGAACAGGAAGACAAAGAGCATGCTGGAAAAGACCATGAAACCACCTGGATTCGTTAGGATACAGCACCGGTGGGGCGGCGCATTGCTGAGATGATAGAGGGCAGCGGAAGCGCGGATGGGTGCAGGGAGGGAACCTGGCGCCGGCGTCAGAGTGGAAAAGGAGCGCCATCCGGCGCCGGTGCCGCAAAACTGCCCATTTTGGCATTCAGTCTAGCGCCAGAACGGTGGGGTTGTCAAGAGAGAAGGGCAAAAAGGGAGAAATTTGTCGAAGAGACGGGCAAAAGAAAAGAGCCCGGCGTGGCCGCGCTGCATGTTGCGGAAAGGGGGCGGACCTGCAGATCCGCCGGATCGGGGCCCTGGCGTGACGTCTTGAAAAATGTACTCCTGGATGGCGATAATGTCAATGACAATGTGAAAACAATTTGGTTACAATCTGGAAACAGGGCCTGGAGGCGCAATATAACGTGCGAAGTGAATTAAAACGACGAATTTTTAAAGGTAATTTTAAAAGTACTGACCGCCTGATCTGTTTATTGTATACCGAAATCAATAGAAAAATGCGGCCGGGGCAGGGCGCCGGCCGCATTTTTCGAAGAGGAGAGAGTGTGGAGGCTTGAGGAATGGATGCGAGGCGTTATTGGCCGCCCTCCGGGGTGTCTGGATTTCCCTGTTTGGCCTGGGCATCCAGAAGATCTGCCAGGGTCTTGGCCACCATGCGGGTGAACTCCCGCTGGACGGAGATGGGACTGTGGATGGAGACCAGCCCCTGGAAGCCGAAGATCCAGTTGTAGAAGGGAATGCTGGGGGCGGTCTCGGTGCGCACCAGGAAGTGGTTGTCGTCCCAGTGGGAGACGGGGACGTCCATGCCGAACTTGTCCAGGATGCTGTCCATGGTCTTGTTGTGGCAGATGAGTTCCACCGTCTGCCGGGGGACATCGTACATGTGGAACATGGTGTTGAGGTAGACGTTGACGTCAAAGTCCTTGGGCATAGGCACCGCCGGATCGTCCAGGATCTCTGGAATCTCGGCGATCCGGTCCACCCGGTGACTGCTGATCTTGCTGTACTTGTCTGAGAAGCCCACCATGTAGTAGAAGTCCCCGTCCCACACCAGGGTGTATGGACTGAACACATACCACTCCCCCAGGTTGTGGAGCACCCGCTGCTTTCGGGCATTGTACTCCATCATCTGGAAGCGGATCTTCTTCTGCAGGTTGATGGCCTCATAGATCCGATCCACCACGTAGAAGATGTAGCTGTTGTCCTGTTTCCGGGGGCTGTCCACGATCAGGGTGCGCCGGAGCTCTCTGGCCTTGTGGTCGCCGGCGAGATTGGTGATCTTCTCCACCAGATCTTCTCCCTTGTGCTTGGGGATCACCCGGAAAGTCTGCACCGCGTCCACCAGCATCTTGAGCTCGGCGGTGTCAAAGTCCCGGTGGAGCACCCGATACCGGTTCTGGGTGGAGTGGATGGCGTCTATGTCGAAGCCGGCGTCCTGCAGCAGCTTGATGTCCGTGCCGATGGTGGTCCGGTGGGTCTCCATGCCGTACTTCTCCTTGAGAATGCCTCTGAGGTCTGAAGTGGTCAGTGAGTGGTCCTCATCGGACTGGTGGCGCAGGATCTCCAAGAGATAGAGCGGTCTCAGTTTGGCTTCATTGTCCATGGTATGCATCCCCCTTGATTGTCCGGCTTTGCAGGACAATCAGCAGTATAATCCAGACGGGAGGGCGGTGCAACCACATTTCGTCTCCCCTGGGAGCAGGTGTCGCCCACAACCGACACCTAAATATTTCCAGCGCACTGGGAGAGACGCTGAGGTGCCCGGGTGGGGGGAAACAGCCATTTCCTGTTTTCCAAGGATATCGGAAATTTTCTATGCAAATCCAGGTGAAAACTGGCAAAAAAGGGGTGGCAATATCTTCCTATCTGTGGTATCATACAAACGGCGGCGTATTCCCAAACTGGAGAGATCCCGTACGGAATCCCGGAAAGGCGGTGGTGCATCTTGACGCTTCTGGAACAGTGCAGACGTTGGAACAAAGACGGGCAGTACAGCGATGTCATCGAGGCGCTGGAAAAGGCACCGCGGCGATCTGCTGAGCAGACCGTGGAATTGGCCTGGGCGTACGTGAACGGCACCCAGGAGGAGAACGACAAGCAGCATCGAAAGGCCATGCTGAAGGCGGTGAAGCTGCTGGAGCCCCTGCGGCCGGTGGAGAAGTTCCGCACGGGCTACCTCTGGAACCTCACCATGGGGTGCGCCCTCACCGGCCTTCGGCGGGACACCCAGGCGTTGCCCTATCTGGAGGAGGCCTCAGACCTGGCGGACCGGCAGCCGGCGGTGGATGCCCTCTGCACAGACTGCCTGCAGCGGATCTCCCGGCCGGTGTTCCGCAAGAACTACCTGCAGCGGGTGCGGGAGGTCTGGCAGCGTTTCTCGGCCGTGGAGGGCGAGCTCTACGCCATCCTCCTGCAGGACGATGGTTGGAAGGAGACCTCCCGCGTGCTGGAGACCATCACGGAGATCTTCCAGGTGGCCATGGAGAACGCCACCTTCAGCCTCCGCCTGGAAGATGGCAAGGGCGTGATCCGGATGCACACCGAGGCCAACCGGGCCCGGATGCAGCAGGCACACATCCTTCTGCAGCTGGAGCCCCGGCAGCTGCAGGCGCGGTGGACGTTCTGCATCGGACGGAAGAACACCCTCCCCGCCGTGACCAACCTCGGCGGCAAGTCCTACACCTCGGATGACGTCCAGGTGTGGGTGTCCAACGGGCCCAAGAACGGGCTGAGCATCGGCTTATACAGCGAGGCCCTCCAGCAGGAGAGCCCCGAGACCCGGTACGCGGTGCTGGACCAGATGGTGTTTGGGGTCCTGGGGGAGCTGTCCTATCTGGAGTACGGGCAGAAGTGGAAGATGCTGGACGCCCCTCGGAAGCAGGCGCCTGTCTCCCTCACCCAGCTGCCCTGCAAGCTGAAAGCCATGGGGCTGAACCGCCCTGAGACGGTGGAGGAGCTGCTGGAGCAGGTGAAGACCAGCCATCACACCCCCACCAAGATGCCCACCAAACTCCGGGACGATGTCTACTACCAGGAGACCCACTGCCCGGAGCTCTATCAGGAGTATATCCAGAAGCGGGACTACACCGTGGGCGGCCTGTATGGAGATGGGGCCCTGGCAGGGTACTTTGCGGTGCCCTTCTCCGAGGAGACCGCCAAGGCCTGCTACCAGGATGAGGCCCGCCGCCAGAAGGTGGTCCAGAAGCTCTGGGCCCTGGGCGAGGCCATTGCGGAGAGAGCCGGCCCCGCCGCCGTCTCGGTGGAGGGGGTGGCCATGGGCGTCTGCTACGGCTATGTGGACATGATCGCCTGGGATGTGGACGCCATGATGGACGCCGCCGCAGCGGTTTTGGGGGAGAGCCCCTGTCCCTGCGGATACTGGCAGACCTTCCGCCAGGATGCCTATGTGGTGCTGGTGTACGGGGAAGAGGAGGAGCCGGAGCAGATCCCAGGCAACCCCACCCAGCCCGATCACTACCATGTGCTGGTGGACCGGACCAACCCAGAGACAGATGGAGCGCCGGAGGAGTATACCGAGGAGGAGATGGGTGCCATCGAGGCCCACATCGAGCGGTACTTCGGTGCGATCTCCCGGATCTTCCTGGACATGGAGGGCGGAGATGTGCGGGCGGACATCTGTGAGATCGCCCCCACCCAGAAGCGCCACTACTACACCTATATCACCGTGGGCATGGGCGCCCGGCCCCAGGTCCAGGAGGGCAGATCAGAGCTGGTGCTGGCCCTCACCGCAGACTGGCAGGTGGACGATGCCTCCCTGGAGAACAGCTTCTGGAGCTGGCCGTTCCGCTTCCTGCAGACCCTCACCCGGGTGCCGAAACACACCGGCAGCTGGCTGGGGGTGGGCCACCTGGTGGACAACCTGGATCCCCTGGACCGGTCTACGGAGCTGTGCGGGCTGATGCTGATCCCGCCCCAGGGTACAGATCCCAAGGCGGGGATCTGCGTGCTGCCCAGCGGCGAGGTGGTGAACTTCTGCCAGATGGTGCCCCTTTATCGGGAGGAGCTGGAGTACGGCGCGGTGCACGGTGTGCCGGCGCTGGTGCAGAAGATGCGCAGCATCAGCTACGTGGTATCCCGAAAGCGACGCAATGCGCTGAAGGACACCTGAGAAAACCCGGAAAAGCGAGAGACAGCGGGGCAGGGGAGAGGTTTCCCCTGCGCCGCCTTTTACCGAATAGCTGTAAAGGAAATTGCTTTACAGCTATGGCATAAAGCATGGATTGAACTGGACGAATATCGCGAAAAACCATTAGATGCAAAGGAAAACCGCTTTACAGCCATTGAAACATAACGAAAAAGAGAAACGGCAGGAGCCCGCGGGACGGGCTCCTGCCGAAAAGCATCTTCTCTGGTGATCAGACCAGCGGAATCGGCCTCGGCTGCACCCCGGCGCAGGTGCCGTCCGGGGCGCCCAGCAGAAGATCTGTGGCCACCTGGCTCCGAACGGCGCCGATGAAGTCCTGAATACAGTGCAGCGGCCGGGGGAACACCATGCCGCCCAGGAGGGGCCGCTCTGTGTGGATGTCCGATCCTCCTGTGACCGGCAGTCCGAACCAGTGGGCGTACTCCAGGGCCCGCTGGTTCTGCTCCCAGGGCTGGGACAGGTTCACGCCCTCTACCGCGTGACAGTACCGGGGATACAGGTGGATCCCCTTCAGGTAGTACCGCTCCCGGAAGGGGTGGGCCTGGACCACGTAGCCGCCAGACATGGCGATGGTCTGAAACTGCTCCTCCGGGCTCCAGCCGATCATGTCCGGATGTGCCAGAAGCCAGTCCTTGTCCAGCCCGTAGATGAGAAACTCCGCCCCCTCGAAGTTCTCCTCCCAGCCGAAGAACACCTGCAGGCCGATCCGGTCTCCCTCCTCCTTGGCGTGCTCATACCCGCTGCAGAACTGGTCGATGTAGTCCTCCCAGGGCTGCCAGCGCTCCGGCCGGGTGTTGCCGTGGTAGAAGTGGTCTGTGACGATGATGGCATCGTAGCCCTCGGCCTTGCGGGCCCTGGCCTGTTCGGCGCCGGTGGCTCTGCCGCAGGCGCTGCCCTCTGCGGTGTGCAGATGGGTCTCGATGCGGAATCCGCTGGTGTCTGCTGTGAATGATAGTTGCACGGCGGGTCTCTCCCTTCTTGTTGGCAGAGAGTATATCCTGTTTTGGGCCCGGCCGCAACCGGAAAATGGGGCGAGGGAGACCTGGAAATCTCTGCATGGGGAAATCCGAGGAACGGATTTGCATGCATTTGAAATGCCGATGGAAGTTTTGCTATACCTCTGACGGGAATTGCCGGCAAAACGGTCTCAATGCGGGAATTTGTCCTACAATTTCACCATTTCAAAACAATTTCCGCCGATTCTTGCGCAAAAGGTTCTAATGTGGTATGCTAGAGGGGCAATTGATACGCTTGGACTGCTATTTGCTGGCATGCGGTCTCAGAACATCTGAAAGGGGGATCTCTCCATGATCTACTTCACATCAGACCAGCACTTCGGCCACGCCAACATCATCCGCCTCTGCGACCGTCCCTTTGAGACGGCGGAGGAGATGAACCAGGTGATGCTCCAGAGGTGGAATAGCAAGGTGGCCAACGGGGATACCGTGTACTTCCTGGGAGATCTCTTCTTCCGGGACAGAGAGGTGATCGTCCCCATCCTGGACCAGCTGAAGGGCCACAAGCACCTGATCCTGGGCAACCACGATGACTTCTGGCTGGGCAAGGTGGACGTGAACCGCTATTTCGAGTCCGTCTCCTTGATGGCAGAGGTGATGGTGAAAGGGACGTGGGTCACCCTGTGCCACTACCCCATGGTGACCTGGAAGAACATGAACAAGACCTACATGGTCCACGGCCACATCCATGGCAACACCAACGCGGACTACTGGCCCCTGCTCTGGCGGCGGGAGAACGTGCTGAACGCCTCCGTGGAGGTGAACGACTACTATCCCGTGACCTTCGAGGAGCTGGTGGAGAACAACCGCAAATGGAAAGAGGCACATCCCTGTGCGGAGGTGCCAACCAGTGATCTCATGAGCTGAGCTGGGTCAGGAGATTTGGGGCCGTTGAGAGGGGTGCAGTATGTGGATTGGTTTCAAAGGGGCCCACAATGCCTCCTGTCTGCTGGTGCGGGCGCTTCCCGGGGATCGCTGCCTTCTCACCAACTCTTTCGCCGGACTGCAGTGGGACATCGCCGCCCTGGACACAGCCGATCCCGATGCGATCCTCTTCGGCGTGGACAAGACGCTCCAGGAGGAAGTGCATATTGAAACTGCGGCGCACAATGAGGCAGGGGAGAGATGTGCCTCTCAGCTGGATCTGCGCCATATCCACGAGACCTTTGCAGCAGCGGGGATTCCACACCACTGCGCCGCGTGTCACACCCGCTCACTCTGCGGCGTGGCGTACTGGCAGCTCTTGGAGAAGTTTCACGGCAGGGCGGTGCTGCTTCCCATCCCCACCGTCCGGTACTGCAGGGGAGACTTTGCCGTCCGCCTGGTGCAGGCATGTTCCGCTCTGTCTGGGGAGGGATTTCTTCTTCAGGGCACCCACTTCAGGGACTGATGAGGACTACCTATGAGCCAGAAGAGACACCGCAGCCGTAGTGCCTGATAGAAAAGAGAGGAATGCTTTGCCCAGCGTTTGAGCCAGGGGAGCATTCCTCTCTTGTGTTGTTTTCTTCTCATTCCAGCAGATCAGAGCCAGCGGATATGGATTTCAGGGGCAGCACCGATGCTGGCTTGTGCGGCAAGGGCTGCCTTCAACAGTTTCCTATACTTAGGCCGCTGATCCTTGGAATCCATGCGTACCTCTTCTCCCTTCGCCTCAGATGGTTTCGATTGCCTATTGCATTGGGTGAGATTGGAAACCTTCCGAATACAGCGGTGTCGCGGCCCCTCTACAGCAGACTCAGGTGGGGGACCTGGAAGATGATGTCGGACTGGGCGTGCCGGATGCCGTCCGGGTTGATGCTGGAGAGCCGCTTCAAGGTTTTGATATCGGCGATGTCCACCTTGCCCCGGTTGAACTGGAAGCCATTGACCGTGATGCGCCTGGGGTCGAAACTGGAGTACCGGAGCACCAGGGAGCCGGTTCTGCTGTGGAGCAGGTTGGCGATGGTGTTGTCCACCTCGGCCGCGAAAGACTCCTCCTCTGCCTCGGAGAGGTTCGCCGGAATCTGATAGACGTAGTAGTTGTCCTCACAGCAGTACGCCAGAGAGCGGCTGCCCCGGATGGACATGATGTAGTCTGTGAGCATCCGGCAGCGCCGCTCCTCTGCCGGGGTGAGGGAGAACATGCCGTCTTCATCGATGCTGTCGTCATGGGGCAGCTCTTCCTGCTGCTCCCGGGTCTGGGCGATGATGGTGTCTAGGCGGAACATCAGAGGGCCCTCTTCCCCCCAGTTCTCGTACATGGCCCGGAAGAGGGCATCGTTGCCTGCGTACTCGCCCATGATGTAGTCCTCCAGGTCGTCTGCCTCGTACATGAACTCCTCCAGGGACTTGTTGGCCATTCCAATCCCCGTCACGATGGACGCGCTGTTCACGTTGATGAAGCCGATGATGTCCCTGACGTCCAGCTTCCCGCCCCGCTGCCGTTCGAAATCCAGGAACTGCTCCAGAAGCGTGTCTCCCTTCAGGTTGGGGTATTCCCAAGTGATTTCTATGTTTTTCTTGCGCATCTTTGAGTCTCCTTATCGAAACGGTTCCGCACGCTGCGGAACGAGGTGGGGGATTTGGGCGTTCTGAGACGGCTGGGAGGACACCTGTCCTCCCGCCTGTCCCGTCAGGCACTGTGGGTGGGGGTACTCTTCGGGGCCTTTGCCTTGTTCTTGGCCGCTTTGCTGTCTGCTGTGACGTGTATGAAGATCATGGCCGCGAGGCACACCGCCGCGGCGAGCAACTGCAGGTAGTCCACCACGCTGGCCACTTCCTGTTGGATGCTGAGCAAGTGGCAGGCGGCCAGGAACGCCGGGAGGATCATATAGCGAATGCCGGTGCGGCCGGTGCTGATGGCCCAGAAGCAGAGAAAGAAGCAGATCAGGATGAGCACAGTTCGAAAGCAGCTGATGAACAGCGCCTGCGCTACGATGGTCGGGGTGAGCACCTGGGCCACCGCACCCAGAAAGCGCTGGATATAGGAGAGGCCAAAGGCCAGATCCAGAAGCGCGGAGAGCAGCATGGGAAGCGTTGCGTAGAGCGCTGGGGTCTTCTGAAATCGATTCAGTAGCGCCTTCATGGGCGTCATCCTTTCTCTTGTGGCGTGAAAGCCGAAATGGGAACAGCCGGCGTTGTCTGCTGTATCTTTAGTATAGCACTTGCAGGGCGGTCTGTACAGCAAAAAATGTATGGGAAATTGGGCTTTGTTGTGATCAAAGGCAAATTGTGGGGCCCGGAGCGGCAGCAGAGAAACAGCACGGGCAAAATGAGAGAGGCGGATCGGGCACTTTTGCCAGTAGAACGTCCGGGAAGACGCCCTCTGGCTGGCTGAAAGGGAATATTTGGACAGGACCTTGAAATTGTCCGTTGACACCGCCCCCTCCGTGGAATAATATGGGCCCACCTTGTACCAACAGGAGGGATCCGAATGTGTCCGCACCATGACTCCATAGATCAAGTCCTGCAATCGCTCAGCACGAATCCCACTGCCGGCCTCACCCCGGAACAGGTGAAGGAGCGGCAGGCCAAGTACGGCCCCAACAAACTCCGGGAGAAGCCCAAGAAGACCACCTTCCAGCGCTTCCTGGAGCAGTTCAAAGACGTGATGATCCTGATCCTTCTGGCTGCGGCGGCCATCTCCTTTGTGATCGCCTGCATCGAGAAGGACCCCACCGAGTTCTTTGAGCCGGTGCTGATCCTGCTCATCGTGGTGCTGAACGCCGTGATGGGCGTGGTCCAGGAGGGCAAAGCGGAGAAGGTGCTGGAGGCACTGAAAGGCCTCTCCGCGCCCCAGGCCCGGGTGATCCGGGGCGGGGAAGAGCAGCGTATCGATGCGGCAGACCTGGTGCCCGGGGACCTCATCCACCTGGAGGCCGGAGACTTCATCCCCGCCGATGCCCGCTTGATTCGCAGCGCCAGCCTGAAGAGTGAGGAGTCCGCCCTCACCGGCGAGTCTGTCCCCTCGGAGAAGGACGCTGGAACGGTGGTGGACGAGGCCGCCCCTCTGGGAGACCGTTGCAATATGGTCTTCTCCGGCTGCAGCATTACCAACGGAGCCGCCACCGCCGTGGTCACCGGCACCGGCATGGAGACCGAGATGGGCAAGATCGCAAGCCTCCTGGACAGCGAGACGGAGGGCCAGACCCCGCTGCAGCAGAAGCTGGCCCAACTGGGCAAGTATCTGGGCATCCTGGCTCTCGTGGCCTGTGCCATCGTCTTTGCGGTGGGCGTGGCCAACGGAATCCCGGTGCTGGAGATCTTCATGACGGCCGTCTCTCTGGCGGTGTCCGCCATTCCCGAGGGGCTGCCCGCCATTGTAACCATTGTGCTGTCTATCGGCGTGCAGCGGATGGTGAAGAAGAACGCTATCATCCGGCGGCTGCCTGCGGTGGAGACCTTGGGCAACGCCTCCATCATCTGCTCCGATAAGACCGGCACCCTCACCCAGAACCGCATGACCCTGGTCAAGGTGTTCCTGGACGGCGCCAAAGATCCGGTAGATGTGGTGGAGAAGAACGCACCGGAGGTCCGGAAGCTTCTGGCCTGCGGCACCCTCTGCAGCGATGGCAGCGTGGTGGTGCGGGACGGCAGGGAAGAGCTGATCGGCGACCCCACCGAGACATCCATCGTCTCCGCTGCCCGCAAGGACGGCATGCCGAAAGAGGATCTGAACCGCACGGCCCCTCGGGTGGCCGAGCTCCCCTTTGACTCAGACCGCAAGCTCATGACCACCATCCACCAGGTGGACGGCAAGCTCGTGGCCATCACCAAGGGCGCCTTCGACGTAAGCGTCTAATAGATACCCGTTCGAAGCGCAACACTTAAGGAGGCCTTGGATCCAGCTCAGCAGCCGGGTTCA
>CANRFN010000128.1 GCA_947629915.1 uncultured Oscillospiraceae bacterium | reverse complement strand
GGGCATCGGGGGTACCCCCTGGGGGGTCTCGGGTGGCTAGTGTCGGTTCCAATCAACAAATTTGTCGAATATCACCTCGGTTATAGTGTCCGCGTCCGGCAGGGCATCTATGAGGGCCTGCACCTCTTGAACGGTGATCTGTTTCTCCGCGCCGTCTGGTTCTGCTGCCAGTGCTGTTGCCGGCAGCAAGGTAAGAAGCATTGCCACAGACAGCAGTACAGCAAGCCACCGTTCCCAAGTCCGTTTCGTTATGAGCATCATGTTCAGGCACCTCCATAATAGGCTATTACGTGGGTAACATGTGATTATCTAGTGGTTCAAGGCATAAATAAGTGTGCAATGGGCGTGGGTAGGGCCGATCCAAGGACTTCAAGCAGTAGTGGCGATGGTCTGTTGGACTCTCTAACAATATCGGAGAGAATTTGGTAGAAAACTTCGTATTCAACTCGGGATAAGGCAGGGTGGACTTTTGCTTTTGCATGAGCCCACCCTGCCTTTCTGTCTGCACAACAATATATTGCAAGAAAGACATAAATCGCAAACATACTGTAATATATTGTATTCATACTATAATCGATAGAATATTTCACTTTTGCAAAATAATTCTTGACATTGCTTCGCCATCTGCTATACTGTTATTGAGCGGGAAAGGAGTGGTTGCATGGCCCGCAAGAGTGTACCTCTGCAGTGTAGTGAGAGCGAAATAGCCGAACTCCAGGACCTGATTCAGAATGCTGAACAGCCGAGAATCGCCGAGAGAGCCACTTTGGTTTTGGAGTTCATCCAGGGAAGTACGATCACAGAGATCGCAGAACGGCATTCCGCACAGCCGAACACGGTCATAAAGTGGAAAAGACGGTATGCGGAGCAAGGCATTGAGGGACTGCTGAACCTGCCGCGGGGAAGCACGAAAGATGTGTATGGCAAGGACTTTCGGAAGAGGCTGGTGGAACTGGTTCATTCTCCTCCACCGGATGGCGCTCCATACTGGACCGGCCCACTGTTGGCAAAGGCGCTTGATGTCCCTCTGTATGCGGTGCACGTATATCTTCGCAAATCGCAAATCCGTCTCTTGGATCTAAGAAGCGAATCGGAAGGCAAGCACAATGAATCTGGTGGAAAAGCACAATCTGAAGAGAAGAAAAATGATGCTGGAACGTTGGAACTAAAGCAAGATGAACAAAGGGATGAGGAAATCCTGAGATTGCGCTTAGAAAATGCAAACCTCCATATCAAAGTGGAAAAATTTGAAACGGTTTTCCATGCCATTCAGGATGCGTTAAACAATATGCTGTTAACAGAGTGAGTAATCTGTAATTCTCCGTGATACTGTGCAGTTACAGGTAGAGAAAGGAGTGTCAGAAATGCCCTTTTTGGCTAACGACATCACAATCTATGACGATAAAATTCTCGATGTTCTTGATACAATATCAAACCGCAGAAAGATACCACATGATATCGTGCAGCGTGCACAAATTATTTTGCTTGCCAACAAGGGATGTGCTAACTCCCAGATTGGGAAGGAAGTTGGGCTATCAAGGAATACGGTTAGTAAGTGGCGCAATAGCTTCATTTTATATTACCCTATAATTCAGGCAACATCTGTGTTGGACCCAGCCAGTCTTGAGTGGGTAGTTCTCCGTATTCTATGGGACCTGCCGCGCAAGGGTGCTCCACGCAAATATACAGATGAACAGATCGTAAAGATCCATGAAATCGCCTGCAGAGATCCGAAAGAGTGCGGAATAGAAATATCTAATTGGACACATGTAGATCTTGCAGATTATTGCAATAAGAACAAAATAACCGAGTCTATATCACCCAGAACAGTAGGGCGATATTTAGAGGAAGCAGATATTAAGCCGCATTTGGTCGAAGGATGGCTTCATTCCACAGAGAAGATAGATTCGCCTGAAACATTTGCAACTAAGGCAAATGAAATTTGTGAAATATACAGATGTGCAGGTGAACTTGCTAAAATAGCAAAGCAAGACATGCTGGAAATGCTTAAAGAACAATCTCAGAATCCTGACGGTAATGCTGTCGAGGACTACACAAACATTGATAATGTAAAGGGCGTGCAAATCAAGAACGAGGATTCTGAGACAAAGACCGTGTACATTATCTGTACTGATGAGATGACAGGGCTTTCAGCGCGTGAACGGGTGTTTGAGGACAAGCCTGTTGCACCAGGGATGCCTGCGAAGCATGAAGTAAATTACATACGGCACGGTACAACCTCCTTCACTGGATTCTACAATGTAATCTATGGTACCTGCGTCTGCCCCTATTTCAAAGTTACACGCACTGAAACCGATTTTGCTGATGCTGTGAGCAAGTTAATAGAAAAAGATCCAGATGGGTATTGGACATTTGTGTGTGATAATCTGAACACTCATAAATCAGAGACCCTGGTGCGCTACATTGCCCACTGTCTTGGTATCTCAGATGAGGCCCTTGGAGTTAAGGGAGAGTCTGGGATTCTCAAATCCATGGAATCACGAGCCGAGTTCCTTCACGATAAAACTCATAGGATCCGATTTGTTTATACGCCAAAGCACTGCTCGTGGCTTGATCAGATAGAAATCTGGTTTGGCATCCTTAACCGTCGGCTTCTCAAAAGAGCCAGCTACAAGTCTGTCCAAGAGATGATTGATAGTATCCGCCGATTCATTGTACAATATAACATTACGGCCGAGCCCTTTAAGTGGACATACAGAGGGGTACCTCTTTCTGCTTAATCCTAGCCGCTCGCTGCATCCACACGCCTTAAGGGGAGTCTTTGCTCATTGCACACTTATTTACTCCGCGCAGCACTAGATGATCCCTATACTTTTCCGTATGTGCAAACCCGCTGTGTATCAGGGAGCTACACACCAATTATACCATCTCCACAATAGTGGGGCAATACATTTTTGCCGGGGTGAAGCGCTCTCACCCCGGCCGGCAAATTGGACTCGGCTTATACCGGCTCGTTGTCTTCCGTATCGAAAATGCTGTCCTCGTCATCCGAGAGGTCGCAGCCGTTCACATCGTCATCTTCCAAGTAGCCCGCGTCCGGGTTCGGCTTTGTCCACCAGGTTCCGGAAGTAGACATTGCCATCGCCTTTCTCATCCCGGTCAAGGGTGAGGTAGAGGTACGCAGTTTGCCATCTGCTGCAGCGTCTTGCAGTCCCCCACAGGCCAATAGTTTTGGTACGCCGCCCTGTTGCGGGCTTTCCACAGGGCGTGGGGGAAGTCTGCCAAATCCCGGAGATGTCCCTGCATCCCTGCGAAGAGAACGGACGCTCAGAAAGATGGGAGAAGAATATCACACGCAGGCCGGATTTTCAACGAAAATTCATGCCCTCGCACAACGCACAATTTCTGGAAGCGTGGTTGAGCGGCAGAGAGGCGCTCTATGGAGAATCCTGAAAATAGGCGGGGCAGGGCCGGCGAATTTCAGATTTCCAACGGTTTTGCGGGGAAGACGTTGCAATCTGCGATTGTTTGCGGTAATATGGGGCGAAATTCAGTGCAGGAGGTTTTTTCTCTTGAAAGACGGATTTATCAAGGTGGCAGCCGGCACCCCGGAGATCCGGGTGGCAGACTGCGCCTTTAACGCCGGGCAGTGCATCGCGCTGATGCAGGAGGCGGCAAAGAGCGGGGTAAAGGTACTGGCCCTGCCGGAGCTCTGCCTCACCGGCTATACCTGTGGGGACCTGTTCCTCCAGGACACCTTGCTGGACGGGGCGGAGAGAGCACTGGAACAGGTGCTGCTGGCCACGGCAGACCTGGACATGCTCATCGCCATCGGCCTTCCCGTGCGGGAGAGACGCAGCGGCAAGTTATACAACTGCGCCGCTGTGCTGTGTCACGGGAAGCTGCTGGGGCTGGTGCCCAAGACCTGGCTTCCCAACTACAGCGAGTTCTATGAGCAGCGCTGGTTTGCCTCCGGGGCGGAGGAGAGCGTCTCTGTCGAGCTGGCTGGACAGCAGACCACCCTGGACCGCAGACAGGTCTTCTGCTGCACATCTATGCCAAACCTGAAGGTGGGTGTGGAGATCTGCGAGGACCTTTGGGCGCCGGATCCCCCGTCTACCGCATTGGCAAGAGCTGGTGCCACGCTCATCCTCAACCTCTCAGCTTCCGATGAGGTGGTGGGCAAGGCAGACTACCGCCGCCAACTGGTCTCCGGACAGTCCGCCCGGCTGCTCTGCGCCTATGTGTATGCAGACGCCGGGGAAGGGGAGTCCACCACGGACCTGGTGTTTGTGGGCCACAATCTCATCGGCGAGAACGGCTCCATCCTGGCAGAGCGCCGCTTTGAGACCGGCCTCACCTTAACGGAGGTAGATGTAGACCGCCTCGCCGGAGAGCGGCGGCGGAACACCAGCTTTACCCCCATCCGGGACGATTTCTATGCCTATCAGTCCTTCCCCCTTACAGTGGAGGAGACGGCGCTCACCCGGTTCATCGCCCCCAACCCCTTTGTGCCGGCAGACCACGGGGATCGGTCTGTCCGCTGCCGGGAGATCCTCACCATCGCAGCCTCCGGCCTTCGCAAGCGGCTTGCCCACACCCACGCCGCCACCGCCGTCCTGGGCGTCTCCGGTGGCCTGGACTCCACCCTGGCGGCCCTTATCATCGCCATCGCCATGGACTCCATGGGACGGGACCGGAAGGACATCGTAGCTGTCACCATGCCGTGCTTTGGCACCACCGCCCGTACCCGGTCCAATGCGGAGATCCTGGCAGAGGAACTGGGTGCCACCTTGCGGGTGGTGGACATCGGCAAGGCGGTGTCCGTCCACTTCCAGGACATCGGCCACGACATGGAGGACCACTCTGTAACGTATGAAAATGGCCAGGCCCGGGAGCGCACCCAGGTGCTGATGGACATCGCCAACCAGACCAATGGCATGGTGGTGGGCACCGGTGATCTCAGCGAGCTGGCCTTGGGCTGGGCTACCTATAACGGAGACCACATGTCCATGTACGGCGTGAACGGGTCCATCCCCAAGACGCTGGTGCGGCACCTCGTGGCATACTACGCGGATGAGGCTGAGAAGACCCGGCCCCGCCTTGCCGCCGTGCTCCGGGACATCCTGGCCACCCCGGTGTCCCCGGAACTGCTGCCTCCGAAAGATGGGGAGATCGCCCAGAAGACGGAGGATCTGGTGGGCCCCTACGAGCTCCACGACTTTTTCCTCTATTACGCCGTCCGCTGGGCCTTTCCGCCCCGGAAGGTGTACCGCCTCGCCCAGGCGGCCCTGGGAGACCGCTGGGACAACGCCACTTTGCTGAAATGGCTCCGCAACTTCTACCGCCGCTTCTTCAACCAGCAGTTTAAGCGCTCCTGCCTACCGGATGGCCCGAAAGTGGGCACTGTAACGCTGTCTCCCAGAGGGGACTGGAGAATGCCCAGCGATGCAGCGGCGGCCCTCTGGCAGCAGCAACTGGAGGAACTCACAGAATGAACATCTACCTGGATCTCTTTCTCACCTTTGCCCGGGTCGGGGTATGTACCTTCGGCGGCGGGTACGCCATGCTCCCCATCATGCAGCGGGAGCTGGCGGACAACAAGGGATGGACCACCGAGGAAAAGCTGGCAGACTACTACGCCGTGGGCCAGTGCACCCCCGGCGTGATTGCCGTGAACACCGCCACCTTTGTGGGCTCTGCCCAGGCGGGCATCCCTGGCGGTATCATCGCCACCCTGGGAATTGTCTTCCCCTCCATCGTGATCATTCTGGTGATCGCCACCTTTCTCAGCAACTTCGCCGAGCTGCCGGTGGTGATTCATGCCTTTAACGGAGTCCGCGCCGGCGTGGTGGCATTGATTCTCTCCAGCGTGATCCGCCTGATGAAGGGCGCCGTGAAGGACATCCCCACCTGCATCATCTACATTGTGGTGCTGGTGCTGGCAGCGCTGGGAACCTTCGTAACCTTCCCGGCAGGTCCGGTGGCTGCTGTGATGGATATCCTCACCTCGCCGGTTACCCTGGTGGTGTTGGCCGCCTTTGCCGGCGTGTTCGTCCGGTACACTGGGAAAGGGGGGAAGAAGGCATGATTCTCCTCCGGCTCTTCTTTGAGTTCTGCAAGGTAGGCCTCTTCTCTGTGGGCGGCGGCCTTGCCACGATCCCCTTTCTCACAGACCTGGGCAACCGTACCGGCTGGTTTAACCACAGCCAGCTGGCGGACATGATCGCCGTGTCCGAGTCCACCCCCGGTCCCATGGGGGTGAACATGGCCACCTATGTGGGCTTCAGTACAGCGGGCATCCCCGGCGGCATCTGCGCAACCCTGGGCCTGGTGTTCCCCTCGGTGATCATCATCCTCATCATCGCCGGCTTCCTCCAGAAGTTCCGGGAGTCCAAGCTGGTGGACAGCGTCTTCTATGGACTGCGGGCGGCCTCGGTGGCCCTCATCACCTCCGCCATGCTCCAGGTGGCCCGGATTGCCCTCACCCGGGACGTGGGCGCCGCATTGCCGGAGATCCACTGGATCGCGGTGATCCTGGCGGTGGTGGTATTCGTCCTCATCAAGTACAGCCCCCTGAAGAAGCTGCACCCCATCTGCTTCATCGCCGCGGCCGCCGTGGCGGGCATCGTGCTGCAGATGTGAGGACCCAGCCCGAATCACGTATCAGACAAACGAAAAGTCCGGCGTGCAGACCGCTGCACGCCGGACTTGTGGTTTCTATGGAGTTGCCTTGAGGCGGAGGAGTGGTGCTCAATAGCTGCGCAGCGGGGCCTCTCCGGTGTCCTCGCCGGGCTCCACTGCCTTGATCACGGCCTCGTAGCTGTATGTGGGGCTCACCACAATGGTGACCCGGTCTCCCACCTTTTTGCCCAGCACCGCCCGGCCTACGGGGGACTCCTTGCTGATGAGGCCCTGCAGAGCGTTTTGCCGCACCGTTGTGACGATCCGGATCTCCGTCTCCTCGTCATCGTCCTCCATCCACAGGGTGACCTTGTCGTAGAGGGAGACGGTGTCCTTGGAGACCGGCTTCTCCTTGATGATGACGGCGTTCTTGATGGTGTTCTCCAGGTAGCGCATGCGGCTCTCGTTCTTGTTCTTCTCCTGCTTGGCTGCCTTGTATTCAAAGTTCTCACTGAGATCGCCGAAGCCCCGGGCTACCTTTACCGCGTCTGTGAGCTGAGGGGTGAGAACGGTGCGGCGGTAGTCCAGCTCCTGCTTCATGAGCTCGATGTCTTTCTGTGTCAGTTCTGTGGCCATTGCGAAAAATGCCTCCTTGTTGGATTCGTCTGTAGTTTGGCACGTTTCGGGGGCTTCGTCAAGGGGAAAAACGCTGATTTTGCAGGGGGATCGGTCGGCGCAGAGGGCTTCCACAGGTCTGAATGTGCCTCCATGCCCCGCCGGAGAGGCCCTGCAACTTCTCCGGAAATCTGCTTCAGTTTGTCCATCCATGTTTTCTCCCAAGGGATGGTATGATTGGGCTAACGGGCCCAATGGCCCAGAATCTGAACACTTTGAGGAGGAACCACGATGCAGAAAGCAAAACGGCTTCTGGCAGGCGCTTTGGCCTCTCTGCTGGCCCTGGGCGCATTGCCCGGCGCAGCACTGGCCGCAGAGCCCGTCCAGACCAACGTCCTGACAGACTACAACACCGCGTTTGAAGGGGCGGACGACAGCGGCAATCTCTACTGGTGGAACGATGCCAACTGGTCTCCCGAGAACATCGCCCGGGTGGCCTACGGGGACAGCGCCAAGCCATCCCCGGACAGCGGAGACTACTATCTCTCCGTCACCGCAGACAGCAGCGGCGTGGGAACCGCCCAGGTCGCGGCGGCGGACATCGCAAAGCTCCTGCCCGCCGGTGCAGAGGGCGCGTTCTCCTTCTATGCGAAGGCGGAAGGGGATACGGAGGACGGGGCGATCAGCCTGAACATCACCAGCGCCAGCGCAGACTGGTCTTCTTCCCAGGGCGCTGCCATCACCTGGGACAGCCACCCCGCCCTCACCGCGGACTGGCAGCTGTACACCGGCACCTTTGCCATGCCCGTCCGGTCCGGCCACGACCAGGTCCAGATTCAGCTGGTGGGCAGCAGCGGCCTCTCCTTTGACGTGGACACCCTGCAGATGGAGGTGACCTCTCTGCCCAAGAAGGAGATTGAGAAGGACATCCCGGACCTCAAGGACACCGTGGCCAGCGCATCCGGCCTGGGGGAAGATGCCCACATCGGTGTCTGCGTGAACAACAACCAGGTGACCAACGAGACTCTCATGGAGCTGGTGGAGAAGCACTTCAACGCCATCACCTTTGAGAACGAGCTGAAGCCAGACGCCCTGTTTGGCTATCAGAACGACAGCTCCGCCGCCCTCGAATTCCAAGAGCTCACCTGGACCCGGGCTAATGGCGACACCGTGACCGGATCCTATCCCACGCTGAACTTCAGTCTGGCCATCAAGATGCTGGACGTGATCAAGGCCTATAACGACAGCCACCCGGAGGACGCCATCCAGATCCGGGGCCATGTGCTCACCTGGCACTCCCAGACCCCCGAGTGGTTCTTCCACGAGGACTGGGACGCCTCCAAGCCCTATGTGAGCGCCGAGGAGATGGATATCCGCCAGGAGTGGTTTATCAAGACCGTCCTGGAGACCCTCACCGGCCCAGACAGTGCATACAAAGACCTGTTCTACGGCTGGGACGTGGTGAATGAGGCCGTGAGCGACACCACCGGCACCTACCGCACCGAGGAAGAGAGCTCCTCCTGGTGGGCGGTGTACCAGAGCGAGGACTTCATTATCAACGCCTTCCGCTATGCCAACTACTACGCCCCCGAGACCATCGAGCTCTATTACAACGACTACAACGAGTGCGTGGGCAACAAGGTGGACGGCATCGCAGCCCTTCTGAAGGCCGTGAAGGCCCACGAGAGCGATGAGATCCTGCCCACCCGGATCGATGGCATGGGCATGCAGTCCCACCACAACATGTCCGGCCCCACCGTGAACCAGATCCAGACTGCCGCCGAGACCTACGGCGAGATCGTGGGCAAGGTGCAGCTCACCGAACTGGACCTGAAGGCCAGCGACACCTATGATGGCACCGATGCCACCCGCTCCGATGAGTACACCAAGCAGGCCTATCGGTACAAGGAGATCTATGAGACCATGAAGGCCATTGATGCCATGGACGCCATCGACTGCAACGGCATCACCATCTGGGGCATCTACGATGGGGCCTCCTGGCTGCAGAGCAGCAGCAACGTGGGCGGCGCCGCAGACGGGACCAGCCCCCAGTGCCCGCTGCTCTTCGATGACGACTACCAGGCCAAGCCCGCTTTCTGGGCCTTCGTGGACCCGGACAAACTGGAGCCCTACATCAACAACGTGGTGGCCATGCAGGCGGTGGATGGGGAGGACCCCTACGCCATGAGCAAGACCTACGACATCCCCGGTATCGATGCCTCCTTCCAGATCATCTGGGACGCCAATTCCCTGAAGGTGAAAGTTACCGTCCAGGATGCCACCGCCGAGGACGAGGACGGCGTGGACCTGTATCTGGACCGCACCGGCGGAACGGATGCGCCGGAGAAGTGCTCTGTTGCCCGGAGCGCGGCAAAGGCAGTGGACGGCGGCTATGTGGCCGAGTTTGCCGTGGACGCCGCGCTGACAGTGGGCAGCAGCTTTGCCTTTGACGTGGTGGTTCGCAACGGCGGCGAGTCCTTCGCCTACAACGACTTGAAGATGGGCCAGGACACCAGCAGCAAGTACTTCGCCGTGGCCATGGCGAAACCTTGTATGTCCATTTCCAGTGGCACCGTGCAGGTGGACGGGGAGACAGACGATGCCTGGGCCAATGTCCCCGCCATCCCCCTCACCATCCAGACCGGCACCCCGGCGGCCTCCGCATCCGCCAAGCTGCTCTGGGATGCAGACAACCTCTATCTCCTCATGACCGTAACCGATCCCGCCCTGGACAAGAGCTCCAGCCAGGTCCATGAGCAGGACTCCGCCGAGGTCTTTCTCGATGAGAACAACGGCAAGACCGATGGCTATGAGGAAGACGACAAGCAGTTCCGCATCAATTTCGACAATGAGCAGAGCTTCAACGGCACCAAGTGCACCGCCGAGAACGTCACCTCCGCCACCAAGAAGACCGCAGACGGGTACGTGGTAGAGGCAGCGTTCAAGTGGACGGACATCACCCCGGCAGTGGGCACCGAGATCGGCCTGGAGCTGCAGATCAACGATGGCGCAGATGGGGCCCGGATCGGCACCGTGAGCTGGTTTGATGAGTCTGGCCAGGGCTGGTCCTCTCCGGCAGTGTTCGGCACCGCCGTCCTGGCAGATGCCGCCGCCCAGGGCTCAGCCAACGCCCTCGATGCCTACACCGATGTTCCTGCCGACTCCCCATACACTACCGCACTGAGCTACGCCGTGGAGAACAGCCTCATGAGTGGCACCAGCGCCACCACCCTGGAGCCGGACACCTCCATGACCCGTGCCATGATGGCAACTATGCTGTGGAACCTGGACGGGAAGAAGACCGGCGGGGAGAGCACCTTCTCCGATGTGGCAGAAGGCTCTTGGTATGCAGATGCCATCGCCTGGGCCGCGGACAACGCTCTCCTGACTGCCGCCGAGACCGGCAAGTTCGCCCCCAATGAGACCGTCACCCGAGAGCAGGCCGTCCTCGCCCTCTGCCGCTATGCCGTGGTACAGGGGATGGATGTGACAGCCGCCGCAGACCTGAGCGCCTACACGGATGCGGATGACGTGAGCACCGATGCCCTGACCGCCGTCCGATGGGCTGTCTCTGCCGGTATCCTGTCCGGAGATGGCACTGAATTGAATCCCCATGGTACCCTGACCCGTGCCGAGGCCGCCGCGCTGTTCATGGCCTTTGCAGAGAAGGCTGTGCAGTGAGAAACAGTTTGGCCGCATAGCAGATGAAACCGCCGGCCCCGCGCCTTTCAAAGGCGCGGGGCCGGCAATTTGGCCTCTGATGGACAGCGGAAGGGGAGAATTGCCCTGAAAACGGTGTGTATGGAAAATATTGTCTGCATTTGGCGAAAAAATATTTCAATTTCCCCCTTGACAGCCCCCGGCCCATGTGCTAGTATACGCATGCTGGCTGGCCGGAGTGGCGGAATTGGCAGACGCGCGGGACTTAAAATCCCGTGGGAGCGATCTCGTGCCGGTTCGATCCCGGTCTCCGGCATTGTATATCGCGGGGTAGAGCAGTCTGGTAGCTCGTCGGGCTCATAACCCGGAGGTCGTGCGGTTCAAATCCCACCCCCGCAACTCGAATAGGACGATTCGAAAGGATCGTCCTATTTCTTTTTGCCCACCGGTCTGGCCGGTGGGCTTTGTGCGGTTGAACCGGCGGGCCTTTGGGGTCAGCCGGTAATTTGCCCCAGAGGGCCAGTGCAGACAGCTCGGCACGCCGGTGGATGGGATTGTGCAGAGGTTGAAAATGCAAGGAAATGGAATAGCAAGGCAAACCAGCCAGCGCAGGATGTATGGTCCTGCGCTGGCTGGTTTTTTGCTTTGTGGGTGTTAACCGACGCGCTCTTTTGCACTGTTTCGACCAAATTCGCGTAGGCGCTTGCGCGTCTTGTTTGGAACATAAAATTGGATAGCTGAGCCGCCTCGCTCGCGGGCCAGTCAAGGAATCGAGTAGTATTTCCTTCGGAAATCTCCACTCTGCCCGATGGGCTCCTTGACTGCCCTTGGCCCATGTGCTTCTGGTGTCGTGCCGACGGACCTGATAGATGCTTCGTAAGGGCAGGTACGCCGGGCTCCTCAAGCATAGCACATGGGCCCGCATCGGCGGCTGATCAGCGTGGTACTTTCACGAGGCTTTCTGGGGGCCGGACTGGGCCGTCCCCCCGACCCCCTCCCCAGCCTCAGAACCTGATTGGCTACGCACCATGCTCAATGCCGCAGAATATGCCATGCACGCACCAGGATCGGCTATCATTTCAGGTGGTTTTCGTAATGCATGTGTTAAACTTTTTGGACTCTCAGGGCCCGACCTGAATTCGTCGCGAGTAGGCCATTTTAGCGCATCGGATTACAGTGGGGACGAAGGCTCAGATCATACAAGTCTCCTCTTCTGCTGATCGGAGGTCGCGGCGTAGCTGAGGGCAGCGTCTGTGCGGCACTACGAGACAGGATCTTGCAGGACGATATAACGCTGCCGTTCATGTCTGGGATGATGGGCGATCACGGTGCGGAGCACAGAGGACAGCTGGAATCGGATCTAGCTCTGCTGCAAGTCGTGGAGGGAGTCTTTGTGGGGTTCATGGTACTCACAGCAATGCTGGTGCGCAGAGGAATCAGGACCAAACGGTGGTCTATATCTGCCTGCTCCGGGAGGTCTGGCTTGCGCCAGGCGGGGATGTCTGGGCGGCCATAGAGACGAAAATTGTCGCAGAGTAATCAACTCTGCGACAGACGGCTCCCCCAAAAACTGTTTCGGATTCTACCACCTCTCCTGCTCAAAATCAATAGGGTAGTTCTGAAATTTACGAACTTTTTCTGAGCTTTTTCGAAGGACTTTAGCGACAAAGTAACATATATGGTAGTGCTAATTGGAATCCGCCGTCAGATGCGCCGTCAGACGACGTGGTTGAAATAAGCAAATTTGTCCTTGTACACTGGACTTTGCAATAATACCACGCTCATTTTGTCTTTGCTGGGAGTACAAAGATTGTAAGGGCGCGTGGATATGTATGCTGCAGGCTCTTGGAATGAACGGTTATGAGCCGTCAAATGCGCCGTCAGATCTCGAAAAGACAGCTAATTTATAACAATTTCTCAGGTGAAATGGCGCGAAACTGGACGAAAACTCGGATTTTTGGAACTTTGTCGCAGAGTTGATTACTCCACGACAATTTTGAGGACTGTTTGGAAAAATGTATACACAAGTAAGCAAGATAAGAAACACTGAGGAAGGGAGGGAGTATATGTCGAAGTATCAGCAGAATCGACCACAAGTATATATGAGAGAATTCATCAGGCATTTTGCGCGAAGAGCTGGTGTAACGGAAGATGAGGCGGAGGAGTTGATCGAAAAGTTCCTGCAAACCCTTACCGAATCTCTCCTGACAAAGAAGTCTGTCTGCTTCCCTGAATTTGGAATCTTTGAATTACATCCCACGACCGAGCGTATTGGCCGAAACCCAAAAACAATGGAAGAGCACGTCATTCCCGCAGGCGTGAAACCAATCTTCCGACCATCGAGAGCATTGCGGGAAACGGTGAATCAAACTGTGCGTAATAAAAGCGGAAAGAAAACCTGAGAATTTGTTTCTGACCTATACGTCAAAGTAAACTTCCTTGATATGAGTACGTTGACATTGAGATTTGCTAGAAGGGAGCATTGCTTATGGAATTTAAACCAAAATGGGGATGCATCTGTGCGATTGTGCTTGTACTTGCCATCATTGCAGGCTTGATTGGACTTGATAACATCGCTTACGCAATTGACAATCTTGATCCGTATCCTATTATGCCGATTACCGGTGATGGGCCATCTGTAACCCCTGATGGACCATCTGTAACCCCTGATGGACCATCTGTAACTCCTGATGGACCAGAAGTGACACCGACTCCAACTCCAACTCCAACGCCGACTCCAACTCCAACCCCAACACCGACACCCACGCCGACCCCAACCCCAACCCCAACCCCAACACCGACTCCAACTCCAACGCCGACACCAACACCCACGCCGACACCAACACCAACACCAACCCCAACACCAACACCAACCCCAACACCAACACCAACACCGACTCCGACCCCGACCCCAACACCAACACCAACACCAACACCAACCCCAACCCCAACACCAACACCAACACCGACTCCGACCCCGACACCGACTCCAACGCCGACACCAACACCGACTCCGACTCCGACCCCGACTCCAACACCCACGCCAACACCGACACCGACACCGACACCAACACCGACACCAACCCCAACCCCAACACCAACACCAACACCAACACCAACACCAACACCAACACCAACACCAACACCGACTCCAACTCCAACGCCGACACCAACACCAACACCGACTCCAACACCGACACCAACACCGACACCGACCCCAACCCCAACTCCGACACCAACCCCGACTCCCATGCCAACGCCGATGCCGACACCGCCCCCGACTCCCACGCCAACGCCGATGCCGACACCGACCCCAACCCTAACGCCGCCCCCAACCCTGACACCGATACCAACACCGACCCCAGGAGAGACACCGGGACCGGGAGAAACACCAGGACCAGGAGAAACGCCAGGACCAGGAGAAACGCCGGGACCAGATGAGACGCCAGGACCAGGAGAAACGCCGGGACCGGGAGAGACGCCAGGACCGGGAGAGACGCCAGGACCAGGGGAGACGCCGGGACCAGGAGAAACGCCGGGACCTGAAACAACCCCAACACCCACTTCCACACCGGAACCAACGCCTGTACCAGAGCCCGAGAAAGGTAACCTCACCGTTACTAAGGTCCTCGAGGGCGAAGATGCCGATCCGAATCACGATTGGACCTTCACCGTCACCCTCAGTGATCCCGAAATCAACGGCACCTACGGCGGCATGACATTCACCAACGGCGTGGCTACCTTCACCCTGAAGGGCGGCGA
>CANRFN010000127.1 GCA_947629915.1 uncultured Oscillospiraceae bacterium | reverse complement strand
AGCATCTAATGCTCAGTCTGTACACGACATGCCTGTACATACATGACACATATGGGCGGAAATCGCAATGATTGTGACTAAGAAAGGGGGAGTGGGCATATGCCCGACTTTTTCGTTGAGTTTGCGAAGGGTTTTGTACTTTTCGTTGCTTTTCTGGAAGCTGGAGACAAACTGTCTGACTACATCCACAGAGCAGCTGACAAAGTATCCAACGCGATTCATGAAGAGGAAAAGGAGCCGCCTGTTGCACCAGGCGGCTCCTCTGACAATGATGGGGTTTGATCTCAGACTTCCATCTAGGTAGATGATACTCCTTCTTGTGTGACTTGTCAAGGCCTTTTTCAAGTTCAAGCGAAGAAAATTTCCTAAATTCCTAAACACGCCATGCTCAAGCCCGGTGTGGCCACACCACTTGCGCTAATGTACAATGTACTTCGGATCTAGGCCTACCCGTTTCTTCACGGAAATCCGGCTGGTTTGGTGACGTATGGTCTGTTGTTGTGCTCAGTCTCCGATAGGGAGGTTGGAGTCCCTAAAGGTTTTTTCGTGATCCAGCAAGAGGGATTTATCGTGCGCCCGTGTAGCGTGAAGCAGAAGCATCGTGCACAAGCCATGTGCAAAGGTGTAGATGCCGATTCGCAAAGCGGCAGAGGGGGATGTGCTTCGGCACTTCCCCCTGTTTTTTACTGTCCATCTCCCCATCGGTAAGCCCTCGCTTTCGTAGAAGAGTATCACTGCCTGCAGCAGGCTATGGAACAATACCATATTTTGCTACCCGGATTTTGAGCCTTGCGCAGATGCTCATGATGTGTATAATGCAATATACAAGGAGGCTCGAACGAATGGCTTCTATTTTCGATGCCGCACGGTACATTCTGGAGATGCGTGGCCGCACGTCCACTGTGAAACTCCAGAAACTCTGCTATTATGCCCAGGCTTGGTCTCTGGTCTGGGATGATACGCCGTTGTTTGACGAGGACTTCGAGGCTTGGGCAAACGGTCCGATTTGCCCGGTACTCTTCCAGAGATTTAAAGGTAGATTTGATCTTGTTGCGGAAGATATCACGGACGGGGACAGTTCCAGATTGAATGACAATCAGAAAGAGACCGTTGGAATGGTTTTAGACCACTATGGGCATCGGGATATTCAGTACCTCAGTCGGCTGACACATATGGAAGATCCGTGGATTGACGCCCGGAAAGGCTATTCTCCCGGGGAATCGTGCAACGTGATCATCACGAAGGACAGCATGGCGATGTATTATGGCGGGCTCGATTAAGAGGGAAAAAGCTTTTCACAGATACTCCCGAGAATTCTACATCCACTTGGTGCAAAGCAGTCTTTCCTCCCTGTAAGCCCATGCCCCTTCCTCCGTTGACTTTTCTTTGGCCTTATGTTATTTTGCTCCAGAACACGGGCAGGGAGCCCTGCCTCACCCCCGCAACCAGCCCCTTTTTTCCGCAACTTTGCCCGGTTGCAACCATTGGTTGCGGCATCTTCCAGCCCAAATTGGTAGACCGCTACCATCTTTCCTGCTATCCTGAGCCCGTCCGGTGGCCCCGGCAGAGAGGAGAAAATGGAAAATGAAGCTCAACGAGAAGATCTACTACTACCGCACGAAATCCAAGATGTCCCAGGAACAGCTGGCCGCCGCAGTGGGCGTGTCCCGCCAGGCAGTGAGCAAATGGGAGCTGGGCGATGCCACCCCTGAAGTGGCAAAACTGGTCTCCTTGGCAAAGGTCTTTGGCATCACCACAGATGATCTGCTGAGCGAAGACGAGCCCGAGCAGGACAAAGCAGCTGCGGATCTCGGTTCGGAGGCGGCATTTCAGAAGACCGCACCGGAGACCGGCAGTGTAAGACAAGAAGACTGGCTGGACCGCATGCCCGGCTTCCTGGGCAATCTGTTCCGCCGCTTTGGATGGCTGGCCGGCGTGTATGTGGCCCTCTCCGGACTGGGCTTCTCCATCGTAGGTGGAATCGCCCGCTTCATGTTCGGGCAGTTCTTCCGGATCTCCATGGATGCCTTCGGCGGGTTCGATGGGTTCGGCACCAGCGGCTTCACCATCGAAGGCGGAGAGAATCTGCCGCCGGAGGCCATCGAGCAGATCAAGGACAGCCTGGGTGTCGGCTCCGGGTTCGGGCAAGTGGACGTAGTGAGCGACATGGGCCAGATCTTCATTGGGTTCGCCAACCTGATCTTGGTGGTAGGGATCATCGTCATGATCGCGGGTATCGTCCTGGCACTCTGGCTTTACAATCGCGGCCACAGAGACCTGAATCGGTGAGAAAACTCACACAGCACCATTCATTCAGACAAGCGGCCAGGAGATCGCCGTGATCTCCTGGCCGCATTTACCACTCATAACTGGGCCGACCTCAAATGCGCTTTCCATATGGCATTTTGGTTCGGCCTGGTGATCATCCAGCCCAGAGTATGAGAACGAGAGGAGAGATCGCTTGTGGATCGGGAAGAAAAGGTATATCTGGACCCATCTGTGCTCCGCGATTTGATTCAGCAGGATACGTCTGAGAAGGTACAGGACACCTGGGCACTTTGGAACCTCCTCATGCAGCGAAAGTATGAGGCGTACATCCCAGATGGCGTGGTGGACGAACTGGAAGGCTTCAGTACCGAGAAGCTTGCCCTGCTGCAGTCCTACCTGGAGAGCGTGCCCCATCACCTGGTTTCCTCCGATGAGAGAACAGCAGAACTGGAAGACCGGATCCTCGCCATGGGCATCCTGCCGCAGAAGCAGCATGCAGACTGCAAGCACATCGCGAATGCCCTTCTGTCTGGCTGCAGCATCTTTGTGTCCTGGAACATGCACACTGCAACGGTCCAGGTATCCCGCGGCATCAGGGCACTCACTCTCCTGGAGGGGTACAGGGATCTGGAAATTTGCCTTCCGTCTATGCTGTCTGGGGAAGACGAAGAGGAGGACACGCCTGAGGAGATGCTGCTGGAAAAACCAGTCCTCTCAGACCGCTTCGATCTGGAAGACATCCGCAGGCTCCGGGCATACAACTCCCGCCGCTACCTCCGTATGACGGCCCAGGAGATTCTTGCAGACCTCCACCAGGGTGCGGAGCGCTTTCACATACGGATGGAGCACCCGCAGACAGATGCAGTACCAAAGACCAGCTGATCGTGTTTCAGGCCGGGTGGGGCAACCCATCCGGCCTTGTCCTGGAGGGGGATGTGCTTCGGCACATCCCCCTCCTTCCTATTCTTGACGAATCGCTGTATGAACTTATTTCCATCAAAAGTGCGGTAGAAAGGGGTAAAATGCAAGAAAATCGACATCTATTCTGTTGAAAGTCCCATTTATGGGACTCTCCCTTGGAAGAACACTGCACATGGTGTATCCTACCCAGACAACGGCTTGCAGGCTAAAGACCGGCAACCCAGAGAGGAGGAGAACATGATGCAGGATCAGGAACGGGATCTCATGCAGGACGGCACAGACATCCCCCAGCAGATCCAGTCCATGCTTCAAGCCTCCTTTCCCCCAGGAGCAGAGGACTTTGTATATCCCCTGGAGACCACAGACTGCCAGAAGAGAACAGACCAGCAGTCCTCTTCTTCCCCAAATTCAGCACAGTACACCAAGCTATCCCTCACGGTATCCTCCCTGTTGCTGGATGGCTCTGCCCTTCCCCAATCAGAGGAGTCTCTTCTCTCCACCCTGGCGGAACAGGGTTTTGTCCTGATTGAGCCCTATACCCTGGTAGTATTGGCTGTCTCTATGGATCTCCCCCATCTGCCGGAGGCGGCCTGCGCCATAGACCAGATGCTGCAACAGTACGGCAACACCTGCTCCATCGTCTCCGGCGGGCGGGTGCTCACCCTCTTTGCCGCACAGCCCGATTTTCCCCATCGGGACAGAGCCCTGGAGGATCTGCTCCAAATTCTCCGCCATCGCTTTGATTCAGACTGTTTTCTCGGGATCAGCCGTCCCTTTGATCGCCTCATTCACTGCCGCCTGGCCTATCTGGAGGCGATAGATGCCCTGCGGTTTTCCAAGGGTACAGGCATCCGCCGCTATGCGGACCTGCTGGATGCCGGGCCAAAGGAGAGCAAGGTATCGGTTGATGTGGGGGCAGACCTGAAGCGGCTCCTGTCTGGTCCCAGCAAAGAGGCATTGGAACAGTATCTCTCTTTCTTTCTCCATAGGAATCCAGAGGACATGGCAGTCCTCCACCTGCTCACAGATCTCCACAGAGTCCTGCTCTGTACCCTCGGCACTCCGGAGACCGCCCTTCTCTTCCAGCGCTGCGAGCTGGACCATCCCCTGCAGATGGACAGAGACCAACTGATCTGGCGGGTCCGGGATCTCTGCTGTACGGCCTATGACATACTGGCGAGAGACACCCAAGGCGGTGTGAGACAGCTCTGCCAACAGGCCATCCGGATGATCCAGCAGCAGTACAGAGACGAAGACCTCTCGCTGCTGTCTGTCTGCCAGGCGCTGCATGTGAGCCCCAACTACCTCAGCGCCAACATGAAGAAGTACGCCGGAAACACCTTCATCAACCTGCTCACCAAGCAGCGGATGGAGGCCGCTCTAGCGCTCCTCCGCGAGGGAGACACTCCGATTGGGGAGATCGCCCGGTGCTGCGGATACCGAGACCAACACTACTTCAGCTATTGCTTTAAGAAGTTCTACGGCGTCTCTCCCCTGAAGATGCGGCAGTGCGGCGGTGTACCGGGAAGGCAGCACATCTCGGAGGAATCCCTTTGAGATCGTTTCTCCACAGGCTGCAGCACAAATCTATGGACCGGAGGGACTACCTGTATATCTGTAGAAAGAGCACTTTTTCTGCACTTCATCGTTTCAAATGAATACGGCCGGAGACGAGATGATTTCGTCTCATTTCCGGCTGTTTTTATTCTTTTCTGCCTGCACACCGTATGAATTCTAACATTTCTCCATACGTTTCTGCATTGTTTTTCCCGGCTGATTTGATACCATTTTGAGGCAAAGACCATATGGTTTTCGCAATTTCACAAAGAATCGAATGGAGGAAACACAAGATGAAAAAGATTCTTGCACTGCTGCTGGCCCTCACCATGGTCCTCACCCTGGCCGCCTGCGGCAGAAAGGAAAAGGACCCCAAAAACTCGGGGAACAAGGGCGACACCCCCAGCCAGCAGACTGAGAACAACACCGAAGACAAGGGACAGGATAATCCCCCGGTGGAGAGCAAGAAGGCCAACAAGGACAAGCCCCTGGTCTGGTACAACCGCCAGCCCTCCAGCAGTGCCACCGGGGAACTGGACATGGCTGCACTGAACTTCAACAAGGACACGTACTACGTCGGTTTTGACGCCGTTCAAGGCGCCACCCTCCAGGGCCAGATGATTCGGGACTACATCGAGGCCCATATCAATGCCATAGACCGGAACGGAGACGGCATCATCGGGTACGTGCTGGCCATCGGCGATGTGGGCCACAACGACAGCATTGCCCGCACCAGAGGCGTCCGCTCCGCCCTGGACACCGCCGTGGAGGCCAACGGCAATGTAGAGAGCGCCGCTGTGGGCACCAACCTGGACGGCACTTCCACCTTCGTGAAGGACGGCAAGCTGTCCATCGGCGGCAAGGACTACATCGTCCGGGAGCTGGCATCCCAGGAGATGAAGAACTCCTCCGGCTCCACCTGGGACGCCTCCACCGCCGGCAACACCATCGGCACCTGGGCATCCTCCTTCGGCGATCAGATCGACATCGTGGCCTCCAACAACGACGGCATGGGCATGGCCATGTTCTTGGGCTGGTCCAAGGCCAACAACGTCCCCACCTTCGGCTATGACGCCAACTCCGATGCCGTGGCCGCCATCGCAGACGGATACGGCGGCACCATCAGCCAGCACGCAGACGTCCAGGCGTACCTCACCCTCCGGGTGCTGCGCAACGCCCTGGACGGGGTGGATGTGGACACCGGCATCGGCACCCCGGACGATGCGGGCAATGTGCTGAGCGCAGACGTGTACAAGTACGTGGAGAGCGAGCGCTCCTATTACGCCCTGAACGCCGCCGTTACCGCGGAGAACTATCAGAACTTCCTGGATGCCACCGTACCCTATGGCCCCGTGTCCAATCAGCTGGACGCCGGTACCCACCCCGCCAAGTACGTGTGGCTGGACATCTACAACGCCGCAGACAACTTCCTCAGCGCCACCTATCAGCCGCTGCTGCAGAAGTACGATGACCTTCTCAACCTGAACGTGGAGTACATCGGCGGAGACGGCCAGACCGAGGGCAATATCACCAACCGCCTCTCCAACCCAGACGGCTACGACGCCTTTGCCATCAACATGGTGAAGACGGACAACGCCGCCTCGTACACCGGCATTCTGTCTCAGTAAGCCAAAAGCGCACCGGTCTCTGCGAGACTGTGTCTACCCACAGGCCGGGGAGCCCCTCCCCGGCCTGTGGGGCCTCTCCCCGCGGGAGGAATCGCTGCAAATCCGGCAGGTGCGGAGCCTGCCCACGGAAACACAAGGGAGTGATGGAATGGGGAATCCAGAGGATAGACGGGATGTGGTGCTCTCGATCCGGGGCATGAGCAAGTCTTTCGGCCGCAACCGGGTATTGGACCACATCAATCTGGACGTAAAGCGGGGCACTGTGATGGGCCTCATGGGGGAGAACGGCGCCGGCAAGTCCACCATGATGAAGTGCCTCTTCGGGACCTATCAGAAGGACGAGGGAAAGATCACCCTGAACGGGAAGGAGATCAGCTTCTCCGGGCCCAAGGACGCCCTGGAAAACGGCATCGCCATGGTGCACCAGGAGCTGAACCAATGCCTGGAGCGGTCTGTAACGGACAATCTGTTTCTGGGCCGCTATCCCACCAACGCCATGGGGGTGGTGGACGAGGGCAGCATGAAAAAGAAGGCCGCGGAGCTCTTTCGCCGCCTGGGCCTCACCGTGAACCTGAGCCAGCCCATGCGAAACATGTCTGTGTCTCAGCGGCAGATGTGTGAGATCGCCAAGGCCATGTCCTATCACGCCCAGGTGATCGTATTGGACGAGCCCACCTCCTCCCTCACCGTCCAGGAGGTGGATAAACTCTTCCAGATGATGCGGATGCTGAAGGAGCAGGGCATCGCGCTGATCTACATCTCCCACAAAATGGACGAGATCTTTGAGATCTGCGATGAGGTCTCGGTGCTCCGGGACGGCAATCTGGTGCTCACCAAGCCCAGTGCGGAGACAGACATGAACGAGCTCATCACTGCCATGGTGGGCAGGTCTTTGGAGAGTAGGTTCCCAGCGGTAGACAACACCCCTGGAGAGACCATCCTGTCTGTCCAGCACCTCTCCACCAAGTACGCCCCCCACCTGCAGGACATCTCTTTCGATGTCCGGGAGGGAGAGATCTTCGGGCTGTATGGCCTGGTGGGGGCTGGTAGGACAGAACTGCTGGAGACCATCTTCGGGGTGCGCACTCGGGCTGCCGGCCGGGTGTACTTCCAGGGCAAGCTCATGAACTTCAGCAGCGCCCGAGAGGCCATCGAACACGGCTTTGCCATGATCACCGAGGAGCGGAAGGCCAACGGACTCTTTCTCAAGTGCGACCTCACCTTCAACACCACCATCGCCAACCTGGAGCAGTACAAGTCCGGCATCGCCCTGTCTCAAGAGAAGATGGTGAAGGCCACCAGCAAAGAGATTAAGATCATGCACACCAAGTGTATGGGTCCGGACGACATGATCACCAGCCTCTCCGGAGGCAACCAGCAGAAGGTGATCTTCGGCAAGTGGCTGGAGCGGGAACCCCAGGTCTTCCTGATGGATGAGCCCACCCGGGGCATTGACGTGGGGGCCAAATACGAGATCTATGAGCTCATCATCCAGATGGCCCGGAGAGGCAAGACCATCCTCGTGGTGTCCTCTGAGATGCCGGAGATCCTGGGGATCACCAACCGCATCGGCGTGATGTCCAACGGGCACCTCTCCGGGATTGTGAACACCCGGGAGACGGACCAGGAAGAACTGCTGCGGCTGAGCGCACGATATCTGTAGAGGGAGAGGAACATGGCAGACAAGAACGAGACCATCTTAACGGCGGAGCGGGAGGCAGAACTGAGACAGCCCATTGACGAGTATGTCGGCGCCATTCAGGCCCAGATCGATGCG
Source organism: uncultured Oscillospiraceae bacterium (assembly GCA_947629915.1). Taxonomy (GTDB): domain Bacteria; phylum Bacillota; class Clostridia; order Oscillospirales; family Oscillospiraceae; genus Enterenecus. The sequence goes on along the minus strand of CANRFN010000127.1, from coordinate 6,814 downwards.
CTCCGGAGAGACGGCACAGATCAGGTGGTGTCCATTCAGAGCAGTCTGGACGCCCTGAAGCGGGACAAGGTGTACACCCCGGAGGAAAAGCAGGCCAAAGCTGCGGAGCTGAAAGCGGCACTGGCGGAAGCCAAGGCGGTGGAGGCACAGAACAGAGAGGCCGTCCAGAAGCTGATCGCCCAGGGAGAGGCATACCTCAAGGCCAACTTCCGCCCGGACTACTACAACCCAGTCCGGGAGAGCTGCAAGGCAGAGCAGGCGGCGGCTAAAGTGCGGTATCAGGACGCCGTCTCCCAGTTGGAGCGCACCCACCAGGAGACTCTGGCCAAGCTCTCCGATCCCAAGGAGATCAAGGACGAGAAGTACGTCCACAAGAACCGCCTTTTCGATGCCAAGATGCAGCTGGCCAAGGACCGGCAGGACAGCACGGACCGCAGACACGCCGCCTTTGAGCACAAATACCACCTGATAGACCTGATGCGGATGTCCAAGTTTACCCCCTTGGAGACCCTATCACAGCGGTGTGAGAACTACTGCTACACCTTCCGGCTCCGGGACTTTCTCCTGCGCAACGGACTCTACATCGCCATCTTCGTGATCTTTGCAGCCCTGTGCGTGATCACCCCGCGGGTAAAGGCTGGCATGCAGCTTCTCACCTTGAACAACGTGCTGAACATCCTCCAGCAAGCCTCGCCCCGGATGTTCCTGGCCTTGGGGGTGGCCGGGCTCATCATGCTGGCGGGCACAGACCTCTCCATCGGCCGGATGGTGGGCATGGGCATCACCGCATCTACTATCATCATGCACAACGGCATCAACACCGGCTCCGTCTTCGGCCATGTCTTCGACTTCACCCATCTGCCCGTCCTGGTGCGGGTGCTGCTGGCCTTGGTTGTGTGTGTCGTGCTCTGCACCATCTTCACCACCATCGCCGGGTTCTTCACCGCCAAGTTCCGGATGCACCCCTTCATCTCCACCATGGCCAACATGCTGGTGATCTTCGGTATGGTGACCTACGCCACAAAGGGTGTGTCCTTCGGCGGTATTGACGACTCCATTCCCAAGATGATCATCCCCCGGTTTGGGAAGTTCCCCAGCATCATCCTCTGGGCTGCCGCGGCGGTGGTGATCGTGTGGTTCATCTGGAACAAGACCACCTTCGGGAAGAACCTGTATGCAGTAGGTGGCAATCCGGAGGCGGCAGCGGTATCAGGTATCTCGGTATTCGGGGTTACGGTTGGGGCGTTTGTGCTGGCCGGCATCCTCTACGGCTTCGGCTCCTGGCTGGAGTGCATCCGGATGTTCGGGTCCGGGTCTGCAGCATACGGCCAGGGCTGGGAGATGGACGCCATTGCCGCCTGCGTGGTGGGCGGTGTCTCCTTTACCGGCGGCATCGGGAAGATCTCCGGCGTTGTGACGGGCGTCTTCATCTTCACGGCGCTCACCTATGCCCTCACTACCCTGGGCATCGATGCCAACCTCCAGTTCGTCTTCTCCGGCATCATCATCCTGGTTGCCGTGACACTGGACTGCCTGAAGTACGTGCAGAAGAAATAGGGCGAGGGTGCAAAACGGCAGGGCCAAGAAACAAGACTCCCCTCCCCCGGAACAAGAGACAACAACCCAGAATGGACAACAGGCGTGCGCAGCGGAATGGCTGCGCACGCCTGTTTTGCTGGTGCGATGGTAATCTGACCGTTCGAAGAGACCATCGCCAAATTCATAAGGATCAGAACCTGCCCACGGGAAACTCCTATCTCGGTCTGCTCAAGATTTCCGCGACCATATCTTCAACAGAAATCTCGCCGCTGAGAAGACGAACACAGTCCCGTTCCGTTTGTTCCGTTACCGGAAGGCCCTCCATGCGAGTGGAGGCCAATGCATTATAAAGGTCTTTTCGTTCCTGCTCGCTCACAAAATCACCCTCATTAACATAGTGCTGTCCCAGCGGTACATCGGCTGCCATCGCCGCGTTTCAGATCAGCTGGCCGATACAACAGTGCCTCTGCTAGCTTGGAATAGGGGAAAACCAATGCGGAGAACAGGATGTTTGTTTCAACCAGTATTCTCATTTATCCTTCCTGTCCATAGCGCACTTCGTTGACAAGTGCCTGAATATCGTCCTCGTTGGTAACACCCAGTGCCTCAGCAGCGCCTGCAAACGCAATCTGCGCCTTGGAAATCTCCTCCTCAGAGGCATTGCTCACAACGATTTTCCCCGCTACTATCCCATCTCAGGCTACGCCAGGGAACAGATGATTTTCAAGCTCCTGCGGTACAAGAGCAAGCTGCCCTTCGATCTGTACAGGGAAGTTCTCCGCAGCTACCGGCACATCCTGCCTGAGCTGGACATGCAGCGCGTGCAGGACCTGGTCCTAGCGGCACCAATAGGTTCAGAAGAGGCTGCAGTTGGAAGTGCTGCAGGGCATGGGAGAATCAGTGAGAATGCGAGTGAAAATCATCCCGATCTGCGGGTTTTGCTGTTGCAAGCAAGCCCGCAGAGGTGTACCATGAGAGCGAAACAAGTCCCCACAGGACCTTCCTTTACCGAAGACACCCCGCGGGAAGAGCTGATCCACCGCATCCACGCCTACATCGAACTGCTCCCCACAAGCGAGCTTCTCCCACTGGCCCAATCCCTCCAGAAGTCTGTGGCGCCCCTCTTCGAGAACGATGGCACCTGTCCCCACTGCGGCAGCGAGAACACCGTGAAGAACGGCTGGCGTCATGGGAAACAGGCCTATATCTGCAGGGACTGCAAGAAGACCTTCGTAAGCACAACCGGGACAATCCGTCACAGGTCCCATCAGACTACGGATGTCTGGATAGATGCCATAGCGGACACCAAGAACGGCTTGTCCCTCCAAAAGAGTTCTGATCGCATTGGACTATGCAAAGAAGCAATCATGGAAATGCGCCACAAGATCCGGGATACAATGGACCAGGACGGTTCCCTAACCAAGCCAAAGAGGCCTGGCTCTGCGGAGAGCACAGGCTCTCAAACGGAAAGCGAGACAAAACCAACACAAGGAACAGAAACCTGATAACCATGCGATAATGAGGCAGGGACCTCTCTCATCGAGCGGCCCCTGCCTCTGCTTCTCCCCTATTCCTGGATCGCGAGGGAGAGGTTGTCCAGGATATCTTCCACCTCGGATGTGTTGAGGTATGCACCATGCATGCTGATGCCTGCATGGCTTGTTCTGCACTCCACCCATACGTTCCCATTATCCATCGTAATCAGGTACTCCAAGCCATCGGCTGAAGTATAGTAATAGGCGGTTTCGTAGCTGTCTTCCAAGATGTAAGCCTGGCCAAAGTAATCCGCCTGTGCAACGTAATCGAAACTCAGATCGATGTATCCGGTACCGTCTTTCTTCGCATAGAGGGCGCGGAAGAACTCGATTACGAGATTGCCGCTTTTATCGCAAATACGAGAGGTCATATTGGCGTCTGGTACAAAGTCGTAGTGGTCGTTCATCCACGCCAGATCGAAGTTGATATTACCGGTGAGGACATCCAGCAAATTTGTGGGGTTCTCAGCGGTGTGCTCCAGTTTCTCCGCGCCGTCTTTTCTCCCGATGCGGCGGGTGCGGAGCGCGGGATCACTGCTCAGGACTTCTAAGGTGTCCCACTGAGAATATCCATAGATCCCGCCATTGATGCTCTCTTCTGAATCCCATTTCTCCGTGATCATCCGCGCAGATGCGATCATCTCTTCTAAAGTGGCCGGCGGTTCCCCGGAGGGCCTGCTGATCACGTATCCCCCAGGGGCGCCATTGTGGTAGGTGGGCTCAGGGATGTCGTCCTCGCCAGACACAACGACATCGTTCCGAAACAGCTGTACGGCTACCGCGCCGGCGGAAAGCACCAATACCATCATCACTGCCGCAACGGCTGCGATCACGGAAACGCGGGACCGCAACGTGGTTTTTCTCCTGGGCACCTCCCCAGACGGTCTCTCATAGGCGGCAAGCTGAGAGCGAATCCGCTCCCGGCTCTCCTGCGGCAAGGTGAGTGCATTCGATATGCGCTCAAAGCGCTGCTCCATATCAATCCCTCCCAAATTGGTCTTTCAAGATGTTCTTTGCCCGATGCAATCGCATGGATACGGCGGAGATGCCGATGTGCAGAAATTCTGCGATCTCCCGCAGGGTGTATCCCTCCAAATAGTGCAGGCTTAGGACAACCCGGTACTTCTCCGGCAGTTCCATGATCGCCAGAAACAGCTCCCGGTCCTCCGGCTGGGCCTGCAGCATGGTCTCATCCAGCTCGGTCTGTTCATGCCTCTTCGCTCTGCTGAGCAGATTCTTGCAGTGGTTGATGGTAAGCTTCGTGAGGAAGGCACGCTCTTTGCCGGGGAAGATGGTGATGCCGCCCTCCAGCAGCTTGAGAAACACCGTCTGCACCACATCCTCCGCCTCCTGCGGGGAGCGGAGGTAGCTGAGGGCGATACGGTACACCATGTCGGAAAAGCGGTCAAAAAGGTTCAGCACGGTCTCTTGCCCCATCGGCACACCTCCTTCCGGTTCCTTCTGAGGCCTCACCAATATAACAAACCAGCGGCCCCGATTTGCACATCCATTTTCAAATTCTCGGGCATTTTTCCGTGTTTTTCTCCCTCATTCCCGTTTACGCCTGTATTTGCACGAAGTATACTACAGGATGGAAAGGAGATTACACGTATGGCTAACATATTTAACACGGCCCGGTACATTCTCAGCAAATAGGGACGTATGAGCACCTGGAAGATGCAGAAATTGTGCTTTTACAGCCAGGCATGGTCCCTCGCCTGGACCTGCAAGCCCCTGTTTCCGGAGGACTTTGAGGCCTGGTCCAACGGCCCTGTGTGCCCCATTTTGTACTTTGTCCATCGCGGCAAGTTCATGGTCTCGCTGGAAGACATCCCGGAGAGCTATGAGGGCGCCCCTGCACTGGATGACGACCAGAAGGACACCATAGACAAGGTGCTCGCCCTCTATGGGGACTGGGAGCCGTACGAGCTTCGGGAGCAGACCCATGAGGAGGACCCCTGGAAGGATGCCCGGGGAGACACGAAGTACGGCGAACCCAGCCATGCAATCATCACAAAGGACGCTATGGGGGAGTACTACGGCAGCCTGTGCGAGGAGAAAAGGAACATGAACGCCCCAGAGGGAAGAGACTCCCCCTGGGGCGCTGTCTTGCCTATTGTGTTGTCCCGTTCATGGAATGGCAAAGAAAGCCTTGAAAGGTCTGTGCACCTACAGGCGGCCAGATCAGTGAAGAGGATGTCAGTCCAGTTCCATCTTGTAGAACTTGGCCTGGAACGTCTGGCTGCCATCCAGCTTCGTGTATTCCCCGTATCGGAAGAACTGCAGGCCGCACTTCTCCAGGACCTTGCCGGAGCGGGGATTGTCTATCGCATGTTCTGAACAGATCTTGGTCACGCCGAGCTCTCGATGGGCAAAATCGATGATGGCCCGCACTGCCTCGGTACAGTAGCCCTTGTGCCAGTAGTCGTAGTGGAGGTTATACCCTACGCCCCAGTAGCCCTTCATCTCAGCGTTTGGTCCGATGCTCCCGGATCCGATCACCCGGTTCTCCTCCTTCAGGACGAACACCCAGTTCCACTCCTGCTCGTCTGTTAGAGTGGACTGGATCCAGTCTATTGTTCCGCTGATATCCGTGATCGTGGAGTAGGACATGAACTTCGTGACACGCTCATCGCTGTTCCAGCTGAAACAGGCCTCCGCGTCATCCAGGGTGGGCGGCCGCAGGATCAGCCTCTCGGTTTCCAGGACAGGTTCTTTGGGCATGTTCGATACACCTCCCTCATGGTACACCAGGAAGCGGTCTATACAATGGAGTCCACAAACGCCTGGACCAGCTTTCTGCTGTGCTCATCCATCTCGTAGGAGAACTCCGGGTGCCACTGGACACCCAGCACAAACCTCCGAGACGGCATGAAGATCCCCTCAATCAGGCCGTCTTCTGCCACGGACATGGCCTGAAATACCGGAGACAGATCCCGTACCGCCTGGTGGTGGTAGCTGTTCACGCCGATCTGCTCCTCGTTCAAGATGTCGTAGAGGGGCGTGCCCTTGTGGATGGAGACAGTATGGGCAATTCTGTCATAAGGGGGCTTCATGTGGTGGTCTACATTGCTGCTGTGCTCTTTCTCCAAGTCCTGATATAGCGTGCCACCGTAGCAGGCATTCATGAACTGGATGCCCCGGCAGATCCCCAGCACGGACTTGTCCATCTCAACGGCATGCTCCAGGATGTACCGCTCCATCTCGTCCCGCGTCTCACAGCAAGGACCGCACCACGGCTTCCGTTCGGCGTGGTATATAGACGGAGACACATCGTGTCCGCCGGTGAGGAGAAAGCCACCGCAGATCTCCAGGAAATAGTCCAACTCCTCTGGATTGGCGGTGAGGGGAAGCATCATAGGGATCCCACCGGCTTCCTCCAGCATCTTCATGTACCCTGGCACCATCCAGTAGCTGTCTCTCTCATCATCGTACAGAGGAATAACCCCGATCACATTTCTCATGGTTCTTCTCTCCCATTCTGAGGGGTTTCGCTATCATTGTGGAGTGTGATAGCAGTCGCAATAGCGATGGATACAGGTGTCCGGGAACAAGTCCATGGAGGCCGCAATGAAGGCCTTGCTGTAGATCTCATCCAAGGTGCGCTCCAGATCCGGAGAGAGGATGTAGTCCAATCTCTCTTTCGCCGTAGGGGCCCAATCCATATGATTTGGGTAACAAAAGGTACTGCGAACCCCCTGCGCTGGCGGTAAATCCAGCCAGAAGCAGCTGGGACCTTG
>CANRFN010000126.1 GCA_947629915.1 uncultured Oscillospiraceae bacterium | reverse complement strand
GTTTAAATTTTTGGGTTTTCGGGTTTTTCAGGTGAAAAACCGCAGTGAGGCTTTCCCAATTCCGGGGAAGTTAAGGAGAATAACTGCTGCTTTCTTCGTACTCAACGATGCCACCGTAGATCGTATAGTTCTCACCAAAAGCGCCTTCTCCTCCAGCACCACAATATAAGTTCAGATGGCCACCGTTGATAGTAACGCTACCCGCTTCGCCGCCCCAGCCGCCTTGCCCTATGCAGGCACCGCCCTGGGATTTAACGGTGGCGCTGATATTTCCGCCGTTAATCGTGATATCTCCGGCTCCGTTTTCGGGGTCTGCGCCGATGGCGGCGCCGCCTTCAGGTGGGTTTATCGCAACCAACCGACCGGTATGTTGAGACTGACAGTAGATGGTCAGGCCATTGCCATTGCAGACAGAGATACCGCTTGTTGCCGTCAGCGAACAGCCGTCTTTCAGAATGAGATGGACATCGCCTTGCACTTGGATCCGATCAGAAATGGAAACGCTGTCCCTTACCAGATACCAGCCGTCTTTCAGTACAGTTGAATCGCTGCTGACCAAGATAGCGGTGGTGCAAGACTGTTCCGTCCCCGTGCTGTCCAGATATGGCACAGCACCTAGACCCACAAAAAACTCCACCGCGGCCGAAACGCTTTTTATCCCATGATCGCCGCAGCTATAGGTCACCGTGATGGTAGCCGTATAACGTCCAGAGGGCAGGTCTGCCTCCGGTTGGATCGTTCCCAAGGAAAGGCTCGCACCTGCTTCAATCCGGCTGACTTCCTCTTTTGCAATGCTGAACTGGTCTCCTGAGATATCCACATTCGTGATATCGACACCCAGAGCGCCCTCATTCTTCAAGGTGATGGTTGCAGCTGCGGGCTGGGAATAGTCCTCCCTCACCTCGTCAAATTGGGGGACCTCCAAGGTCAGCTTGTAGTCTGATTGAGCCGGCTCGCCAACAATTGAACCATTTCCCTTTATCTCGTTGTGGTCTGTAATGCTGCCGTTGTTGTAAATCGTGCCGTCACTCTGAATGGTACCATTGTTTACCAATGTCACACCTTCCGAAATGGTCAGCGTGGCATCTTCCCCAACTGTCAGCGTCTTTCCAGCGGGAATGACGAAGTTTTCCTTGAGAGTGGCATTGCCATAGACCTGACCATCATTCCCGCGGAACACGATTCCATCAACCTTGCTCGCATTGATGTTGTCATCTGCGCTTCCTGTGAACTCAATGACGCCTCCCTTGACAGTATAGCCGGTGTTGCCAAAGGCGCCCTCACCGCCCACATCACAGGTGAGTTTCAGATAGCCGTCATTCACCGTAACGGTACCAGCACCACCGCTCCAGCCGCCCATGCCGATACAGGCACCGCCATTCGCTTTAACAATTGCGGTAATTCTGCCGCCATTGATGGTGATATTGCCAGCGGTCTTGGATCTGTCTGCACCGATGGCCGCTCCACCGCCGCTCAAATCGCTGGTTATTTCCTCAGGATTGTGATCAGGATTCGTGGCAATCAGCTGCCCTGAGCGCCCGCTTTGGCAGTAGATCGTAAGGCTGTTACCGCTGCACACAGAAATGCCTTGCTGGGCAGTCAGGACACAGTCATCCGCTAAAATGAGGTGGACTTCTCCCTGCACCTGGATCCGCTCGGTCACCGTGATTGTGTTTTCCACCACATACCAGCCTTCACTCAGGGTTTTGGTATCGGTCTCAACCGAGTTCGCTGAAGTGCAGGTCTGTACTTCACCGCCGCTATTCAGATATTGCACATCTGCGATTGTGCCGTCAATGCTGTTTGCGGACGCATCTCCTCTTATCCCGTAGATACCCTCTCCCACAGTCTGCAGGGAATCTGCGGAATTCAGGCTCGAAAAGGGATTCTGGGCCTTACCCCCCGACACGATTTTTGCCTCCAGCATCTCCTCCCGTGCCGTCCCCAGTTCCTGCGCGGCAGCAGACAGCGCGGTCACTGGCAGCATCATAAAGATCATTGCCAAAGACAGCAAGGCCGCCAGCCATTGTCTTCCCATTTTCTTCATTACAGAACCTCCCCAAAGTTCATTGTAGTTTGCGTTCCTTCACAACCTAAGAACCTCGCTATCTGTGTTGATTTGTCCGATACCATTAAGAGAATGGCTCACAGCAAGGTTCACTTCAAAGATAGATTTCACCCCAGCAAGTATAATTTCATAGGGCAAACGTTTCAATGTAGAATGTGGACAACGTGCAAGGGTATTGATTATCTATTGCTCACATCGAGATAGGTCATTATACAGTTTCAAAACACGCAAGGATATTGTTTTTTGTGAACCAGAAATGATTTTAATGAGTTACCACGGAGCTTCGTGCAGTATTATACAGAACAATCACCTTGCTTCAACAGCAAGTGCCGATTATCAGGGGGGATCTGGTTTTGTTGCTCAGCAATGCCTACTGCCCCCTCTTGAAGTTCTCTACAACGCATCTCATTCCGCAGAGATTCCTTCGAGGTGTTTGCAAACCCGAGCACAAGTCTGCCGGGGGCAGGTATTAGACCCGCCCCCGGCTACTCTATAACCAACTATCCGATTTTCTTCATTCAGGCCGGGTCTTCCTCGTCCTCCGCATCCTTTTTCAGATACTGGGTGAGGATGGCCGCCATCTCAGCCCGGGTGGCGTGTCCCTGGGGATCCATGAGGTCATTGTCCTTGCCGGTGATCACGTCCCGCATGTAGCACCAGGCCACACCCTCATAGGCCCACTCAGAGATCTGGTCCAGATCGTTGAAGGGCATGCGGAACATCCAGGTACCGGTAAAGCCGCCGTCTCCGTACTTTCTTTCGTACTGATAGATCATGGTGGCCATCTGCTCCCGGGTGATGGTGTCCTCGGGGCCGAAACTGCCGTCTCCGCAGCCGGATACGATGCCCTCGCTGGTGGCCCAGCGGATTGCCTCGGCGTACCAGGAGTCCGATGCAACATCGGAGTATGCCATGCGGGCGTCTACCTGAGGCTTGTTCTGGAGGTTCCAGAGCAAGGTCACCATCTGAGCGCGGGTAACGGTGCTCTCCGGTTCGAATAGGCCTTTGTCTGTGCCGTTCATAAGGCCATGGCTGATGACGTAGTCTGTGTGCTCATGGTACCAGGCGGTGGAATCCATGTCCGGGAAAGACACCGTGGTGCACTTCGCAAACGTGGTCTCTACAGACACAGTGCCCGCCGGCATGGTGAAGGTATAGGTGCCGTCTTTGTTGTCCGTGATTGCAATGGCCTTGCCGTCCTTGTCCGAGACAGTGAGGGAGTCCAGGTGGTAGTCTTTCTCCAACTGTACCGTGACCTTCACACTGGTGCCCTCGGCCACATCCTGGGTTTCAACGGTAACGGAGCCGCCATCGGTCTCCTCAGGCACCGTTACACTGTATGCGGCCGGCGTGGGTGTTGGCATGGGTGTTGGCATGGGTGTTGGCGCGGGTGCCGGGGTGGCTGCAGGTGCAGGTGTTGCTGTTGGAGTTGGTTCCGAAGTAGCAGACGGTGTGGGTTCCACAGAGGGCTCGGGCTCACTATAGTGAATCACAGCAAAGGTGGCTGTCACTGTGACGTCTCCTGCCGGCATGGTGAAGCTGTATGTTCCGTTCTTGTCGTTCTTGATCTCGATTGCCTTGCCGTCCGGGCCCACCGTGCTGAGTGTGTACAGGCGGAACCCGGCATGCGGGGTAACCGTGAGAAGAATGGCCTCCCCTTCTTTGGCCGAGGTGGTACTTGCCGCAACGGTGCCGTAGCTGCCGGCCTGCACCGTGATGGTGTAGCTGGGCTCTTCAACCGCTTGTCTGCACCCGATGGCATAGGTGCCAGAGTGCTTCACATGGAGCACGATGGCGTTGTCCCGCACCTCGATGTACTCTCCGTCTGCGTTGGGCGTAGTGGTTAAGGTCTCCACCGTGCCGTCCGCGCTGCGATATACCACGATGTTCCCCTCGTCTGGGACCTCATAGGGGATCACAATCTCCAGAACCGTCTTGGTCTCCGCCATGGTCTCTTCGGTGCCGCCATTCTCAGACTTGGCCACCTGGATATCCAGGAAGGTGAGTTCTGTGTTCTCCCCCGTCTCCTTGCGGATGTCTTCCCCGTGGGTGGCCTGGTTCTCCGGCTTGCTCTCCACGGTAAGGGTTAGGGTGACGGTGCTGCCGTCCGTCTGTTGGGCCTCCGCCTCTTCTGTGAGGCCACCAACCACCACTTTCGGGGTGTCCTCGCCTTTCACTTCCAGCTTGGACTTCACACCCTTTGCCGGCATCGTGACGTTCTCTGTCGTCTCAGAGCCTGTTTCCTCCCCAACCTCAGTGAGGATTGTCGTAGAACTGTCTTCGGTCTCCACCACCAGGTTGTATGTGCCCGGCTCCACATCGGGGAAGGCGTAGTTGCCGTTCTCATCTGTGGTGGTCTCCGCGACCACTGTATCGCCTTGCATCAATTGGACATGGGCGCCGGCTGCCGGGGTGCCATCTTTCTGCACCACCTTGCCGGATACGCTGTGCTCGCTGCCGCGCTCGGTCTTGGAGGCACCGCATTCACAGATATACGTCTTGTCTCCGGTGGTCTCATCTGTGCTCTGGAGAGTCCAGTCGTGAGCTTCACGGGCGAACTCTGCCTCACAGACATCACAGGTCTTGTAGTGCTGGCCAGTGGCGTCATCGATGTGCCAGGTGTTACTCGCATGAGTGACGCGGCCAAACTCCTGTCCACAGACATCACAGGTCTTGTAGTGCTGGTTATTCGCCTCGTCCACATGCCAGGTAACGCTATCATGGGCAGCGCGGGCAAACTCCTGATTACAGACATCACAGATCTTGTAGTGCTGGCCGGTGGCATCATCAATGTGCCAGGTGTCACTCGCATGAGTAGCGCGGCCAAATTCAGCACCGCAGTCATCACAGGTCTTATAGTGCTGGCCGGTGGCCTCATCTACTTGCCAATCGGTAGCCTTATGAGCGGCGTGGTCAAACACCGTGCCACACACGGTGCAGGTCTTGATGTGCTGGTTGCCTGTCTGATCAGCTTCCCAGGATCCGATGTGATCTCCGCGATTGAATTTCGCACCGCAATCTTTGCATTTCTGGTAGTGCTGGCCGGTGGCCTCGTCTACTTGCCAATCTGTGGCCTCATGAGCGGCGTTATCAAACACCGTGCCACATACGGTGCAAGTCTTGGTGTGCTGGTTACCGGTCTGATCAGCTTCCCAGGATCCGATGTGATCTCCGCGATTGAATTTCGCACCGCAATCTTTGCATTTCTGGTAGTGCTGGCCGGTGGCCTCATCTACTTGCCACCCGGTGGCCTCATGAGCGGCGTGGTCAAACACCGTGCCACATACGGTGCAGGTCTTGATGTGCTGCTGTGTGGCCTCATCAAGCTGCCACGTTCCGATGTGGTCTTCCCGGTCGATTTCTTCGTGGCAGATATCGCAGATCTTTACGTGCTGATTGCTGGTCTCATCTGGTTGCCAAGGTCCGTCATGGACTTTGCTGTCCATTGGCGCGTTGCAGACGCTACAAGTCTCAATGTGCTGTGTTTTCGCCTCGTTGAGCTGCCATGTGCCGATATGGTCTCCGCAGGCAAACTCCAGATTACAGACATTGCAGATCTTGTAATGCTGTCCGTTGGTCTTGTCGATCTCCCACTCGGTGCCCTCATGGGTACCGCGGTCAAAGGTCTCGTTGCAAATGGTGCACGTCTTATAGTGCTCACGGTTCTCCGCGTCAGTTTCCCATGTGCCGGTATGACCTTCCCGGGCAATTTCCTCGCCGCAAGAATCGCATGTTTTGTAGTGCTGGTTCTTTTCCGTGTCCACATGCCAGGTGGCACTATCATGGGCAGCATGGTCCATTGGCGTATCGCAGACGGTACATGTCTCGATGTGCTGATGCGTGGCCTCATCAAGTTGCCATTTGCCGATATGGTCTCCGCGGGCAAACTGCAGATTGCAGACCTTGCAGGTCTTATAATGCTGTCCGCTGATCTTGTCGACCTCCCACTCGATGCCCTCATGGGTACCGCGGTCAAAGAGCCCGCCGCAAACGGTGCACGTCTTATAGTGCCCACGGTTCTCGGCGTCAGTTTCCCATGTGCCAGTGTGATCTTCACGGGCAATTTCCTCATCGCAGAAATCACATTTCTTTACGTGCTGATTGCTGGCTTCATCGGGTTTCCATGCTCCATCGTGGGCGGCACGGTCCAATTCCGCACTGCAGTCGGTGCAGGTCTCGATGTGCATGCCCTTGGCCGCATCGAGTTGCCATGTCCCGCTATGTTTTTCACGGGCAAATACCTCGTTGCAGACCGTACAGATCTTGATGTGCTGTTCGCCGTTCTGATCAGGTTCCCAGGATCCGGTGTGGGCTTCGCGACTGAATGTCTCACTGCAATCATCGCAGACCTTGAAATGCTGCCCGCTGGTCGGATCAAGGTGCCAGGTGGTACTCTGGTGCTCTCCACGCTCTAATACCTCCTTGCAGACCGTACAGATCTTGATGTGCTGTCCCGTGGCCTTGTCTGGCTGCCAGTTGCTCGGCGTATGGGTGGTATGCTCGTGGCCTTCCAGGTAGTACCCGATGGCGTAAGTGGAGAAGTTCTTCGCCTTGAGTGTGATGGTGTTGCTGTCCTTGTCCAGGACGATGCATTCCCCGTCCGCGTTCGGGGTCTCCGTGAGAATGTCCACGCCGGTGGTGTCGTGATAGCGGTACAATTCCACACTGGTCTTGCCTGTGAAATCGAAGAAAAGGAGGATGGTGAGCGGCACCTCGGTTGTGGAAATGGGCTCCTCTTCGGATTGCATGCCCGTCTTAGACACCTTTTCCAAGCTGATCTCGAAGAACTTCAGATCTCTGCCCTTAGACTCGTCCGCAATATCCTCTGCATGTTCTGCTGTGGCTCTGTCCGCCTCCTGGATGGACATGGTAACGGTCACGGTAGACCCTGGCAAAACCGTCTGTTCTTCCGCAACGGTGTCCAGGCCGCCCACGGCGTACACCAGACCGTCTGATTCCGCTGTCTCCAGGACGGAACTCACATCCTTTGCCGGCAGTGTCAGCTCCCGTTCTGCTACGGAGCCGCCGCTTTCTGGTTCAGTCACCGTCACCATAGTGGTCATGGTCTGGCCGTCTGGCGTCTCTACCACGATGTCATAGACGCCAGCTGTCGCATTGGGGAAGGTGTAGTTGCCACTTGCATCGGTGTGGATGGGGCCGATCACTTCGTCTCCCCGTTTCAAGGTAACGCTGGCATCAGCCACCGGATTCCCACCCTTGGTAACCGTACCGTGCACCAAATCTTCTTCGAAGATGGCATAGATGGTGGTATCTGCGCTTGCAGTTGTGAACTCCGGCGCGTCCGGGGAATCCCCTGTTGCCCATCTCACTAAGTGGTAGTTTGGCTCGTCTATAGTCGGGTCTGGTTTCGGTGTCTTGATTGGCGAGGGGTTCATGTACAGCACCACCGTTGGGGTCTCAAGGGCGTCAAAGGAGACCTTGTACACTTTCATTGCCATGTCGCCTGTCGGGAGAGGATAGGGTTCTTTGTCGATGACCTGTCCCCACGCCTGTGCGCCCTGTCCGTTTTGCAGCAGCCATGCCACCTCACCGGAGGCAAACTGCTCCTCTGTTTTGGCTGTCGCCTTGGCGTCTGCAGGCATGGTATCCAGATAGTAGCAGTTGATCACTGTGCCAGAGTAATAGACTGGGCTTGCACCAATAACAGAATCATAAATCTTTCTCGTGTCATTGGACCCTGCAATGCTGCCTTCATGTTCCATCGCTGTGACATCGCCGGTGCTGTAGCAGCACTGTATCAGTCCATTGCTATTTGCATAAGCGTTTTGGCCTGCGATCCCGCCAACCCCGCCATACTCAAATTTCTCGTACTTCGCATTAATTGGGTAGATACTTAGCATGATTGTTCCATCGCCAGTGACCCGTCCTGTGTTGTAGCAGTTTGAGATGGTTCCCCAGTTTTCTCCTGCAACACCGCCCACAGCAGTATGCCCGGAGACCGTGCCGCTGTTGCCGCAGCCGATAATATCACCTCGATTGAATCCCACAATGCCGCCGCAAAAACTGCACGAATCGCCCTCGTTGGACACGGCTCCCGAAAAGCTGCAGTTCTCTATCACCCCATACGTATTCATCCCAACAATGCCGCCGGCCGTGCTGTTTTCCGTGCCGGGGCCCTGAACCGAGCCAGACACAGCTAGATTCCGGATCGTTCCTCCATCAATTCCACCAAAGAGCCCTACGGTACCGCCTGCACTCCCAGAGATGTACAGGTTCCGAATCGTATGCCCAGCGCCATCGAAAGTGCCTTTAAACTGCCTGATCGGTATCCAGGATGTCCCCGTACCTGCGCCATATTTCTCGGAGAGATCGATATCCGCTGACAGGCGGAAATACAGGCCGCTCCCGGCGTTCCCCTCCTCAACATATCTCTTGAAGGCCTCCAACGTCTCAAGATCCGGGATCTGATACGGATTCTGCTCTGTACCATCGCCGCGCTTCCGCAATGTATGCTCATTATCTGAGATCACCTGGAATGTCACACGCGCGGAGATCTCTCTGCCGCCGTCATAGGCAAAGGTGATCGTAGCCGAGTATGCGCCAGCGCCCATTCCGCCCTTCGGCTGTACCGTCCAATCACTGCAGGTCTCTCCCACCGCCAATGTGGCAGTGGGAGCACCGGTCAGGACAAAATGGTCGGTATCATCCATCGTCACCGAGAGATCGGCCGGGTTAGAGCCGCAGTTCGTCACGGTGATCGCCTCCGCCGGCGGCACCGTGTAGTCAGCCAGTACAACCTCCTCGTCAAAACCGGGGACGCTTACCTCCAGTCGATAGGCGCTCTTTGGCAGGTTCCCCTCGATCACGCCGCTGTTATTCAACTGCTGCTTATCATCAATCTCACCATTGTTGTAGATGACGCCGTTATTCTGGATCTGTTCGTTGTTGATGATTGTACCCTCGTTGTAGATTGTGCCATTGTTCTCAATGGTGCCCTGGTTTGTCAGAGTCACGCCTTCGGGAATCGTCAAGGAGGCCCCCTCCTTGATGACCAGAGAATACCAGTCCCGAATATCTACATCCTCTCTGAGGACTACTGCGCCATATACCTCACCGCCATATACCCTTCCATATGCAGATTCTTCATAGGGAGACTCAATGTATCGTTTTACATATATTAACCCACCGAAGATACGCGCATCTTCTAGATACGTAGGCATGCCATATTCCTCAGGATTGTTATAAAAATATTTAATTATTCCGCCCCAAATCGAATAATTGCTGCCGAGCGGGCCTTCGGAGCCACATGAGCAGGCCAGCAACAGATGTCCGTCATAGACCGTCACATTGCCCGGATCACCAGACCAGCCGCCTTCACCGATACAGGCACCTCCCCCATACCAGACTTCAGCGGTGATGTCTCCTCCGTTGATGGTGATGTCCCCGGCAGAAAGTCCGCGGTCCCCGCCGATTGCAGCGCCACCTCCATTGGGATTGGAAGCCTTCAGTTTTCCCGTGCGGCCTTCCTGCCAGTAGATCGTCAGACTGTTGCCCCCGGAGACCGAGATGCCATTGCTCGCGGTCAAAGAACAGCTGTCCGCCAGAATCAAGTGGACCTCACCCTGTACCTGAATTCTACTGCCGATTGTCAATTCGCCATCTACCACATACCAGCCGTTTTGCAGAACCGTGGTGTCACTGGTGACAGAGACCGCATTCGCGCACGTCTGCACCGCACCGTCTCTGTCCAGGTACGAGACAGTATTCACCACAACTCGGCATATCACCGTCTCCTTGAGGGTAATCGCCAGATCACCAGCCGAGCACGCCGCCGTGACGGTGGCTGTGTATGCCCCTGTGGGCAGTCCCGCATCGGGCTGTATCTTTCCCACCACCGCCTGGCTCCTTCCGGGCACTGTAGTCTCATCGCTCTCTGTCAGGGTGAAATGCTCGCCGGTGAGAGACAGTTGGACTGCAACCGACACATCCGCCGTGTTTTCAATGAGGATATCCTTGGCCTCCGGCTGCTCTCCGGACATTCCCTCTTCAAATGTGGGTACGATCAGGCGAACACCCACCGGCTGATTCCCTGTGATTGCGCCCTCAATGGCGCCAAGGCTAAAGATCATGCCGCTGTTGGAGACCGCGCCTTGATTTACTAAGGTCGCCCCGCTCTTGAGATCGAGAGTGGCACCTTCGGAAATATTCAGGGAGATTCCATCGGGCACCGTGAAGGTGCACCCCTCCGGGACGGCGAGCGTTTTTCCGGTGGGAATAGTGAAATCGGACTCCAGTTTCATGTTGCCGCTCACTTCGCCATTGCCGCTGTTGTTCACGTAGATGCAGTCGCTCTTGGTCACAGACCTCGCCGCAAGCCCGCGCCCGTGATCTCCCTCGGCATAGACCAGTCCTCCGGTGATGCGGATGGCGCTGTCAAAGTCGTCACTCTTGTGCCCATAGCCGATGTCGCAGGCGCTATTGGAGGGGGCTTTGGACTTGGCGTGCACCTCTCCGCCATTGATGGTGATCGTCCCCATAGAGGCAGCCCAGCAGCCGCAGCCAACGCCCGCGCCGTTGCCGTTGCTTTGGGCCTTTACCAAGCCGCCGTTGATGGTGATAGACTGGAACGTCCCGGTCACAGGGAGAGTGCCTTGGTCTGTCCAGCCACCTCCAATGCCGGCGCCGTCCCCTTCGCTGATGGCGGTGATGGTGCCGCCGTTGATAGTGATGCTCCCGGCATTGTCTCTGTTCGCCAGCCCATCCCCTCTGCCGCCGTTGCCGCCGATGCCGGCGCCGTGGTAGGTCGCCAGGCCTGTTGTCTTTTTCGACGTGGCGGTCAGGGCACCTGGCCCGTTGATAATGAGGGAGGCCCCCTCTGCCACATGGATGCCGGCATAGTAATTCCCGCTGGCAAAGGTGTTTGTGGTGCCCTCTGCCAGATCCAGCGTCACAGAGCCGCCCTGAATATCGAAGGCACAGCCGGTCTCGTTCTCCACCGTCACGCCCGCCAGGTTGAGCTTCACACTGCCACCGGTGACAAGGATGGTCTTGATCGCGGCATCCGGTCCCAGGGAGTACGTACAGCTGCCGATGATCGTGAGGGATTGCGCATCCGCATCGTACTCCACCACGTCCTCCAGGGACATCGGGGCAATCCCCCAGTCTCCGCCCAGAAGATCATCCTCATCCGAGGTTGCATCCCCCTGGTCAGAGGATGCAGGCGGAGGATCCCACGCCGCCAACGCAGACACAGGGAGCAGGGTGAACAGCATGGCCAGGGACAGCAGTCCCGCCAGCCACTTTCTCCAGTTCGATTTCATGAAAGCCCTCCTTATCGCACCTGTCGCATGTTCAAGAAGCCTGTTTTATCTACCGAAACATAAATGGACAATTTGTCAAATCCGTGGACGATTGTACAAGTTTTGCAGATTTTCTGGGTATTTCTCTGTAAGGTATTAAACTATTATACCGTCATCCAAATGTTTTCTGCGGCACCATTCGCGCAGTTTTTTTGCGCTTCACGCGTTTTCAAGGCTTTCCTGCGATCCGGTTGCACCGTCCCCATCGGTTCTGTATTCTCGTTCCCCCTACATCTCACGCGATCCCACGCTATCCCACAAGAACCGCTGCCCTCGTCTGCGGGATTGCCCCCTCATACCGCCATCCACCCAGCACCGCCTATCCGCCGGAGCACACCATCTATCTCCCAACACTGGACATCACCCCCGCCTTGGGCTATACTGAGCACATCAAAACGAAAGGAGTCATATCGCATGCGGGTGGAATTGAAGCTGGACCCCTCTCTGAAAGAACCCCGCACCGTGCTGTATGCCTCCGCCCGCACCCCGGAGATCGAGGCCCTGCTCCGGCAGTTGGAGTCCGCCGGCACGCCGGAGTCCTTCACCGCATACCGAGACAGCGAGGTGGTACTGCTGCCGCTGCAGGACATCCTCCTCTTCCAGACAGACGGCAAAGGGGTGGTCTGCCAGACGGAAAAGGGCACGTACACCGTGAAGCAGCGGATCTATGAGCTGGAGGAGAGCCTGAAGGCGGCGCGGTTCGTCCGGGTGTCCAACGGGGAGCTCATCAACTTGAACCGGGTCACATCCCTGGACCTCTCCATCACCGGCACAATCCGCATCACCCTGGCCAACGGGGCCGCCACGTCATACGCATCTCGGCGGTATGTGAAGAAGCTGAAAGAGGCAGTGGGACTGTAAAGGAGGCGAAAACGATATGAGAGATCACGAACCGGAACTGCAGGCCTGGATGATCCGCATCCTGGCCGGCGGCTTTGCTGGCACCCTGTTTTGCTTCTGCCTGGGCGGCTTCTTCAACGCCATCACCGCAGACAATCTGGTATACCTTCCCGGTAGTTCCCTGCCCTTCCAAGCGGTCTCCAGCACCTTGACTGAGGCCACCAGATCCCCGTTCCTGGCCGGCCTCATCCAATACGGGCTGTACTTCGCCCTGGGGGCGGGCATCGGCGTGGCCACCCTGCCCTTTGCAGAGGACGGAAAAGAGCTCTTGATCCGCTCTCTGCTCCACTTCGCCTATTCCGCCGCGGTGTCCTCCGCCCTTCTCTGGCTCTCCGGCTGGAACCGCGGCAGTTTCCTCGTATGGCTGGCGGAGCTGATCATCCTGATTCTTCTGTATGTTCTCATCTGGTTCGGCCGCTGGCTGAGCTGGTGGTTTGAGCTGGACGCCATCCGGGAGCGGCTGGGTCTCGCCCCGCCGGTCTCTCCTCTTAAAGTGAGGGAGACACTGCCCCACCTGGGCTATGCCGCCCTCCTGTGTCTGGCGGTTCCGGCCCTGCTTCTGGCCCTGCTGCACCTCTTTCATGCCCCTTCCATGGACCGGCTAGAGGTGTGGGCCTGCTTTCTGGTCTCCCCCCTGGCGGCCCTCAGCAGTTTGGTGCCGGGCGTCTCCCTGGGGCGGCGGCACGGCATCTGTCCCCTCTATCCCATCGCCATCGGTCTCTTCCTGTTGGCCGCCCTCTCTGTCTTCTATGACGCCGGTCTTCTCTCTCTCCCCTGCGCCGGCATCACCGCCCTCTTCGCCTTAGCCGGCAATGCCATCGGCACCTTCCGGCGCCGGCGCTCCACTCCCCGGCGACCGCAAGCGGAACGGGGGCGTCCAGGATGAAACACCACAGACCCACAACACCCGCATCTCTGATTTCACTGTACCTTCTTCTCTTCGTAACCGTCTCCCTGGCATCGTTCTTCGGCGCCAGAGGCCTGGTCTTCTGGCTGGGCCCCAAGGTGGAGGCGCAGATTCTCGTCCTCGGCGGGCGATAGGCAATCGGCCAACACGGCGCCGCAGACGGCAAACCAAACCCCGATTCCCCACAAACCGGCGGTCCCACCGCCGGTTTGTGCTTTTCCTCCGCGCTTGCTTGCAATTTCGGTTGACTTTCTCCCCGATTTGGTATAGTCTCTTTTCAGAACAGCGGCGATGCAACGATCCAGGCCGCTGCGGACTATTTTTCAAAAGAATCGAGGGACTGTTTTGGATCGCATCACTGTGGCCGCTGTGTTCGCAGACAGCGAGCAGCTGGCAAATCAGACCGTTACCGTCATGGGCTGGGCCCGCACCATCCGGGACATGAAGACATTCGGGTTCATCGAACTGAACGACGGCTCCTGCTTCAAAAACCTGCAGGTGGTGATGGACAGCAATATCCTGGCCAATTATAAGGAGATCGCCTCCCAGAACGTTGGCACCGCACTCATCGTAAAAGGCACCGTGGTGCTCACCCCGGAGGCAAAGCAGCCCCTGGAAATCAAGGCCGAATCCATCGCCATCGAAGGCGCATCCTCCCCGGACTATCCCCTGCAGAAGAAGCGCCACAGCGTGGAGTACCTTCGGACCATCCAGCACCTGCGTCCCCGCACCAACCTGTTCTCCGCGGCCTTCCGGGTTCGGAGCGCCGCCGCCCACGCCATCCACTGCTTCTTCCAGGATCGGGGCTTCACCTATATCCACACCCCCATCATCACCGCCTCGGACTGCGAGGGCGCCGGCGAGATGTTCCAGGTGACCACCCTGGACATGGCCGATCCCCCGAGACTCCCGGACGGCTCCGTGGACTACAGCAAGGACTTCTTCGGCAAGCGGGCCAACCTCACCGTGTCCGGCCAGCTGAACGCCGAGAACTTCGCCATGGCCTTCGGCTCGGTGTACACCTTCGGCCCCACCTTCCGGGCAGAGAACTCCAACACCCAGCGCCACGCCGCCGAGTTCTGGATGATCGAGCCGGAGATCGCCTTCGCGGACCTGGAGGACGACATGAACCTGGCCGAGGACATGATCAAGTATATCATCCGGACCGTGATGGCACGCTGCCCCGATGAGATCAACTTCTTCAACAGCTTTGTGGACAAGGGCCTGAAGGCGCGTCTGGAACATGTGGCCTCTTCGGATTTCGCCCGGGTGACCTACACCGAGGCGGTGGAGATTCTGAAGAAGAACAACG
This sequence comes from uncultured Oscillospiraceae bacterium, assembly GCA_947629915.1. Lineage (GTDB taxonomy): Bacteria > Bacillota > Clostridia > Oscillospirales > Oscillospiraceae > Enterenecus. The sequence goes on along the minus strand of CANRFN010000126.1, from coordinate 638 downwards.
ACCATTTCGACTACAAGGTGGACTGGGGTGCAGACCTGCAGACCGAGCACGAGCGGTACCTCACCGAGCAGGTGTACAAGCGCCCGGTGTTCGTCACGGACTACCCGAAGGAGATCAAGGCCTTCTACATGCGCCTCAACGATGACGGCAAGACCGTGGCTGCGGCGGACTGCCTGGTGCCCGGCATCGGCGAGATCATCGGCGGCAGCCAGAGAGAAGAGCGGCTGGACGTGCTGGAGGCCCGGATGGCCGAGCTGGGCCTGAAGAAAGAGGACTACTGGTGGTATCTGGACCTCCGCCGCTACGGCTCCTGCCGGCACGCGGGATACGGCCTGGGCTTCGAGCGCATGGTGATGTACCTCACCGGTATCTCCAACATCCGGGACGTAGAGCTCCACCCCCGCACCGTGGGCAACGCGGACTTCTGAGCCAGCCCGCAAACAGCAACAGCAAAGCGGCGCATCCCCGCCGGCGTGCGGGGGGATGCGCCGCTTTTCCCCGCCGATGGGCCCGGCTTTTCCGGGTCCATCGGCACTTTTACCTTGGAATCCGGCCAAAAACCGGTGATACTGCGAATTATAGTCATACCCAAAAACGAGGATTTCGTGTAATACTCTCACACATTTGTGCTCTCTCCG
>CANRFN010000125.1 GCA_947629915.1 uncultured Oscillospiraceae bacterium | reverse complement strand
GGCAATCACCGTGCTGAGGGGGCAAATTTGAGTACTTTTTTGAAAAAATCATATCCCCTGTGCAGACGAGCCAGGTTGCAATTTCGACCATCTCATTCCTGGCTTCCGCCTTGGCCTTCCTAGCTTCCGCCCTGACCTCCGCTCTGGCTTTCTCCCAGATTTCATCGAGCACCTTAACAAATTCATCGCTCACTGCGCTCTGCCCCCTTTTCTCCTCAGGTACAGCCTCTTCTCATGTGACATCCCGCCGGTCAGTCGTCCAGAGAGGCCTTTACCTTACGCACGGTCTCGCCGTCCAACCCCGTGGCCAAGCACACAATCATCTCGGAGAGGTCCATCTCGAACAGGTTCTTCGCCGCCTCTTTTTTGCCCTGGATATATGCCTTCGCATACCACCGGAGCAGTTCCTCTGTCAGGAGACTCTGCCCGCTTTCCGCATTGGCATCCAGCACTGCCGCCGCTGCCTGTCTCAGCTTGTCATCGGCGTGGATCTCGTCCGCGCTCTGAGCGGCCAAGTTGCACCCCCAGCGCAGCAGGTCCTGCCAGCGCTCCAGCTGGATCCCGTCCTGCGGGCTCTGCCATCCGGCATTCTTCTCCGTCAGCGCCCGGGCGACACCGCTGCTGAGGTACGCGATGTTGCCGAGAAACTTCCCTCTGTCCTCTGCGAACCCCCGATAATCCAGCAGTTCTCCCTTCTCTTTGGGATCACCGCTGCAGAGGAAGATGGACCAGATCTCATGCGGTTTCGCCGTGCCCAGCCCTACACCCGGTCCCTCCACGTTCAGGAATGCGATGTGCCCCAGCGCACGTCCATCGTTTGCCTCTTCCGCATCTGTCTGTGGATCAATGTTGTACGTGTTTCCCGCCGCGTCCATGGCATTGCAGTCCAGCACAAGCCTCCCCTTGCCGTACCACACCTGGTAGGAGAGGCCCATGGACAGCTTCTTGATCTTCAGCTGCCGCTTGCCTGTGATGGCCTGCAGCAGTCTGCTCAGAAGCGCCTTCTCCCCTCGAAACGTCAGGAAAAAGGGGATGGGGTCCAGGAGGGTCTGCCGCTTCGCCAGTTCCTCCGCTTCGGCTTTCAGACGCCCCCACGCCTCGCCGCCATACCGCTCCATCATCTCCTGGCTGGATGCGCAGAGGCTCGCCGCAAGGTCTTCCGCAGATGCAATCCCCCGCGCCGGCAGTTCTGTCGCCAAGTCCACGATGTCTGCGAACTTGCAGTACAGGTCGAAGGCCTCATCCGGGGTGGGCAGCTTCCCCTTGGGATTTCTATTCTTGTCTTCTCTGCTGGCAGCCAGGGCATCCCGCATCTCTTGCACAGCCGCCCTCTGTAAGCCGGTGGCCTCGGACACTTTCTCCACCAGGATCTGCATCCTCAGCATCTTCCGCGCCACAGCCTCCCGGCCCATGGTCTCAGCCCTGCCAAGCCACTCATTCAACGCGATCTCCATCTTCACACCCTCTCTCCCTTGGCTTGCCAGCGCCACGCGCCGCACCGGGCGACCGTATCTCAGCAGTTCCTCCGCCCCAGGACACCCTGGCCACAGCCACTTCTTGCGCCACATATGTGCCATGGATTCTCTCATATCCGCTCTCGATCCAGTCTCTCCAGTCGTCTGTCTTGAGAGAACCCTCCAAACGCATTGCTCCAGCCAGACAGTCTCTGTCTCTTCGCAAGGGCAATTCTAAACGATTTTTCAAACATTGTCAAGAGGAATTCTATTCTCATTAAATTAGTTAATTCAGTCTTCCGACACCGTAGAAATCTGTGATTGTCAGGAAAATAGTTATACAAAATTCTGAAAACGCAGGAAAAAGACGTGATTTGTAATACAAAATTCCCTGGGCCAAGCCCAGCACCCCCGAAAAAGGTCAAAAAGAAAGCAGGGGCTGTGCTGTACACAGTCCCTGTCTGCAGGAGTGATTGGGCTTGTCCGGGTTGCGGGGATAAGAGGTCTCTCAGGTAGGCAGGGCCGGCGTCTCTTTCAGAAGCGGCAGCGCGGGCTGGTGTTCGTGCTCTGTGTTGCCCATGGCGATGCGGATGGCGCACTGGAGATTCTTCACCGTGGTCTCGCCGCGGGTGCCGCCGAACTCGCCGTCCAGGGTCCAGGCCACAAGGCCGTCTGAAGTGAAGGTCACCTCATCGGTGGAGAAGCCGGTGAGCGGCCCGTCATCGGTGATGGCCCGGTTGGCGAGGGCGGTGAGAAGGCTCTGCCAGTCCTCCAGGCTCACGGGACGCTTTAAAAGCAGGACCTCAAACTTGCCATCGTCCAGCTTCACCATCTCCCGAGGCAGGCTCACAATGCCGCCCACGGACACCGTGTTGCCCACCATGCCGTAGATGTAGTTTCCCTCCCGCACCTTGCCGTCCGGGGTGGAGACCGTCATGTGATAGCTGGGGATGTTGGCCAGCTCCCCAGCCCCCGCCAGCACATAGGCGAAGTGCCCCAGCAGCTGTTTGCTGATCTGCGGGGTGGAGTACGAGACATCCGTAAAGAGGCCGAAAGCGGCCACGTAGTTGAAGGATCTGCCCGCAGCTTGTCCCACATCGATGGGCTTTGCCTCGCCGGCAGCGGCCAGCTCCGCCTGCTCTGCCACGGTCTTGGGCAGCGCCAAGGTGCGGGAGAAGTCGTTGGTGGTGCCGGTGGGGATGTATCCCAGCGGCGGCCGCAGCACCACAGGGAGCCGGAGGAGGCCGGACACCACTTCATTCAGGGTGCCGTCCCCGCCGCAGCACACGATGCGGTCGTAACCGGGGCCCAACTTGGACACGGTCTCTGTGGCATCCCCCGCCGCCTTGGTGGGGTGGATGGTCACAACAAAGCCCAGGCGGCTGAAGATCTCGGTCACCTCAGCGAGGGTGAGGCGGGCCTTCTGCCGTCCTGCCTGCGGATTGTAGATGTAAAGAAGCCTTTTCAAAGAGGCTCACCTCCAAAGATCACTGCCATTATACCCACTGCACACCATGAAATCATGAACACGTTGCAAATTATTCAGGATACTTTCAGGTTTTAGGCGTTTGAAAAGGCGGATCCTGCGCCGCAGGATCCGCCTCTCTATTGCAACCGGAACGCCGGCTGGATGTTCGCTGGTGGATTAGTCGTTGGCGACGTCGATGACAACGCCGGAACCCACAGTGCGGCCGCCCTCACGGATAGCGAAGCGGAGGCCCTTCTCGATGGCGATGGGGGTGATCAGCTCCACGTTCATGTCGACGTTGTCGCCGGGCATGCACATCTCGGTGCCCTCAGGCAGGGTGATGACGCCGGTCACGTCGGTGGTGCGGAAATAGAACTGGGGGCGATAGTTGTTGAAGAACGGGGTGTGGCGGCCGCCCTCATCCTTGGACAGGACGTACACCTGGCCCACGAACTTGGTGTGGGGGTGGATGGAGTTGGGCTTAGCCAGAACCTGGCCGCGCTCGATGTCGGTCTTGTTGACGCCGCGGAGCAGGCAGCCTGCGTTGTCGCCGGCCTCGATGAAGTCCAGGGTCTTGCGGAACATCTCCATGGAGGTGACAACGGTGGTGCGCTTCTCTTCGGTGAGGCCAACGATCTCGACGGTCTCGCCAGCCTTCAGCACGCCGCGCTCCACACGACCGGTGGCCACGGTGCCGCGGCCGGTGATGGTGAAGACGTCCTCAACGGGCATCAGGAAGGGCAGGCTGTCGTCACGGGGCGGGGTGGGAATCCAGGTGTCAACGGCGTCCATGAGTTCCTTGATGCAGGCGTACTCGGGGGCGTTGGGATCCTTGGAGTCGGAAACCAGAGCGTTCAGAGCGGAGCCACGGATGATCGGGGTGTCATCGCCGGGGAAGCCGTAGAAGTCCAGGGTCTCGCGGACTTCCATCTCGACCAGCTCCAGGAGCTCTTCGTCGTCGACCTGATCGCACTTGTTCAGGAAGACCAGCACGGAGGGCACGTTCACCTGACGGGCCAGCAGCAGGTGCTCCTTGGTCTGGGCCATGGGGCCATCGGAGGCGGCGATGACCAGGATAGCGCCGTCCATCTGGGCAGCGCCAGTGATCATGTTCTTGATATAGTCGGCGTGTCCCGGGCAGTCGACGTGGGCATAGTGCCGGGCATCGGTCTCGTACTCGACGTGAGCGGTGTTGATGGTGATGCCGCGCTCGCGCTCCTCGGGAGCCTTATCGATGGAGGCATAGTCGGTGTACTGTGCCTGACCCTTCATTGCCAGGTACTTGGTGATGGCGGCGGTGAGGGTGGTCTTGCCGTGGTCGATGTGGCCGATGGTGCCGATGTTCACGTGGGGCTTGGTGCGCTCAAACTTCTGCTTAGCCATTTTGGGTTTTCCTCCTTATGAGTCATGAATATGATTGGTGACCCAATGTGGGCCTATTCTATCGCATCATGGGCGGTTTTGCAACAACTTTTTCTGAGATTCTCGGAAAACTCTCAGTCCATGCCGCTGCGGCCCCGCTGCGCCACGATTTTTTCTGCGATATTTTTGGGAATCTCCACATAGCTGTGGGGTTCCATGGTGTAGACGCCGCGTCCCTGGGTGCGGGAGCGGAGGTCCGTGGCATAGCCGAACATCTCGGACAGGGGCACCAGGGCGTCCACCTGGGTGGCGCCGGGACGCATCTCCTGTCCCTGGATCTGGCCGCGGCGGCTGGTGAGGTCGCCGATGACAGTGCCCAGATAGTCGTCCGGCACGGTGACGGACACCTTCATGATGGGCTCCAGCAGGCACGGATCGGCCTTGCGGCAGGCGTCCTTGAACGCCATGGATCCGGCGATCTTGTACGCCATCTCGGAGGAGTCCACCTCGTGGTAGGAGCCGAAGGTCAGATGGACCTTGACGTCCACCACCGGGTAGCCCGCCAGCACGCCGGCCTGCAGGGCGCCCTGAATGCCGGCGTCCACCGAGGGGATATACTCCTTGGGGATGACGCCGCCGGTGATCTCGTTGATGAACTCGTAGCCCTTGCCGGACTCGTTGGGCTCCACCACAATGCGCACGTGACCGTACTGGCCTTTGCCGCCGGTCTGCCGCACGTAGCGGGTGTCCTGTTCCACGGACTTGCGGATCGTCTCTTTGTAGGCGACCTGGGGGGCGCCTACGTTGGCCTCCACCTTGTACTCACGGAGCAGCCGGTCCACGATGATCTCCAGATGGAGCTCGCCCATGCCGGCGATGATCGTCTGTCCCGTCTCCTCATCGGTGTAGGTCTTGAAGGTGGGGTCTTCTTCGGCCAGCTTCATCAGGGCGATGCCCATCTTCTCCTGGCCGGCTTTCGTCTTGGGCTCGATGGCCACCCGGATCACGGGCTCCGGGAATTCCATGGACTCCAAGATGATGGGGTGTTTGTCGTCACAGAGGGTGTCGCCGGTGGTGGTGTTCTTCAGCCCGATGACAGCGGCGATGTCGCCGGAGTACACGGTCTCCAGATCCTCCCGGTGGTTGGCATGCATCTGCAGGATGCGGCCAACCCGCTCTCTCTGCTTCTTGGTGGAGTTGAGCACCGTGGTGCCGGTGTTCAAGGTGCCGGAGTACACCCGGACATAGGCCAGGCGGCCCACAAACGGGTCTGTGGCGATCTTGAACGCCAGGGCGGAGAACGGGGCTTCATCGGAGGCCGGACGCTCGTCCTCCTCGTCATTCTGGGGGTTGGTGCCCTTGATGGCGGGGATATCCACAGGGGACGGCATGTAGTCCACAATGGCGTCCAGCAGCTTCTGCACGCCCTTGTTGCGGTAAGAAGTACCGCAGGTCACCGGCACGACCTTGTTCTCGATGGTGCCCTTGCGGATGGCTCTGCGGATCATCTCAGGGGGAATGGGCTGTTCCTCCAGAGCCAGCTCCATGATCTCGTCATCCAGGTCGGCGCAGGCGTCGATGAGCTTGGTGCGGTACTCCTGGGCCAGCGCCATCATGTCCTCGGGGATGGGCTCGACACGCATGTCCTTGCCCATCTCATCGTAGTAGATGTCGGAGTCCATCTCCACGAGATCGATGATGCCCCGGAAGGTATCCTCTTTCCCGATGGGGAGCTGCACCGGCACGGCGTTGGCCTTCAGCCGGTCGTGGATCATGTGCAGCACGTTGTAGAAGTCTGCGCCCATGATGTCCATCTTGTTGACGTAGATCATACGCGGAACCTTGTAGTGGTCCGCCTGCCGCCAGACCGTCTCGGACTGGGGCTCCACACCACCCTTGGCGCACATCACAGTCACCGAGCCGTCCAGGACGCGCAGGGAGCGCTCCACCTCTACGGTGAAGTCCACATGTCCCGGGGTGTCGATGATGTTGATGCGGGTCTGGGGGAACTGGTTAGCAGTGCCCTTCCAGTAGCAGGTGGTGGCTGCCGACGTGATGGTGATGCCCCGCTCCTGCTCCTGGACCATCCAGTCCATGGTGGCGGTGCCGTCGTGGGTTTCACCGATCTTGTAGTTCACGCCGGTGTAGTAGAGAATGCGCTCCGTGGTGGTGGTCTTACCGGCATCGATGTGGGCCATGATGCCGATATTGCGCGTATTCTCTAGGCTTACTTTTCTTGACATATAAAATGCTCTCCTGGGTTGTTCTATTCACGCCCCTTTGATGGGGCAGGCTGATTCTTACGGTGGGTTACGGCCGCATCAAAATGCCCTGCCACGGAGATCTTCCGCTATGCTTGGCAGAGCCGGTGAATAGGAACTCCGGGATTACCAGCGATAGTGGGCAAACGCCTTGTTGGCCTCGGCCATCTTGTGCACGTCCTCGCGCTTCTTGCAGGCGGATCCGGTTCCGTTGGCGGCGTCCATGAGTTCTCCGGCCAGCCGCTCCTTCATCGTCTTCTCACCGCGGTTGCGGGCGTAGGTGGTGAGCCACCGCAGACCCAGGGTCTGCCGGCGCTCGGGGCGCACCTCCATGGGGACCTGGTAGGTGGAGCCGCCGACACGGCGGGACTTGGTCTCCAATGAGGGCATGACGTTTTCCATGGCGGCGTTGAACACATCAAGGGGTTCCTTACCGGTCTTGTCCTTGATGATGTCAAACGCCCCGTAGACGACTTTCTGGGCAACGCCCTTCTTGCCGTCCAGCATGATGCTGTTGACGAGCTTAGTGACTAAGACGGAATTGTAAAGCGGGTCAGGCAAGATCTCCCGCTTTGGTACGTTTCCTCTTCTGGGCACTTCGCTTCCCTCCTTCTAACTGAGATAGAAATCATAGGTACTCAAAGCCCGTAGATCCGGGCCCCGTACAATGCCTGTCCGAGGTTTGCCTGATATGGTAAACGCTCGGCAAGGCGGGTTGCCTTGCGCGTTGGCGCAAAACGTGTGGTTGCGGCAGCGGGATTAGCGCTTGCCTTTGGCGGGTGCGCCCTTGGCGCCGCCCTTGCCGGCCTTGGGCCGCTTGGCTCCGTACTTGGAGCGGGCCTGCATCCGGCCGTTGACGCCCTGGGTATCCAAGGTGCCGCGGATGATGTGGTAACGCACGCCGGGCAGGTCCTTGACACGGCCGCCGCGGATCATCACCACAGAGTGCTCCTGCAGGTTGTGTCCTACGCCGGGGATATAGGCCGTCACCTCGTAGCCGTTGGTGAGACGGACACGGGCGATCTTCCGCAGAGCGGAGTTCGGCTTCTTCGGGGTGGCGGTACGGACTGCCGTGCAGACGCCGCGCTTCTGGGGAGAGGGAAGATCGGTCTCCTTGTTGCGCAGGGTGTTCATACCGTGCTGCATGGCGGGAGAGGTGGACTTGTAGGTCACCTTGTCGCGGCCCTTGCGCACCAGCTGATTAAATGTGGGCATGGTTTTCCTCCTTTCCACAAATCTATATTTTATCGCATATTCCGAAAAATATACGGTAAAACCAAAATAAATCAGATCTCCGCTGCCGCAGCGGCTTTTACGGAGATGCCGCAGGCCTTTCCCAAGGCCCGGGCGGAGTCTGCCCATTCCACGGGCACCCCCAGGTCCTCGGCCAGTTCGGCCAGCTGTCCGGTGATGCCGGGATCCGCGTCCCTGGCCAGACAGATGCGCCTGGCGATGCCGCCGTTGAGGGCCCGGCGCACCTGAGATGCCCCCACCACTTTGGCGGCGTTCTCCCAATCAGACTGCATACAGGTACCCCCTTCTCTGCGCATCAACGCAACATGGGATTTTAGCACACGGGTGTGCGCCTGTCAAGGAAAATTTTCCGAAGAACGCCGATTTTTCACGGGAAAAAGGCCGGGATTTTGTGGTTTTTACCCCGGTTTTCCTCCCTTATGCCAATTTCCCCGAACAGCCGCCCGGGCCCGGTTTTTCCTTGCACGCAATGGGTTCCGGGGCATTTTGGGCGGTTAACGGCCCCAAAATGTCCCTTTGTCCGCCATGGGCGGACACTCCTCCGGGACAGAGAGACAGGCGGCCCTCCTCTCTGGAAATCAGACCAGTCCCATAGACGCGAGCGCAGGGCACGGCCCGCGGCCGTGCCCTGCTGCTATTGCTGTCTCCAGCTACTGTCTCTCCAGACTCAGTGGCTCAGTTTCCGGGTTTCTTCACCGGGAAGGTGGTGCCGCAGAAGGGGCACTCCGCGCTCCCGGCGTCCACATCGTCCTCGTCTACGTAGACTTCCTCGCCGCAGTTGGTGCAGCGCACGGTGAAGAGGGTGTCCGAGAGATCCAGGTCGTCGAAATCGAAGTCGAAGTCCTCGTCATCATCGTCTTCGTCCTCGTCTTCGTCATCCTCGTCCTCATCGTCATCATCGTCATCGTCATCGTAGAAGTCGTCTTCCAGCTCGTCCATCGCGTCCTCCAGGTCGGTCACGGAGTCCTCCAGATCGTCCACCTGCTCCTGGAGGTCGGACACATCCTCCTGCACGGATTCCACGTCCGTCTTCACATCGGCGAGCTTGGTGTTGATCTCCTCGATGGCCTTTGCCATGGCGCTCAGAAGGTCCAGGGTCTCCCCCTGAATCTTCAGTGCGCCGTCATCGCTCTTCTCCAGGCCAAGGCCACTGTACAGGCCCTTCAGGTAGGCTGCCTGCTCGGTCAGCGTCATGGTGTTATCCCTTTCTGGGCTCAGCCCTTGCTCCGCTCCAGATACTCACCGGTGCGGGTGTCGATGCGGATCTTGTCGCCGGCGTTGATGAACAGAGGCACCTTGATCTCCGCGCCGGTCTCCAGGGTGGCAGGCTTGGTGACGTTGGTGGCGGTGTTGCCGGCGAAACCGGGCTCGGTGTCCGTCACTTCCAGGTCCACGAAGTTGGGGGGCTCTACGCCGAAGACGCTGCCCTTGTAGGACATGATCTTGCAGACCATGTTCTCCTTGACGAACTTGAAGCTGTCCCCCAGCACGTCCTTGCCGATGGGGATCATGTCGTAGGTCTCGGGATCCATGAAGTAGTAGAGGTCGCCATCGTTGTAGCTGTACTCCATGTCCTTGCGGTCCACGAAGGCCTGCTCAAACTTGGCGGTGGGGTTGAAGGACGTCTCGGTGACGGCGCCGGTGATGACGTTCTTCATCTTGGTGCGCACGAAGGCAGCGCCCTTGCCGGGCTTGACGTGCTGGAATTCGACGACCTGCATGACCTTTCCCTCCATCTCGAAGGTAACGCCGTTGCGGAAATCGCCTGCGGTAATCATTGCCATGGGGTATTCCTCCCGTATATGAATATATAGATGCCAGTACATGCATTTGCGCCTGTATCATACCTGATTTCCCCGGGAATTGCAAGACATTTTCCGCAATCCCGGACAAAAGCGCAAAATTTTCTCTCCGTCTATGGCGGATTCGGCGGATTTCTGCCAGCATCCGCCAGATTTCCGCCTCAAATCCCCCGGCTCAGAGGACGATGAGGTGCTTGGGGGAGTGGGTGAGGTCGATGTTGCCATCCTCGGTGAGCAGGATCACGTCCTCAATCCGCACGCCAAACCGGCCGGGCAGATAGATGCCGGGCTCGGCGGAGATGGTGGCGCCGGCGGGGATGGGCTTGTCGCTGCGGGTGCTGAAGCCGGGGTTCTCGTGGATCTCCACTCCCAGGGAGTGGCCGAAGCCGTGGCCGAAGTACTCCCCGTAGCCGGCGGCGGCGATCACATCGGCGGCGGCGTTGTGCACGTCCTTGCCGATGACGCCGGCCTTCGCCTTGGCGATGCCGGCCTTCTGGGCCTCCAGGACGGTGTTGTACACCAGCACCATCTCATCATTGGGCTGTCCCACCGCCACGGTGCGGGTCATGTCGGAGCAGTAGCCGTTCACCACGCAGCCGAAGTCCATGGTGACGAATTCGCCCTTTTGGATCTCCCGCTGGGTGGGCACCGCGTGGGGCATGGAGCCGTTGGGTCCGCTGGCCACGATGGGATCGAAGGAGTTGCGCTCGGCCCCCATGCAGGCCATGAGATAGGTGAGCTTGGCGGCGATCTCGCACTCTTTTACCCCGGGCTTCAGATCGTTCAAAATAGCGGTAAAGGCGGCGTCTGTCACCCGCTGGGCCTCTCTCATGGCGGCCAGCTCCTGCTCGTCCTTTACGGCCCGCAGCTCCGTGAGCAGATCCGTGGCGGCCACAAACTCCGCCTTCACGGCGTCCGTCCACCGCTTGTAGCTGGCCACGCTCATGGACTCGTCCTCAAAGCCCAGTTTGGCGATGCCGTGCTCCGCCACAAGGGCGGCCACGCACTCCTGATAGCTCTTGTACTGCTTGGGCCGCAGGCTCACCGCGGCGTCTGTCACCAGCTTCTCCGCGGACTCGATGTACCGGGTGTCCGTGTAATACCAGGTGCCCTTCTTGGTGATGAGGGCCACGCCCTCCCCGTGGAAGCCGGCGGCATAGAACTCTCCGGCCTCAGAGGTCACCAGCATGGCGTCCAGTCCCCGGGCATCCAGCTGGTCTCGAATCTTCCCAAAGTGACTCAATTTCAAACAGCTCCTTCAATCTATGTAGTCTGCGCCACAACGGCGCGAAGATAGACGGCCTTCATGGCAGCGGCGTCCTCCGCCTGGGTGCCATCGGACTCGCAGATGAACATGGGGCTCCAGCCCCGCCGGGCGATGGCAGCGGCCAAGGGCGCCCAGTCCGGCCCAAAGCCATCGGAGTCCGCAAAGGTGCGGTGCCGCTTCTCCCCGCCCTTCTGGGTGTACTCCACATGGGAGAAGTGGCTGTGGAAGCGGCTGGCCCGGTCCGCACCCAGCTCCGCCTCCATCCGGTCCAGGATCCGCTCCATGGCCTCCTGGCCATCGTCTGCCCCCAGGGTACGGGCGTAGAGGTGGCCGAAGTCGATGGTGGGCAGCAGGCGGTCGCTGAGGGAGCAGAGCCGCAGCACCTCGTCCAAGTCCCCCAACTGGTTGATCTTGCCCATGGTCTCCGGGCAGAGGAGGATGTCCCCATACCCCTCGTCCTCTGCGGCCTTGAGGTACACGGGAAACACCTGGCAGGCGATGTCGATGGCCTCCGCCCGGGACCGCCCCATGAGGGAGCCGGTGTGGATCACCACCCGGTTGGCCCCCATCCACCGGGCCGCCTGGCAGGAGGCCAGCACATAGCCGGTGTTTTTGGAGATGGCCTCCGGCTCCGGGTTGGCCGGGTTGATGAAGTACGGGGCGTGGAGGGACATCACGATGCCCTCCGCCTCAGCCGCCGCCCCCAAGGCCTTGGCGGCCTTCTCCGAGACCCGCACGCCCCGGCCGCACTCGTACTCCAGGCAGTCCAGATCCTGCTCCCGGAGCCACTTCGGCATGTCCTCGGCGGACTTGTATGGGAAGTTGTCCGGGATGCCCCCCGGTCCAAAGATGGCGCTCACAATTTGTCCTCCCTTCTGGACAGCAGCCGAAACGGCACTTCCACGGCGTATCGCAGATAGCGCCCCGGGTTGCCCGCGAGGCGGATGGGCTTTACCAGAATGGCAGATACCCCGGCCAGATTCCCGCCTAAGACATCGGTGAACACCTGGTCCCCGATGATGGCGGTCTGGGCCTTGGTGACGTGCATCTGCTCCATGGCCTGATAAAAGGATCCGGACTTGGGCTTGCCGGCGTGGCCGATGTACGGCACCCCCAGGGCCTCGGCAAAGATCCTGGGCCGGTGCTCTTTCCGGTTGTTGGAGAGGATGAACAAGGTAACCCCGTGGGCGTTGAGCTCCTCCCGCCAGCGGATCAGCCGGTCCTCCGGCAGGGGCACCCCGTATGGGGCAAGGGTGTTGTCCAGATCTGCCAGCAGCAGCCGGATGCCCCGCCGCTCCAGTGCGGCGCCGGAGATCTCGTAGATATCGTCCGCCGTCCAGGCGGCCCGAAACAAAGCCAAAGAAATCCCTTCTATTCTGCCCGCAATGGGCATAGAGATCGTTAGGAACCGTGTCATACGGATCGCGGCCATCTTAGCACAAAGTGTGCCATTCTACAAGGGGGAACTATACGATGGAACTGCTCCTCGCCCTGCCGCCGGAACGGATCACCCAGGGAGATCGGTATGGATTGCTTCCCGTCCGCATGGCCTATCGGATCGGCCCCGGGCCCAGGCTGCTCTGCGCAAGAGGCGCCCAGTCCATCCGGGGCGGGTATCTGGCGGTGGACTGCACCGGCCTGGAGACCAGCGGCGATCCGTTGCCCTGCGCCCGCCAGATCCTGATGGAGTGCAAGCAGCGCTGTGCCAAGGGAATCGTGCTGGACGCGGAGGGCCTTCCCAACGGCTGCATCGGCCCACTGGTCTCCCTCTTGGACCACAACTGCTGCGCCCACGGGTGGACCCTCTATGTGCCGGAGTCCTTCGCCCCCTTCACCGCCCACGCCAGAATCCTGATCTCCTCCGCCATCACCCGGGGCACCCTGGAGCGGCGGCTCAAACAGGCGGCAGACTTGTACGGCACCAACCGCACCACACTGGCCGTGGAGTGGATGCGCCAGGACTTTCTCCTCCCAGCCTCCGGCCCCGGCGAGCCCATCTCTCAGGAGCTTCTGGACAGCCAGCTCCGCCGCCTGGAGCCCGCGGTCTTTCTGGACCGGGGGCTCTGTGCCCACTACTTCACCTACATGGTCCGGCGCACCCAGGCCCACTTCGTCCTCTTCGACAGCCCCGCTTCTGTCCGGGAGAAGCTGTCTGCGGCCCAACGCGTTGGCATTGCCGCGGTGCTGCTCCCCGGCCCAGAGATAGAGCCCCACCTGGAGGAGATCTTCGGCCCCGTCTGAGCCCCAACCACTTTCAAGCAAGAAGGCGATCCCCCATGCTCCAATACACCCCAGACCGTCCGCCCCTCCAGTGCTTCATGCGCCAGTCCAACTGGTATCGGCACGCAAAACCCGTCCCCCCATTGGGTGTGCTCTGGCACTCCACCGGGGCAGACAATCCCAACCTGGCCCGCTACGTCCAGCCCGATGATGACGCCCCCAACAGAGCCCAGCTGCTCTCCATCCTCGGCACCAACCCCTACCATAACGACTGGAACCACCAGTCCAACCTGGACGCCGGGGTCCACGCCTTCATCGGCAGGCTGGCAGACGGCACCGTCTCCGCGGTCCAGGTGGGCCCCTGGAATCTCGAGGCCTGGGGCGTGGGCACCGGCACCACCGGGTACAGCCTGAACCAGGGTTGGATCCAGTTTGAGTGCTGCGAGGACGATCTCCGAGACCGGCAATACTTCGAGGCGGTGTATCAGCAGGGCGTCCAGCTCACGGCCTACCTCTGCACGCTCTTCTCCTTCGACCCCCTCGGCACCGTGGACTATCACGGAATCCAAGTTCCCGTGATCACCAGCCACAGACAGAGCTATGAGCTCGGTCTGGGCTCCAACCACGGGGACCCCCTTCTCTGGTTCGACAAGTTCGGCAAGACCATGGAGGACGTCCGCCGGGATGTGGCCGCCCTGCTGCAGGAGCCTGAACCAGAACCAAAGCCGGAGCCCACGCCAACCCCCGAACCCACTCCGGAACCCCGGCGATTCAACACCCTGGAGGAGATCCAGACCGGCTTTCCCTGGGCCTATGAGACCGTGTCCCATCTCGTTCAGATCGGCGCCCTCTCCGGCACCGGCCAGGGCTTGGACCTCAGCGTAGACATGCTGCGGGTGCTCACCATCGTGGACAGGGCGGGCGGACTGCCCCGCAGCGGATAGCACATACAGGATAGCACACTCCGAACAGGACAAAGCCCCCGGTCTCCCGGGGGCTTTGTCCTGTCCAATCAACCGCTCTCTATCCTTCGTGGTATGCGGTGTACCACTTGGGGAGGATGCGGGTGAAGCCGTCGTAGTCCGCCACGGCCATATGGTACCGCCGGACCATGCCATCGATGTCCTTCTGGCCGAACCGCTCCGCCCAGAGGATGGAGTACAGGGAGGCGTGGGCCACGTAGACCGCCAGGGCCCTCCAGAAGTCCTCCGGCACCTGGCCCCGGAAATAGGCATCGATCTGACCCACGCAATACGGGATGCTGTTCTCCACACCGAAGGACTGGAGCTTGTAGAACTCCTCGTAGGGATCCCCCGCCTCCCAGCGGTTGAAGTCTATCACCCCGATGGTCTTCTCCGGGGTGTAAATCAGATTGCCCGGGTGGAAGTCCCCGTGGAGGTACACCGGCGTCTGCCGCCAGATGCAGTCCATCTTCTCCCGGGCAAAGCGGAGCACTGGCTCATCCCCCGGCACCCGCAGGGAACAGTGGGCATACCGGTCCAGCTGCAGCAGCTTCTTGGCCCGTTTCGTCTCCCGAGGCACATCCGCCGGGTCCACCGGGATGCCGTGGATCTGCCGCAGGATCTCCCCGGCCTCCCGCCCGCAGGCGTACTGCTCCGCCTCGGAGAGGGTAGGCAATACCTCCTCCAGGTCTCTACCCTCCACCCAGGTGAGGCGCATGTACACATGTGCCCCATCGGCACACAGGCCAAAGTCCAGGGGCTGAGATATGGAAAAGCCGCACAGGGCAAACTTCTGCACCATGGCGTACTCCCGGCGCTTGGCCTCCAGGGCCTCGATGGGGGAGATCCGAAGCAATTCCCGCCCATGATCTGTCTCAATGATGTACTTGGCATCTCGAGACCAGCCCTTGTCCACGAGAGATACAGACCGCCAGTGCTCACCCCTCTGAATGTCCTCAAACACGGCAATTTCCTCCTCCAAAAGGCGTTTTGAGGCCCCATGATACCAGATCTTCGTCCATACTGCAACCTGGCTCGTCTGCATAGAGGATATGACCTGGCTCAAAAAGTTCACTAGACCAGCCAAAACTGATGTATCT
>CANRFN010000124.1 GCA_947629915.1 uncultured Oscillospiraceae bacterium | reverse complement strand
GTCAACTTGGGGTGTGCATTTTCTTAGGCTCCATTTAGGGCTCTTACTTTTAACTCAAATCACATTGACGCGGATCATTAGCTCCTTTCGTAGTACGCTTTCTCTTGCGTCTGGCCGTATTGTACGGCGGCAACCTGAAGGGATCCTGAAAAAGCTGTGAAGCTTTCTCGCATGTTTCTTGAACACTTTGTGAATGGAACCATCTGCCCGGAAAAGTTTCTGGAATGTGCGGAAACAGGGCAATTCATGGCACAATGGAGGGCGAAATGTCCGAAAAACCGGCGGGATCCCCGGGCAAATAAACTGGCATAGAAAGCAGAGAACCCCGCGCAGGCGGGCCGCCTGCGCGGGGAAAGTTGAAAGGACATTCAGGGGAGAAGGGGCAGCTCCACCAGGAAGCGGTTGCAGTGCTCGCCGCCCTCCGCGTAGATCCTGCCGCCGTGCTCCTGGAGGATCTGGTCTGCGATGGCGAGGCCCAGCCCGTAGCTGTGGTCCATCTTCCGGGCCTGGTCCACGCGGTAGAAGCGCTTGAAGATGTTCACGCAGTCCTCCTTACTTAACGGCGTGCCCGGGGTGGTTACGCTCAGCACCGCGTGGTGGCCCTGGCGTCTCAGGGAGACGGACACCGTGCCCGGGGCCTCGGCGTATTTCAGGGCGTTGTCCAGCAGGATCTCCAGCACCTGCCGGAGGTGGTCTTCGCTGCCGTGGACCCGGACGGACTCTTGGACATCCGTCTCCAGCAGCAGGTCCTTCTCGAAGAACATGGCCTCCCAGGGGAGAATCCACTCGGAGACGAGGTCACTGAGCTCCAGGCCTTTCATCACCGCCCTTGCGGAGCCGTTGTCCGCCCGGGCCAGTTCCAGAAGGCTCTCCACCAGGCCCCGCATCTGCCGGGACATGGTGAGAATGCTGTCTGCCGCCCGGGCCCGGGCGGTGGGATCGTCCTCGGCGGCCTTCAGCATCTCCGCGTTGGTGAGGATCACCGTGAGCGGGGTTTTCAACTCGTGGGAGGCATCGGACACAAACTGCCGCTGCTGGTTCCAGGCGTCCTCCACGGGCCGCACCGCCCAGCGGGCGAGGCGCATGGAGATGAGGAGAAACACCCCGAAGCTGATCCCCCCGGCGATGACACAGGTGCGGAGCAGGCCGTTCAAGGTGCTGCGCTCGCTGGACATGTCCGCAAAGACCACCATATCGCCCCAGGGGCCGCGGCTGTAGCAAAAGCGGAAGCCGTATTCCTCCAGCTCGCCGATGCTCTCCCCGGAGGCCTCGGCGGCGTTGAGCAGGGACTGGACGAAATCCAGATCGGAGAGGTCGTAGTTGCCGGACACCGGAATGGCGGTGCCGCTCCGGGTGAGCTGCAGGACAAAATAGGGGAGGCGGACCCGATCAGACTGCTCGCCGGGCCGCTTTAGCTGAAAGGGCTCTGCCGCGATGGACTGGAGCGTCATGACGGACTCCTGCTCCAGGTTTTGCCGGGTGCTGAAGTACACCAGGCTGAACATGATCACCAGCACCGCCGAGACCAGCACCATGTTGATGGCGATGAACTTGATCCGCAGCCGCTTCAGCACGGGGCATCCACCTCCAGGTGGTATCCCAGCCGCCGGGCCGCCTCAATGCGCACATTGGAGCCGATGCCCGCCAGCTTCTTGCGGAGAAAGCCCACATAGACCTCCACATGGTTCTCCACCGCGTTGGACTCATAGCCCCACACTCGGGCCAGGATGGTCTCCTTGGAGAGGTTGTTGCCGCCCGCCTGAAAGAGGGCTCTCATGACATCGAACTCCCGGGCGGAGAGCCGCACGGACTTCTCCCCGCACACCAGGGTGCTGGAGGCCAGGTCCAGGGCGGTGTTGCCGTACACCAGCTCGTCCACCTGGTTGCCCTGGCGCCGCAAGAGGGCGTTTACGCAGGCCAAGAGCTCCCGGGTGTCGAAAGGCTTGGTGAGGTAGTAGTCCGCGCCGGCGTTCAGCCCCTCGATCCGGTCCTGGACATCGCCCCGGGCGGTGAGCATCAGAATGGGCGTGGTGCAGCGCTTGGCCCGCACAGAACGGGCCACCTGAAAGCCGTTGAGCCCCGGCATCATCACGTCCAGGATCAGAAGGTCGTAGACCCCCAGCTCGGCGTACTCCGCCCCGGAGACGCCGTCATAGACCGCCTCCACCTGAAAGCCCTTCTTCTCCAGCAGCGCCTTCAGGGAGTCCGCCAGCAGCTTTTCGTCCTCAATTACCAGTATCTTCACGGTACCACTCCTCCTGTCTTCCCCACTATACTACTCCCGAAACCTGAAAGGAAACTGAAAGTTCCATCCTTTACAGATTGTTTACCTCTTTTTCACAGCCGATTCAGAATCTGCCGGTACCATACGGACAGCCGGTTTGCAGCCGGCCCCTCAAATGCATCTCAACACCTCGGCCGACGCCGTGGGAACACTCGCGGATAAGCCAGCGGCCCGGTGCGCATTGCCATGATACAACTTCATCCCCAACCCCACTCAGGCGCAGTCCATCCAAGGCGGACTGCGCCTGAGACAATTTTCGCCCTTTTTCGCAGAAAAACGCCGCCCGGGGGACCCGGGCGGCGACCTGTGTATTG
This sequence comes from uncultured Oscillospiraceae bacterium, assembly GCA_947629915.1. GTDB lineage: Bacteria > Bacillota > Clostridia > Oscillospirales > Oscillospiraceae > Enterenecus. The sequence continues at coordinate 12,773 of CANRFN010000124.1, read as the reverse complement.
GTGGATGGTGACCTGTGTCTCAGCTCACTGCGGTACCGCGGTGAGCAGCGGAGCACTGTATCCCAGCGTGGCGGGGTCTACCCCCAGAAAATCGGCCGTCTGGGCGGCGTCCTCCTCAGAGACGCCGCAGAGCTTGGATAAGGTGGAGATGGGCAGGCGCATCTCAATGCCCCGCTCCAGGATTTCCGCTCTGCACTGTTCAATTCCCTCGTAATACTTGCCGTCTGTCAGTGCGGCAGACATAAAAACGCCCAAAAGGCTCATGTACGATTCCCCCTTTAGTCTGTTGTGCAAGGTGCGGGCGTGGAATCATCTGCCCGCCGTTGAGCGGAGTCCCACAGAAGAAACTCCGGACCCACCGATATCATACCAGGTTTTCTCGCTCCTGTCTAGCACTGGAATCCCATTGGGGGAGGAAAATATTTCCGGAAATCTTGGATTCCAGCATGTCTCAATGTTATGAACGTGCTCCGCTGCGGACGGCGAATAAAAAGGTATTTTTTGGGATTTTGGTGGACTGTGGGCAAATGGTAGGACAAAAGAGGGGAATTGCGGGGAAAATCGGGATATTATATTGCAGATGTATAGCAAAGGTTCATTTATCAATCAAATAAAATTTTACTTGCATTCTGCCGGCGTATGTCGTATAATGGAGCAAATCGGGCTGCGGCGTGGGAACCGTGGATTTGGCGCCATTGGGCCCGCATCCATGGGGCCGATGCCCCGCACCGCAGCACAAAAAGGAGGAGCATACCATATGGCACGGGTGAGAAGCACCTTTACGCCGGAGCAGATGGCCACGCTGTCCGCCATTCCGGTGGTGGCGAAGGTTTCCGATAAGACAATCCGGTTCACGGAGGGCTTTAAGGAGGACTTCTACGAGCGATACAACAAGGGAGAGCGGCCGGAGGAGATCTTCCGCTCTGCCGGCGTGGACCCGGCGATGCTGGGAGAGCTGCGGGTCCAGGGGTTCACCCAGAACCTGGTCCGCAAGGCGGATGAGGGGGGAGACTTCTCAGACCGGCGGTTCACCAAGCACGAGCTGGCGGTGCTCCGCAGCAAGGTGGTGTCCCTGGCGGAGCGGCTCACCAGGCTGGAGAAGGCCATGGGATTAGAAGAGCTCCCCGGGAAGCCCTTCTCAAGGGATCCCCAGGGAGCGCAGTGAGCTGCATGCAGTTGTCTTCTGGACCTGGGATGCCTATCCCAGGTCCAGGGCGGCCATGGGCTGGATGCCCATGGATTGGAGAATGCCGTACGAGCGGTCCACGGCCTCGTCCCAGAGCACATCGGGGCTGTGGCAGTCTGATCCCACCACCACGGGGATGCCGCTGCCGGGTACCGGGTCCCAGAACCGGGGGTGGGGATAGGGCACCCGATCCCCGTCCGGGAAGGACTGGACGCCCCGGCGGATCCCGTTGGCGTTCCATTCCAATATCGCACCCATCTCCGCGATGGCGTCCAGGATGATGTCCCGGGCCAGATCGCAGTTCCGGTCCCAGGCGTACGGCCGCATGCCGAAGAGGTCCGGGTGGGCCACCATCTGGAAGAGGCCAGTGCGCAGCGCCTCTCGGATGGAGCGGGCGTACGCCGGGAGCAGCTCCGTGTCCTGGGTGCTGGAGACGAAGGCCCGGGTGCCGTGGTGATCGAAGAAGTGCTGGCCCAGGAGGAGATAGTCCACATGGTAGTCTGTGTACAGCCGCTCCAGAAAGTCCCGGTATTGGGGCATGTACTCCACCTCTACGGACTTCCAAATCCGGATCTTCCCCGCGTGCTTCCGGGCCTCTTCCTCTACCGCGGCAAAGTACGCCGGCAGCTCCGCCAGGGGCATGCGGAAGCAGGAGAGACCCTCCCAGTCCGGCAGGGGACAGTGGTCTGTGAAGCCCAATACGGAGACGCCGGCCTGCATCGCCGCCTGGACGTAGTCCGCCTCGGTGCCGCCGGCGTGGCCGCACCGCCGGGTGTGGGTGTGGTAGTTTGTGCGCATGAATGCCTCCCTCTCCGGATGGTGAAACGCTTTCGGGCATCATACCACATCTCTACCGGCGATACCAGTGCAAAATTGAACTTTTGAAAGAGAAATGCCGGGGAAAACCCCGGCATTTCCACGTATTAGCCAACTTTTTCCACAGAGATCAGCTGTCCCGGCCAGATGCTGTATGCGGTGGCGGGCTCGCCCCTGTATGAGAGAGACACCTGGTCCCCCTCCCGGAAGGCCCCCGCCTCCCCCAGCAGCCAGACGGTGTAGCGGGTGCCGTCTACGTCCAGCGCGATCCAATCGTGGACGGTGGAGACGTGGTGCTCCTGTCCATCGAAATAGTCCTCCTCCCGGCTGTCTACGGTGAGGACCGTGCCGGTGCAGGCGGTGATGCCGTCTGCGGGGGATTCTTTCTCGGGAAGCACCTCCCCCAGGGCCGCGGCAAATTCCTCGTCCGTGAGGCCGGCGGCGGTAAGGCTGCACACCGTGTCCCCCAGGACGAACTCCGTGTACACCTGGGGACTGCCCGCCTCGTCCGGGTACCGGAACAATACCAGCTGCCAGCCGTTCACCTCGGTGAAGGACATCTCCTCCGGGCCGGCTGCCACCTGCTCCGAGGTGGGGATCGAATGGGCGAAGGTGGTGCGGGCGGCGAGGACGATGCGCCTGTCCGCGGCGGAATAGGTGAAGGAATTGGAGTCGAAATAGACGCCCCGGTCCTCCGACTCATACCGGCCCGCGCCTGGCCCCATGCAGTCCGCCCCGGTGAGGGGAAGGCCTGCCAGGGTGTAGATGTCTGGCAGGGTGATGCCGAAATAGTCCATGGCCTCCTGGGTGCTCATGGAGACGAAGTCCCGCGGGTCCAGGCTGATCATGCCGTATTCCGCCACAGGGGCCTCGCCGGTGTCGTTGTACGGGAGGGTGATCAGATCGAAGGTGGGCAGGGGAGAGGCGGCCAGCGATGGGCGCTGAACCTGCGTCTCTGTGGGCGGTATGGGCTCGGCAGTGTGAAGTGCGGCAGTGGGCTGGGCTTCCGTGGCCGCGGCGGTCTCCAAGACGCTGGGCGCTTCAGGGGGCAAGTTGCCGTTCCCGCGGAGTCCCGCAAAGAGGCCCACCCCGATGAGGCAGAGACAGGCCGCCAGGGCACCCCAGGTTTTCCAGGACTTGAGACTCCGCTTGTGCTGCAATGGCTCTTGGGCCTCCTCCAGATAGGCGGGGTCGATCCCGGAGAGGCTCTCATAGAGCTTTTGGGTCTGTTGGTCTTTCATATCGTGTACCCGTTCCTTTCCAGCGTTTGCTTCAAGCTGCGCCGCAGCTGGTACATCTTCTTCGCCATCTGGGCCGGCCGGTACCCGGCAGCTCTCGCCAGGGCCGCCACCGAATCCCCGTACCAGTACCGGCGGACGAAGAGCTTGCGGTCCTCCTTGGGCAGGGAGCCCAACCAGCGGTTCAGCTCCTCCGTGAGGGCCTCAACCTCCAAGACGTCCTCCGGGGTGTCCGGGGCGGGGAGGCACTCCGCCAGCTCGTCCAGCATCACGTCCAGGCCGCTGTCCCGCTTTTGCCGGTGCTCCCGCTTCCAGAGGTTGTATGCGCCATGACGCACCACCGCCCCCAGCCAGGCGGGGAGGTTGTCCGGGCGCTGGGGGCGGGATGGCATTCCACGCCTTTAGCCAGGTGTCGCTGAGCACCTCCTCCGCGTCCGCCTCGCTGCCCAGGATGTTGCAGGCGATGGTCCTGCAGTACGGGCCGTATTTGGCAGACAGGTCTGCGATGGCGCTCTCGTCTCGTTGAAACAGGCGGTCCAGGATGGCTGCGTCCTCCACGGTGTGTTCCCCCTCTCCGGGTGTGGTACGGGCAGATTGTATCAGCTGCGCGGTTGCTTGGGAAGGCCTTCACCTATCAAGACAACATTGCGGGGCGGATATTCCCGGGATGCCGGAACTTTTTTGGACCGGGGTGAAAAATGCGCCCGGTGCCGCTGGCACCGGGCGCAGGATGGATGGTCTGGTTGGTCTATGGTTTGCCGCTCAGAGGTACTCCAGCACCTTGGAGCCCACATCGTGGGTGGAGGCGGTGCCGCCCAGATCCGGGGTGAGGCAGGTGCCATCGGTGAGGGTGGCCTCAATGGCATCGATGACGCGTTTGCCGAGATTCGGGTAGCCGAAGAAGTCCAGCATCTGGCTGGCAGACCAGATGGAGGCCAGGGGATTGGCGATGCCCTTGCCGGCGATGTCCGGGGCGGAGCCGTGGATGGGCTCGAACATGGAGGGGTACTTCCGCTCCGGGTTCAGGTTGGCCCCGGCGGCGAGGCCCATGCCCCCGGAGATGGCGGCGCCCAGATCCGTGAGGATGTCTCCGAAGAGGTTGGAGGTTACCACGATCTGGAACCGCTTGGGGTCCCGGACCATGAACATGCTGGCGGCGTCCACGAGACAGGAGTGGGTCTCCACGTCCGGGTACTCCCGGCCGATCTCCTGGAAGATGCTGTCCCAGAAGACCATGGAGTAGTTGAGGGCGTTGCCTTTGCTGACACTGGTGAGGGTCTTCTTCTCCTTTCGGGCTAATTCAAAGGCGTACCGGATGATCCGCTCGCAGCCAAACCGGGAGAACACCCCGTCCTGGATCACCACCTCATTGGGCTTGCCCTTATAGAGCCAGCTGCCGGCGCCGGCGTACTCCCCCTCGCTGTTCTCCCGGACAAAGACCATGTCGATGTCCTCCCGGGCCACGTCTTTCAGTGGGCAGGGGGCGCCTTTCAGCAGCTTTACCGGCCGCAGGTTCACGTACTGATCGAAGCCCTTGCGGATCACGAGGAGCAGGTCCCAGAGGGAGATGTGGTCCGGGACCGAGGGATCGCCCACGGCGCCGAGGTAGATGGCATCGAAGGAGGCCAGCTGCTCCATGCCGTCCTCCGCCATCATGCGGCCGTATTGTTTGTAATAGGCGCAGCCCCAGGGAAAGTGGGTGAACTGGAACTGGAAGTCCCCGGACAGGGCCGCGGTCCTCTCCAGCACCCGGATGCCCTCGGCCAATACCTCAGGGCCGATGCCGTCTCCCGGGATCACTGCGATTTGGAAGGTTTTCATGTACAAGATCACTCCGTTTGTGATAATGTATCCACAATCTATCACGGAGATGGGGAAAAGGCAACAGGATTTTGCGGGAAACCCCTTCGCAATTTTAACAAAAATCAGAAATCGCTTTGACCACGCGGATTTCGCTTGACAGCTGCCGTAATATTGGATACAATATCACCGCCAGGGGCAAAAGCCCCCTGGCTGTAGCATGTCTGGGAGGTGAATTCCATGGAACCTGTATCGGTACTCCCCTTGAAAGACCACATCATTGAGATCCTGCGGCGGGAGATCTTCTCCGGGCGGATGGAGAACGGCCTGGAGCTGACCCAGGAGTCTGTGGCAGATCAGCTGAAGGTGTCCCGAATTCCAGTGCGGGAGGCCTTCCTGCAGCTGGAGTCTGAGGGCATGCTGGAGCGCCTTCCCAACCGCCATGTGCGGGTTGTGGGGATCACCACCACCCGGCTCTGGCAGAACTTTCATGTGCTGGCGGCCATTGAGGCGGAGATCGCCCTGCAGCTGGTCTCTGAGGGCAAGCTCAGCGATGTGGGCGAGGCATTCAACAAGTGCAAGGCGGTCTATGAGCAGCAGGAGTGGTCTCAGCTCCGGAAAGAGGACCGGGCCTTCCACCTCTGTCTCAGCGAGACCCTGGACAACCACACCCTGCGCCAGCTCCACGAGATCCAGCACCGGGTGCTGTTCTCCGGGGTGATGGACCAGCTGAAGCCGGACTGGGAGAAGGTGATCGCCCTGGATGAGGCCATCTGGCGGGCGGTGCGCACCCGGGACGGCATCGACCTGCGCCGGGCGATCTACGAGTACTACACCGTCCTGGCGCAAGACGCAGTGAAGGAGCTGTCTCAATGAACATCCTCACCCCCATCAAGTTGCTCCCCGCCCGAGACCGGGTGGCGGCGGCCCTCCGGGAGGCCATTCTCACCCAGTCCATCCAGCCGGGGGAGGAGCTCACCCTGAAGGACACTGCGGCCAAACTGGGCGTGTCCATCACCCCGGTGCGGGAGGCCTTTCAGATTCTGGCCAGGGACGGCCTCATCGAACAGCACCCCAACCGAGGCGCCATCGTGTTGGGGATCACCGAGAAGCGGATCCGGGACCACTATGAGACCCGGGCCATCCTGGAAAAGGAGGCCGCTATGGCCGCCTGCCGGAAGGGCGCGGATCTCACCGCGGTGCGAAACGCCTATGAGCAGGCCCGCATCGCCCTGGAGAGCCACAATATCCTCCAGTACTCCAACCTGAACCAGTCCTTCCACATGGAGATCTGGAACGCCGGCGGCAATGACAAAATCAAAGAACTGCTGTCCGGCCTTTGGAACGGCCTGTCCCTGGGGCATGAGATGACCCGGGAGAGCTATGCCCAGCGGTCTATGAAGGAGCACGCCGAGATTCTGGCCGCCCTGGAGGCCCGGGACGAGCAGACCGCCGGCCAGCGGATGCAGAGCCACATCCTGCGGAGCCTGGAGGACGTCCTGACCAACGTGAACCGCTAAGAAAAACAAAGTGAGAACAACATACCACTGCACGGCACCCCGGCTGAGTTGTGATTTTCCACAATCCGGCCGGGGGCTTTTTGTCTGTTTTGCTGATTTTGAAAAAGGGGCTTGACAGCCCTCCCGGGCGGTTTTATACTGGCGCCGTGCTTTGGATACATTATCATTTATCAAACAATCCTGTATCCAAAGCCGAGCTCCACTTTGAGAAGGAGGTCCCCGCATGCTTAATCCAACCACCATCACCTTGCTGTTCCTGCTCTTCGCCATCGTCATGTTCGTCCTGGAGAAGATCCCCCTGGCCCTCACAGCAACCATCGTGGCCATTGGGCTGAACCTCACCGGCGTTCTGGATGCCAGCGGCACCTTTGCCGGCTACATCAACAGCAACGTCATCCTGTGTGTCGGCATGTTCGTGGTAGGCCAGGCGCTCTTTGAGACCGGCATGGCCAACAAGATCGGCGGCATCGTCACCAAGTTCGCCAAGAGCGAGCGCATCCTCATCATCGCCATCATGGTCATCGTGGGCGTGATGTCCGGATTCCTGTCCAACACCGGCACCGCCGCCGTGCTGATCCCCGTGGTCTGCGGCATCGCCGATGAGTCCGGGTACTCCCGGGGCAAGCTGCTGATGCCCCTGGTGTTCGCGGCGGCCCTGGGCGGCAACCTCTCCATCATCGGCGCCCCGGGCAACCTGATGGGCGTGGACGCCATGGAGAACCTGGGTATGAAGACCGGTTTCTTCGAGTACCTCCCGGTGGGCGGCCCCATGCTTCTCATCGGCATCCTCTACTTCGCCGTGATCGGGTACAAGTTCCTCCCGGACACCAAGGGGGAGGGCACTGCGGACACCGGCAGAGACTACAGCCAGGTGCCCCAGTGGAAGCAGATCACCTCCCTCGTGGTGCTGATCGTGGTAATTCTGGCCATGATCTTTGAAGAGCAGATCGGCATCGCTCTGCAGGTCTCTGCCTGTGTGGGCGCCATCGTCCTGGTGCTCACCGGCGTCATCAGCGAGAAGGCGGCCCTCCAGTCCATCGACCTCAAAGTGGTCCTCCTCTTCGGCGGCTCCCTGGCCCTGGCAAAGGCCCTGGAGACCACCGGCGCCGGCACCCTGATCGCAGACACCATCGTGGGCGCCCTGGGGGCCAACCCCAATCCTATCGTCCTGCTGCTGGTGATCTTCATCGTGGGCTGCGTGCTCACAAACTTCATGTCCAACACCGCCACCACCGCCCTCATGGTCCCCATTGCCGTGTCCCTGGCCCAGAGCCTGGGCGCCGATCCCCGGTCCATGATCATCGCCACTGTCATCTCCTGCTCCTGTGCCTATGCCACCCCCATCGGCATGCCCGCCAACACCATGGTGGTGGGCCTCGGCGGCTACAAGTTCAACGACTACATGAAGAGCGGCCTGCCCCTCATCGCGGTGTCCTTTGTGATCTGCATGGTGCTGCTGCCCATCCTCTACCCCTTCTTCCCATGATCCTCCACGGGATCATCTCTCTCCAAATGCCCATCCGTCCATACCACAAACCACCCATATCATCTAAGGAGGCAATTTCATGACCAAAGAAGAAAGCGTACAGCTGATGACCGATAAGATGGCCAAGTTTGTTGGCTACATCGGCATTAAGCTGCCGGACGATGTCATCGCCAAGCTCTCCGAGCTCCGCGAGAAGGAGACCAGCCCTCTCGCCCGGACCATCTACGACACCATGTTCAAAAACCAGGAGCAGGCCGTTGCCCTGAACCGCCCCAGCTGCCAGGATACCGGCGTGCTGCAGTTCTGGGTAAAGTGCGGGGTGAACTTCCCCCTGATGGGCGAGCTGGAGGCCCTGCTGAAGGAGGCCGTGGTAAAGGCCACCTTCGCCACCCCGCTGCGCCACAACAGCGTGGAGACCTTCGATGAGTACAACACCAAGCGCAACGTGGGCAAGGGCACGCCCACCGTGTTCTGGGACATCGTCCCCAACGATGACCACTGCGAGATCTACGCCTACATGGCCGGCGGCGGCTGCACGCTCCCCGGCAAGGCCATGGTGCTGATGCCCGGCGCCGGCTACGAGGGCGTGACCCAGTTCGTGATGGATCAGATGACCTCCTACGGCCTGAACGCCTGCCCGCCGCTGCTGGTTGGCGTGGGCGTGGCCACCAGCGTGGAGACCGCAGCTCTGCTGTCCAAGAAGGCCCTGATGCGCCCCCTGGGCAGCCACAATCCCAACGAGCGGGCCGCCCAGATGGAGAAGCTCCTGGAAGACGGCATCAACGCCATCGGCCTGGGTCCCCAGGGCATGAGCGGCAACTACTCCGTCATGGGCGTGCACATCGAGAACACCGCACGCCATCCCTCCACCATCGGTGTCGCCGTGAACGTGGGCTGCTGGTCCCACCGCCGCGGCCATGTGATCTTCGACAGAGACCTCAACGCCACTGTAACAACTCATTCGGGGGTGCAACTATAATGGTAGAGCTGAGAAATGGAAAGAAAGTCCTCGTCACGCCCATCTCGGCAGAGGACCTGGCCGACATCAAGATCGGCGACATCATCTGGCTGGACGGCGATCTCATGACCTGCCGCGATGTGGCCCACCGCCGCCTGGTGGAAGGCGGCCGGGAGCTTCCCTACGACATCCGGGGCAAGGCCATCTTCCACGCCGGCCCCATCGTCCGCCCCATCCCCGGGGAGGAGGACGCCTATGAGATGGTGTCCGTAGGGCCCACCACCTCCATGCGCATGGAGAAGTTCGAGTACGAGTTCACCAAGGCCACCGGCGTGCGGGTGATCGTAGGCAAGGGCGGCATGGGCCCCAACACCGAGCGGGCCTGCAAGGAGTTCGGCGCCATCCACTGCGTGTTCCCCGCCGGCTGCGCGGTTGTGGCCGCCACCGAGGTGGAGCGCATCGCCGAGCACCACTGGGATGAGCTGGGCATGCCCGAGACCCTCTGGTGCTGCAAGGTCCACGAGTTCGGCCCCTTGATCGTCTCCATCGATGCCCAGGGCCGCAACATGTTCGAGGAGAACAAGGTGATGTTCAACGAGAAGAAGGACGCCGCCGTGGCCGAGATCTGCAAGCATGTGAGCTTCATCAAGTAAACAATCCACTTCCAGAATGGATCACACCTCATTGTGGACAGGCAGAGGGGCGGGACAGGGGTCCCGCCCCTCTGCCATTTCCGGCTTGCGCTTTGGCCGGCTGTGGTCTATTATGGGCGCAGAGGGAAATGCTCCCATCGCTCGAAATACAACACGAGGAGGAATTCATTGATGTACACCTGTGCCCAGTGCGGCGTGCTGGCCTGCGCCTCGGAGGACTGGGAAAAGCTGCCGGCCAACTGCCCCATCCGAAAGGGGGAACTGCTGAACACCGCTTTGGAGACCTACCAGCTGCCGGAGAACCGGGATTTCTACATCACCGCATCAGAGTTGGAGACCCTGGGATACTGCCAGTGGCCCCGGATCAAGGAGATCATTCAGCTGTGTCTCCGCATGCAGTACCAGAAGATCGGCCTGGCCTTCTGCAAGGGGCTGAAACAGGAGGCCAAGATCGTGGACAACCTGCTCCGAAAGGCCGGGCTCAACGTGGTGTCTGTGATCTGCAAGGCCGGCGGGGTGGACAAGTGCGAGAGCGGCATCCCGGACGAGCGCAAACTCAAACCCGGGCAGTTCGAGCCCATGTGCAACCCCATCTTCCAGGCCATGCTCCTGAACCAGGAGCACACGGAGTTCAACATCCTGCTGGGCCTCTGCGTGGGCCATGACACCATGTTCATGAAGTACAGCGATGCCCTCTGCACCACCCTGGCGGTGAAGGACCGAGTTACCGGACACAACCCCCTGGCCGCCATCTACTGCGCAGAGGGGTACTTCCGCAACCGCATCCTCTGAGAGCACATAGGGGCTGTTAAAAAAGTCCCGAAATCGCCTCCGGCATTTTTCATAAAAAGGCGCCGGAGGCGATTTTATGTCTTTTAATGGGGCTGAGATCCTTGCAGAGCCTGGGGAGAGCACCTCCAAGTGCCGGAGATAGGTCAAAAACAGGGACTGGAAGAACATTCCAGTCCCAAAATGGCAATAACAACCACACCCCGCCAGTCGGTTTACACAACTGTGGGTCGCTTTTAGATATATTCAATTGCTGCCTGGGGGTGCGCCTAGCCGGCAGACCTCCAGATCAGCTTCTTGGCCTCCTCCTCAACCTACGTGTTCCAATATGCCAGCGATATGGACACCTTCCAGCCAATGATGGAGGGGTTCCACGATCGCTATGGCCACTACCCCAAGTACTGCACTACGGACGCTGTGTATGGTTCCTTCAACAACTATCTGTGGGAGAAGGAGCGGGGCATGGAGCTGTTCCAGAAGTTCCCAACCTACGAGAAGGAGTCCAAGGGCAAGGGCAAGGACAAGAACGACCCGTTCAAGCCTGCGAACTTCCCGATCTCCGAGGAAGGCGACATGATCTGCCCCAACGGGAAGCACATCAAATTCCAACGGAATCAGCCGGTTCGGGGCAACAAGTACGGACGCACCGAAGAGGTCTGGCAGTGCGCACTGATTGCCCTCACAGGGGTAAATGCTTCAAGGGCAAGGGTCACGTTTGATGCGCATAAACGTAGCATCGGGATCAGTCTTGGAGCAGCTGTTCCGGTGGTCTTGGAATAGACGATGTAGCCATCAGCTGTCATGAGTTGGACGTTGTAGACTGGCCAGAGCACATCATTTTCCCCTCTATGCAGACGAGCCAGGAAGGCGAATATCACTATCTTTGTGAGAGCTGCTCGGTCATACGGAGGGCGGCCTTTTCCGGTTCCTTCAGCCCGGAAATACTGGTATAGGTCGATATGATCGAAGACTTCCTCAAAGGAGTGGATGGGGTCATCGGGTGGGATCATGTAGGCGATGTTGCACGGTAGTGCGATCTGCTTATAGCCGCAGTAGGCGTGTAATGCTTCTTTCATGGCACCAGAAATTAGTGAAAGATTATCAGAATTATTGTAAAAATAAACCAGCCTGCTAGAGGCTGGGTATAATTTCTGATAATTAATAGCAGATTATCAGAATTATCGTAAAGTAAAACCAGCCTTGAAAAGGCTGGTTGATAATTCTGATAATCTTATTGAACTAAGCGCGGGCATCCGCAGCCACCAATCTGATTACAGGGTGCTATCAAAAAGCTTCCTAGTAATTTAAAACAGACAGTAATCAAGTGCTGTACCAAGCGGGGCCATATTGGGCGTATTCATGCTTGACGCTTAATTGCATTGCCCATTCTACCACATTATGAGCGATCGCGCAAGGCCCCGCGATTAGAATTGCCCAAGCTGGAAGCCATGCCCACCCCGCGAAGCGGTTAGTTCAATCTTTCTTGAGGTAACCGCGTCGCGGCAAAGGGCCGTTAGGCCCTCGTAGTATTTTCAAAACTGGCCACCTGTATAAACGGCAAAAAAATGATTCATTCCAACTAAAGAAGCACTCAAATAAGCCTCATAATAGCAGTGGCAACCTGCAAAAGAGTGCAAAAACCCCTTGAGCGCAAAAAACGTATTCAATTTAATGATATTATGCAGTAGAAAATGCTCTTGGCCATGCTCTGGAGCGCAATCTTTTGTACAGAATAGTGTTTTTCTGCATGCGCTCTTTGTCGTGCACTAGTTGGTTGCAAACGTACTTTGAAATAGCATCATAATTATCAGTGATAGAAATCAACTTCAAGCCACAAACTGAAGTGTACCCCGTTTTTAGGACAAACTTGAATTTAATCGTCGTGCTTGTTCAGCGGCCACGCACAAGCGTTTACCACCGGCAAACACAGGTGCCTTCTGGAAACCAAAGCGATAAACCCCGGGGGTCTGGGGGCAGCGCCCCCAGGAACTTACGCCCTGCTTAAATTCAAAATGTGTCCATTTTTCGGGGTACAGTTTAAACTGGGCAAACATCGAATTTAGGGCCGAATGTGTTCCTAAGCAGTTCCTCTGTTGAGGGACACTTTCGCTCAGGCGTATTCGTAAGTTTCATGCATAGAGGGAGGTACTTGGCAGCAGCTTTAGGCGCAAAAAGGCCGTAATACCGTGTCTTTTTGAATAGGCGTGGGAGAATATGCATAACGAACCGTCTCATGAACTCCTCCCAGTATAAGGTCATCTCTTTCACTTTGTTCCCATCAGAATAATCAATGTACTTAAAGGACACCGTTTCATCGGTGATGTTAG
>CANRFN010000123.1 GCA_947629915.1 uncultured Oscillospiraceae bacterium | reverse complement strand
TATTTTGGGCACCAAACCACATGATACTTGCAAGAATAGACTACGTTTCGATTGCTTTTGTATTCCATGCCATGTATATTTTTCGCGCCTTATATCCCCATGCCTGAAGGCAATAGCAGAAGCTCCGGCAGCAGCGGCCTAATAATCAATAACTATCATAATGCCGTCACCGGTATTGGCATTCGAAAAGACTGAATTCGCAAAGTGATTCCGAGAGATTCTACAGTAGCAGTTCTATTCAACGTTCTACACGTTGATCTATGAAGCTTTGGTCGTCTCCTGTAGGAGCTTGCTTTTTCCACACCATTATAGCATATCAGCGGTGCTTGTCAACCACCAAATTCAAAACTTTATGGCTGCACTAGCAACCTTCCCGCGTGATCGGCTCCAGGCCTATTATATATTCATAAAACTATCGTCATATTCACATCGTAATACAAGGTTTTCAACCTGTCTGGTGCTTCCAAATACTCGCTGAACACGCCATCCTCTCCTCCTACCTACTCCATAGGTCTTGCCCTCTGCCTCGCCCCGGGGGCTACATTCTTTGGTTCTGTGCCCTGTATTCTACGGATGCCCACGATCTTCTTAAAGGTGTCATTGAAGAGGCTGCAGGTACCGAAGCACAGCCGCTCGCTGATCTCCGGGTGCATGGATCCAGTATACCCCCACCAAGGCAGAGGTCAGAGCGATGATCCGATCCTTTCCCGGCAGGATGGAAGAGGACTTCCGCCACCATATCCTCCAGGCGGAGGGCAAGACCATTCTCCTCACCTCCCACAACTTCGAGAACCTGGAGGCCCTGTGCCAGGATATCTACGTGCTGGAGGACGGACGCCTTGGCACCCTGCCCCGGGAGGAGATGCACAAGCGGTTCCGGGGGTAAGACTTGAGAAGCAGCACACCCCGTGGAAACGCATCTGGCAGGCGGCCAGCCTCCTGCCAGATTTTCAATCATCCAAATCCGTGTGGGGTGAGATTGTGAAATTCTTAACATCCCCATCTCACGGCGATTTTGCCACCCCGCATCGTCCCAGGCGCACAGCGCCCGCCCCTGCGCATTGCCGGAGACAGGCGTTCCTATGTGGACCTTTGCTGCACCCCGCCTGGGATCGCGGCCGTTCGGAACTCCACCGCAACCACGTACTTGTCTGCAAAGTACGCCCAGATCTGATCCTCGAAATAGCGAATGGCGCTTATGCTGCCGGTACTGCCCCGTTGTCTCCACCCCAGCCAGGCCGAGACTTTTCCGGGCTAATCCTGTAAAAAGCGGCACAAAATGTCGTCAAAGAGGTTGACACCTCTTGTAATAACTGATAAAATATGAAATGAAACGGCCATTGTTTCAATAACTTGTTATCATTATGAGAAAAGAGGGAAAACAACATGAAAAAAAGCATCTATGTCTGCGTTGCACTGATACTGACCCTGGCGGTAACACTGACCGGGTGCAGCCTCTTCGGTGAGAGCGGAGACAAGGCAGCCGGGAAAACCGACTCCATCAGCCTTCTGGACGGCACAAAAACCTACACCATCCCGGAGGGGCTTGACTACGACACATTCTACCTTTGCCAGATCGATGTGAACCCCGATGATGATGAGAGCCTCCTCAGCGAGTTCCTTGACTACGGCATCCAGAAGGAGTACCACGTCACCTACGCCAAGGACGGAAAGGCCGTCCAGCAGGACGACATCTACATCTGCGACACCGCCGAGAATACCAAGGCCATGTACGATGCACTGGCGGAGATGGCCGGCACCACCGAGGGCTTTGACATTTACGCGGACGACCCCACCATGATCGTTATGGTCTATAACCAGGAGCAGGTGGAGGGCATGATCCTCCAGTACGCCGGGTACGGGATCGGACTGGAGGCGGATGCGGACGCCGCCACCTATGCCCAGTTCGATGCGGATATGTACAGCGGATATCTGATCAACGCCCAGTGACTTTACAGCGCCGTCCCTTGTGAACGGAAGGGGAAAGAAAAATGTCAAAGCCTAAACGAGAACGAGATCCCGAAGTACGCTGGGAAAGCGTATTCAAGGTTCTGAAACGCTCCGATCTCCCGTGGCTGTGGATTGCGATAGCCTTTGGAGTGAATCTCTTCTATAATGAGCTCTTAGTACGGCTCCCAACCACCACGGCAGCGCTGTTCGGCGGCGACCTTTCCAGCGCTGCACTGCGGGACGCGGTAGTCTACTACGTACTCTTCGCCCTGGTGATGGCTGTCTGGAACCTCTTTAAGGCCCAGGCTGGATGCCTTGCCGTCAAGCGGGCCAGGGACAATCTGTGGTGGAAGATGCTGCGGGTACACATGTCCTTCTATGACAGCAACGACCCGGCAGAGCTGATGAGCGCCGTCACAAACGACATCTCTTACGGCGTGGATCAGACCACCTACCTACTCATAAACCTCATCCCACAGCTGTATTACATCATTCGGGCCAGCAGTACCATCGGCTCCTACCACTGGGTTTTGGTGGTGGGAATCGTGGCCTTTGTCCCCATCAAGTACGTCTACTCTCTGATCATGGGTAAACTCTTCTACAATGCTGAGACGGCGGTGTACCAGGAGATCGGCGGCCTTACCGGCTTTCTGGCAGAGCGCGTGCGGAATCTGCCCCTCATCAAGACCTTCACCAACGAGCGCCAGGAGCTTCAGAACGGCCGAAAGACCGTGGACAAGCTGGTAAAGGCCAACATGCGGGAGGTGAAGATGAACGCCGCCTACTCCGCCACCATCCAGATCATGGACTTTGCCCAGCAGTTCCTGCTCATCGTTCTGGCGGTGATCCTCATCCAGCAGAAGAAAATCACCATGACCCAGTGGGTGGCGTTTTTCCTCTTCAGCCAGGAGTTGGGGAACAACATGTCCTATCTTGTCAACGAGTGGATCTCCATCAAGATGGTAAAGGCGGCCCTCTGCCGGGCGGCAAAGGTCTACGATGCCCCGGAGGAGGACCTGGAGGCCGCCGGCGATGCGCCCATACCGCAGTCTGGACGGGACGTGGAATTTCACTCCGTCACCTTCTCCTACGGCGATAAGACGGCCCTCCGGGACGTCTCGTTCACCGTGCCAGAGGGAAAGACTGTGGCCATGGTGGGCCTCTGCGGAAGCGGAAAGAGCACCTCATTAAACCTTCTGGAGCGCTTTTACCGGCCAGACGGCGGCCAGATCACCATGGGCGGCGTGGACATCGGCAGACTGCCTCTGGGGGAGTACCGGCAGTGCTTCTCCTACGTCCAGCAGCGGCCAGAAATATTCAGCGGCACCCTACGGGAGGCGCTGACCTACGGTCTCACAAGGCCCGTCTCCGATGAGGAAATCATGGAGGCGGCGCGGGTCACGGGCATCGCCGGCTTCATCGAAAAACAGCCTGCAGGGCTGGAGGCAGAGATCGCGGCCTCCGGCTCCTCCCTGTCCGGCGGCCAGGTGCAGCGGCTCGTCCTGGCACGGGAATTTCTGCGCAATGCCGATGTCCTCCTCTTAGATGAGCCCACCTCTGCCTTGGACGCCCAGACGGCCAAGAATGTGCATGAGGCCATCCTCACCACCTTCGCGGGAAAGACAATCCTCATGGTGACCCACGACCTCAGCCTCACCCGGCAGGCGGACCAGATCGAGGTGCTCCAAAACGGCAATCTTGTCGGGGAGGGCACCTACGACGAGCTGATGGCGAACTGCCCCATTTTCGCCCAGATGGTAGCAGCCCAGGAGAAGGAGGCGGCAGCATGAAGGCACTGAAACGGTATGTCAATATCTTCAAGGGTGTGAAGCTGCCGTGGGTTTGTATGCTGACGCTCCTGGCCTTTTCCATGGTGGAGGTCACCTTGGGGCTCCAGAGTGTGGAGCTGAGCGCCTCCATCATCGATGCCAGTCAGAGCACCATCGACGGCCAAAGGCTTTTACGCTACGCAGTCAATCTCATCCTCACTGTGGCGGCCACGGTGGGGGAGACCTATTTCGATGGCCTTCTCTGCCAGAAGATCGGCGCCAGCGTCCGGGTAAAAGTCTGGGACAAGCTGATGCGCCTGCCATTGAGCCACTACGACACCGAGAGCCCCAATGACCTCGTGAGCCGTGTCACCTCAGATCCCGGCTCCGCCAGCACCTATATCTCCACCGGAATCGCCTGTATTACCACCGTTTACGCCACGGTGGTGGCCTTCCGCCAGCTCTTCACCTTTCACAGCGGGCTGGCCACCTGGTCCCTGTTGATCATCCCCTGCACCATTGGCGTAGGCGGGATATATGCGGCCATGTCCTACCACTCCTCCCTCCTGGGGGCCAGGAACTTCGCCAAGACCACCGGCTACATGACAGAGCACGTCCACAACCTGCGCCTGATCCGGGCGCTGGGGACGGAGCAGTACGAAAAGAAGCGGTCCGGCGGCATCTTCCGCAAGCAGTACTGGACGGATCTCTATTCCCGGAGCACTGTGGCCTATATGGTAGTGGGCCT
The DNA here is from genome assembly GCA_947629915.1 of uncultured Oscillospiraceae bacterium. Taxonomy (GTDB): domain Bacteria; phylum Bacillota; class Clostridia; order Oscillospirales; family Oscillospiraceae; genus Enterenecus. The sequence continues at coordinate 11,075 of CANRFN010000123.1, read as the reverse complement.
GCAGACATTGAGCTGTATGTCCCTGATTATCTCCTTTGTGGCCGGCGGCCGGATGGTGGCTGATGGCACCCTGACCGTGGGGACGCTCATCGTCTTCTACGGCTTCTCGTCCATGGTGGCCATGCACCTTTCCAACCTCTTCATGGCCGTGGGCGCTATCATCGGCGCCAACGGCGAGCTGAAAAAGATCTCCCAGCTTCTGGAGCAGGCCGATGAGCCCACCGGCGGCGAGGAGGTCACCGGCGAGGAGGATATCGTCTTCGATAACGTCTCCTTTGCCTACAGGGAGGACGTGCCGGTGCTCCAGAATGTCTCCTTCCGTCTGCGGGCGGGCCGCGTCACCGCCATCGTTGGCACCAACGGCGCGGGCAAGTCCACCCTCATGAAGCTCCTGGAGCGGATGTACGAGCCCCAGGAGGGGCAGATCTCCTTTGGAAGCAGAGATGTCCGGGATTTCAACCTTGGCTCCTGGCGGCACGCTCTGGGCATCGTTGCCCAGGACACGCCCTTGATGTCCGGGACCGTCCGGGAGAACCTGACCTATGGTCTGGACCGGGACATTGGCGAGGAAGAGCTGAAGCAGGCGATAAGGCTCGCCAATGCCTACGACTTCATCATGGAGACGCCCGGCGGCTTCGATGCCGAAGTGGGCCCCGGGGGGAGCAACTTCTCCGGCGGCCAGAGGCAGTGCCTGGCCATCGCCCGTGCGGTGCTCCGTTCCCCCCGGTATCTCCTTCTGGACGAGGCCACCAGCAATCTGGACGCCAAGTGCGAGGCAGACGTCTCCACTGCCCTGGACAGGCTCATGGAGGGCCGTACCACCGTGATGATCGCCCATAGCTACCGGGCCACCCAGGAGGCCGATGACGTGATCGTCATGGACAACGGCCAGGTCGTGGGCATGGGCACCCCAGAGGATCTTATCAAAACCAACGCCTACTATCAGGCCTTCGCTCATCGCGGCGACAAGGAGGCAGTATCATGAAAACGAAGGTCACAAAGTTATTTGACGTGAATTGCATTCCCATGCCAGAGGATATTCCGGACTGGCATGTAGACGAGGCTGCAGTGGACGGGCTTCTGAATGCCCTGGCCATCCAGCACTCTGCGGAAACGGAGGTCCAGGAGGTCCAGATGGGGGATACGGTCTTCTGCGCCTCAGAGGGCACCCTCGAGGATCGTACCGTCCTTGTTTACCCTGGCCGGAACATGCCAGGGGCGGAGGCGGCGGAGAAAGCTGTCCTTGGCTGCGTTCTCCGCGGCACGGTCAAGGCGGAGCTCTGCGGCGTGCCTGCCGTCCTCACAGTGAAGAGGATCGTCCGCCGCGCTCCGTCCAGGATCGACGATCAGCTCATTCAGGGCGAGCATATCGACGGCGTGGACACCGTGGAAGGCTACCGGGTGTACATCAAAGATAAGACCGAGGAGCAGAACCGCTCCCTCTCCGCAAAACGCCTGTCCGCAGCCCTCCGGGAGGCGTTGATCGCCAGAAGCGAATATAATGTGGACGAGGCGGAACAGGAGGCCTGGACGGAGGCCGCCGCCCAGCAGATGCTGAAAATGTATGAGGAGGAGGGCATAGACCCCCATATCCCCGAAGATGGGACAGACTTCCTGACGGACGAGGAGGTCATGGAGACCTTTAAGAACCAGCTTCGCCCGCAGTTCCTCGCCCTGGCCATGAGCCGTGCGTTTTGTGAGGAACACGGCGTCTCCTTCGGGCCGGAGGAGCAAAAGATGTACGCTGAGAATGGCTATGAGGGGGAAGAGGCGGAGAGCAGTTTTCTGGACTCCAAGACCTGGGGGATTCTCTACGACATCGCGCTGAAAAGATTGGAGGATGCGAAATGATCCAAGAGGCAACCGCCGAAACCTTAGACCGCCTCATCGACACAGAATACGCTGTGGTGGACTGCTACGGGGACTACTGCGGGGCGTGCGTTATGCTGGAGCCCGTCTATCAGGAGGCCGCCGCGGATCTGGCTGGTATCCGGTTTCTCCAGATCAACATCTCCCATGAATGGGGCATCGCCGAGCGCTTCGGCATCGATGCCATGCCCACCCTTCTCTTTTTCCGGGGCGGCAGGGAGGTACACCGCATTGAGGGAAGCATGGACCGAGAGGACCTCAACCGGCAAATCGCGGTCATGCTCTATAAATAGGGAGGCGCAGTCATGGCAAGAATTCGTGTGAATGCAGACCCGGAGGTAGTGCGCACGGTCCGCGAGGGTCTGAAGGCCACCGGGGGCTACTGCCCCTGCCGCACCGAGCGCAAGCCCGAATACAAGTGTGTGTGTCAGGAGTTCAAGGCGCAGTGCGCAGACCCGGATTTTGAGGGCTATTGCCACTGTAAGCTCTACTACAAGGAAAAGTGAGCGATAGCCGGAACGCCCCTCTTGGCTGAACCCGAACCCGCAGCGTTCCGGTACATCTGGCAGTATGGGTAACAATCAGACGGCACCAGTGCCCCTCGTGGGCGCCGGTGCCGTCTTTTGTCTCTCTTTCCCGTTTTCAGCAGAGCAACGTCCCGCAGTGCTGCATGCCTCTACAAGCTCTCCCGCCGCACAAACTCCGCGAAGTGGCGGACATGCTCCGGTAACGGGACGCCCCGCCGAGACACCAGATACAGGTTCCGGCTGGCGGTGAGCTCCGGCAGTTCAAAGGCCAGCACCCGGCGCTCCTCCTGGAAGTTGCGGGCGGCCCGCTGGGAGAGGATGGACACCCCCAGGCCCCCGGCCACCAGGTTCTTCACCGCCTCCTGGTCGTTGACCCGGGCGATCACCTGCAGGTTCTCCTCCGCGATCCCCGCCTGCTCCAGAAACCGGTCTGCGCTCTTGCGGCTGCCGCTGCCCTTCTCCCGGAGAATCACCGGGCCCTGGAGCAGTTCCGCGATGGGCACGTCCTTCCTGGCCTTCAGTGCCAGGAAGTGCGGGTTCACCGGGGTGATGAGCACCATTCGGTCTTGGCAAAAGGGGCTGTAGTCCAGGCGCTCCTCCTCGGTCCGCATACCGGTGAGGCCCAAATCATACAGGCCCTCCAGCAGGCCTTTCGCCACATCCTGGCTGTCTCCCTGGTGGATCACAAAGTACGTGTTGGGGGCAATGGCACCGTATTTCGGGAGGATCTCCGGCAGGATGTACGCCGAGGGGATGGTGGAGGCCCCCAGGTGGATGATCCTCTCCCCCGTCTCGCTGCAGGCCTGGACGATTCGGTCCCGGAGCTCCAGGATGCTCTGGGCGTACTCATAGAGCTGCTCCCCCTTTGGAGTGGGCTTTACCCGCTTTGTGGTGCGGATCAGCAGCTGGGTGTGCAGTTCCTCCTCCAGCTGCCGGATGTGGATGCTGATGGTGGGCTGGGAGAGAAACAGCTCCTCCGCCGCCTCGGTGAAGCTGCCGCAGCGGATCACCGCCACAAAGGACTGCAGCTGCTTAAACTCCACGGCAGATCTCCTCCAGGGCAGTTACGGCGGCGTCCACGTCCTCCGCGGTGTTCCGCCAGCCGAAGGAGAACCGGATGGTGCCGGTGGGATAGGTGCCCAGGGTCTTGTGGGCGGAGGGGGCGCAGTGGAGGCCCACTCTCGTCTGAATGCCGTAATCGCTGTCCAGTTCAAATGCGGCGGTGGCCTGGTCCAGCTCCACCGTCTGAATGGAGACCACCCCGGTCCGGTGCTCGGTGCCCCGCCGCCCGATGATCCGGATAAGCCCCTCCGCCTCCAGGGGCGCGAGCTTCTCCAGGAAGCGGGCGGTTAAGGCCGCCTCATGGGCCCGGACGTTGGCAATCCCGGTGCGCTCCAGCCAGAGAAGGCCGGCCCGGAGGCCTGCGATCCCCGGCAGATTCAATGTTCCCGGCTCAAAGCGGTCCGGGAGGAAGGTGGGGACCTCCTCGGTGTGGCTCACGCTCCCGGTGCCACCGGAGAGCAGCGGTTCTATTCTCTCTGCCAACTCGTCCCGGATCACAAAGCCGCCGATCCCCTGAGGCCCTAAAAGTCCCTTGTGTCCCGTGAAAGCCAGGGCGTCCATGGACATCTTCTCCATGTCCAGGTCCAGCACCCCTGCGGTCTGGGCGGTGTCTGCGATAAAGTGGAGCCCGTGCTGTTTGCAAAAGGACCCCACTTGCCCCAAAGGCAGCACCGTGCCGCACACGTTGCTGGCGTGTGTCAGGACAACGGCCCGGGTGTTGGGCTGCAGCAGGCCCTCCATGGCGTCCAGCTGCAGATCTCCGGTGTCCGTACAGGGAATCCGGCTGAAGGAGACGCCGGTCTTCTCCAGCTGAACCAATGGCCGCATCACGGCGTTGTGCTCCATGGAGGACACCAGCACATGGTCCCCCGGCCGGAGCAGGCCTTTCAGCAGCACGTTCAGGCTCTCCGTTACGTTCTTGGTGAAGATCACGTTCTTGCAGTCCGGCCCGTGGAAGAGCCTGCACAGCAGCTCCCGGGTCTCATAGACCATATTCTCCGCCTCGTAGGCCGTGCCGTAGCAGCCGCGGTTGATGTTGCTGCCGAGGCCGGTGATAAAGGCTGCCACCGCCTCCGCCACCTCCGGGGGTTTCGGGAAGGTGGTGGCTGCGTTGTCCAGATATCTCTTTTCCATATCGTTCCCCTCCGTCCAGTTTCCCCCATTCTAGCACGCTCCTATTAAAAAATCAAATAGATTGATTAAGACAATTGATAAATTGTATTGTGCCAATCGCCAGGCTGTGCTATACTGGTTGAACTGGAATTTCCGGGAAGCATTGCCTCTCTCGCCCATACGGCAGAGAGGCACCCTTATCCCGTTGGTTCCAAACCAGTTTAGAGAGAGGGAGAGACAACACTATGAACCTGAAGGGAGAGAAGACCGGCATCATCCTCGCCGGCCTCGTCATCGGCGTCATCGCATCGCTGCTGGTGCTGTTCGGCAACCCGGCCAACATGGGCTTCTGCATCGCCTGCTTCCTGCGGGACACCGCCGGCGCACTGGGCCTCCACCGGGCCGCCGCTGTACAGTACATCCGCCCGGAGATCATTGGCATCGTGCTGGGCAGCTTCATCCTGGCCCTGGGGAAGGGCGAGTTCAAGGCCAAGGGCGGCAGTGCTCCTATGACCCGCTTCGTCCTGGGCTTCTGCGCCATGGTGGGCTGCCTGATGTTCCTGGGCTGCCCCTTCCGGATGATCGTCCGGCTCGGCGGCGGAGATTTGAACGCCATTCTGGGCCTCATCGGCTTTGCAGCAGGCATCCTCACCGGCGTGTTCTTCCTGAACAAGGGATACAGCCTGAAGCGGTCCTATCAGCTGCCGGTGCTGGAGGGCGCCATTTTGCCCGCCGTACAGGTGGTGCTGCTGGTGCTGCTCATCGCCGCCCCGGCATTCATCTTCTTCACCGAGCCCGATGGCGGCCCCGGCGGCAAGCACGCGGCGCTGATCATCAGCCTGATCGCCGGCCTGGTGGTGGGCGCTCTGGCCCAGCGGACCCGCCTCTGCATGGTGGGCGGCATCCGGGACGTGGTGCTCTTCAAGGAGTTCCGCCTGCTCACCGGCTTTGCGGCCATCCTGGTAGGCTGCCTCGTCTGCAACCTGATTCTCACCGCGGTAACCCCGGGCACGTACTTCAAAGCTGCCTTCGCCGGCCAGGCGGTGGCCCACACAGACGGCCTCTGGAACGCCCTGGGCATGTACCTCGTGGGCTTTGCCTGCGTGCTGCTGGGCGGCTGCCCGCTGCGCCAGCTGGTCCTGTCCGGCGAGGGCAACGCAGACAGCGCGGTGGCGGTTCTCGGCCTCATCACCGGCGCCGCCTTCTGCCACAACTTCGGCCTGGCCTCCAGCGCAGACGGCCCCACCGCCAACGGCAAGGTGGCCGTGCTCCTGGGCATCGCGGTAGTAGCCGTGATCGCCTGTGCCAACACCTTCTTCCAAGAAGGGAAAAAGAACTGAGGGGGAGAACGCTATGAAAACGGTAGATGCCAGAGGGCTGTCCTGCCCGGAGCCGGTGATCCTGCTCCGCAAGGCCATGGCCAGCAAGGAGAGCGCATACACCGTCCTGGTGGACAACGCCGTCTCCAAGGAGAATGTGACCCGCGCCGCCCAGCATCAGGGATACAAGGTCTCTGTGTCTGAGAAGGACGGCGAGTACACCCTGTCCATCACCCGCTGAAGATGGCGGTCTATATCGCCACCTTCTACGCCCACTTCGGCGCCGTGCGCTTCAAGCGTCTCTGCGATGGCTGGCACTGGCCCGCCCGGATGATGCCGGTGCCCCGACGCCTCAGCAGCAGCTGCGGCACCTGCGTGCGCTGGGAGGGCGAATGGCCCACCCCGGGCCCGGTGCCGGAGGGGGAGATGGAGCAGGTGGTCCTGGTGGACGGAGACACATACCAGCCCGTCTGGGTAGCGGAGGAGTGTTGACCATGGAAACCGATGTGAAGCTTACCAAGCTCGCCAGCTGCGCCGGGTGCGGCGCCAAGGTGGGGGCCGGGACTTTGGTCCAGCTGCTGGAGGGGTTCCGCACCCACAAGGACCCCCGCCTCATTGTCGGCTACGACCGATCCGATGACGCCTCCGTCTACGTCCTGGACGAGAACACCGCACTGGTGCAGACCACAGACTTCTTCCCGCCCATTGTGGGCGCCCCCTATCTGTACGGACAGATCGCCGCGGCCAACGCCCTCAGCGATGTGTACGCCATGGGCGGGGAGCCCAAGCTGGCCCTGAACATCCTGTGCGTCTCGGAGCGCATGGAGGACAAGACCGTCCAGGAGATCCTCCGGGGCGGTTACGACAAGGTCTATGAGGCCGGGGCCATCATCTCCGGCGGCCACACCATCCAGGGGGCAGAGCCCATCTACGGCCTGGCGGTGTCCGGCTTCGTCCACCCCAAGAAGGTGCTCACCAACAGTGGGGCGCTGCCGGGGGACCGGCTGCTGCTCACAAAGCCGCTGGGCATTGGCATCCTCACCACCGCCGCCAAGGCCGATCTGGTGGAGGCGCCGCTGCTGGACCGGGTGTACCGGCAGATGGCAACCCTGAACAAGACCGCCCGGGACATCATGGTACAGTACCCCGTACACAGCTGCACGGACGTCACCGGCTTCGCCCTTCTGGGCCACAGCTACGAGATGGCCCAGGGCAGCGGCTGCACCATACACATCCAGACCGATCAGGTGCCGTGGCACCCGGAGGCCTACGAGTTTGCAGACATGGGGTTCGTCCCCGCCGGCGCGTACCGCAACCGGAACTACGCCGAGAAGGGCGTCAAGGTGGTTGGGCAGGTGCCCCGAGCCCTCCAGGACATCTTCTTCGATCCCCAGACCAGCGGCGGCCTGCTGATGGCCCTGCCGGAGGAGGCCGCAAAAGATTGCCTCGCGGAATTGCAAAAGCGCATCCCGGAGGCCCGGGAGATCGGGTACGTCACCGAGAAAATGGACGCGGACATTTACCTCGAATAAGTCGATGCGGGAGGCATTCTCCAATGGAGCGTGTCTCCCGCTTGTTTTCGCCTGTATTCCCGATGCGTCAAAATCCGCGTGGGCGGGCGGAACAGATGAAACGTTTCACCTATTTCACCCGCCCACGGCGTTTTCAGACAGGTTCAAATGTGCCGGGCAGCAGTCGCTGCCCGGCACCATTTACTCCAGATAGAACACCGGTCCCTTGGGGCGAAACGGCAGACTGGCCCCCTTGGGGATCAGGAAGGCGTGGTCCCGGCCGTACAGCTGCAGCCGGTCTATCTCCCCGTCCGTGATCACCAGCAGCGGGACCTCCTTGGGGAAGTCCTCTACACTCTCCAGCAGGTCTATGGCGGGCTGCAGGATGGTGCCCCCTCTCCCCCGCACCCGGACGGACTCCGCGATGTCTGCGGCGTTCATATAGCCCTGGTCGTAAGGGGCGGCATCGCAGAATACCACCCGCACCTGGCGGACGTCCCGGGCCTCGCTGTAGCTGGCGATGCTGCCCAGGGCCGCCGCCAGAAGGGACCGGTCCATGGAGCCGGAGGTGTCCAGAAGTACCCCGAAGGTGCGGCCGGCGAGAGCTGCCTCCTCATAGCGCCAGGAGGGCCGTGGGATGTCCGGTGTGGCAGACTGTCTCCGGCTGAGCCTTGCATAGGTACGGTGCTTCTCCAGGGGTTCGAAGCGCTCGTCGAACCAGCGGGCCAGCTTCACGTCCCAGGGGATGGGCGGCTGGGAGAGGGCGCGGATCTCCTCCACCAGTCCCGCCGGGAGGGTTCCTCGTCCGTGGCCCTCGTGGTACTCCAGGCCCCGCTGAATGGCGCCCCGGCACCAGGCGTCCACGTCCACGTAGTCCCTCGTCTCCGCCCAGCCCGGCGGCCCATAGAGGATATCGTGGGCGGCCATGCGGCGGTACTGGCGGCGGGTGGAGGCCAGGCTGTCGTACACCTCCTCCGCGGAGCAGTTGCTGAGGGCGGCGTCAAAGAGAAGGCCGTCTGGGACATCCCCGATGTGCATCTCCCGGAGCCAGCCGTTGATGACGAAGTCGCAGGCGATGTTCCAGAGCTCCGGGTCCCGTTTCCCCAGCCGCTGCTCGTGGCAGAGAGCGGCGTGGAGGTACTCGTGGGCCAATACAAACCGCCACTCCCGCTCGGTGAGGCGGGCGTTGGGGTTGCAGTATATCTCCCGCAGGTGGACGGAGATGGCCGCCACCGGGATGTCCATCCGCTGCACCACCTGGGCGTCCTCCACCAGGGCAAAGCCGGCGGCGATCCCACCGAGGAGCGGGTAGCTCGCGAGAAACCAGTCTCGGGCCCGCTGGATTGGGGTGGTGCCCCGCTTCTTCTCCCCTGGCTCCGGGCGGACTCCGCCGGCGTAGTCCACGGCATCCCGGAGGGCCTCCCGCAGGCTGTCTGCAAAGAGGGCCCTCCAGTCCGGGGGCTTGCGGTACCACTGCGCCGGCTCCGGCACCCAGATCATGTCCGGGCGGGCGGCCGTCATGGTGGAAAAGTGGAAACAGTCCGGGTCCCGGTGTTCCTGGAGCCACCGATACAGCTTCTCCTCCTCCCGGGCGTGGGCGGGCAGCGGATCGTCCAGTTCCTTTGGGGGTCTCCCGATATGGAAGTCCGTGAGGTATCGGGTTACCAGGCAATCGCAGGCGGCGTTCCACAGGGGATCGTCTTTCCGGTCCTCCCGGAGGTGGCCCAACCCCAGGTGGAGGAGGCAGTGGACGATCACATAGGCCCACTCCTCCGGCAGCGCTCTCCGATGGCTGTTGGCCTCAATCCGGCCGTCTCCGTACACCCGTGCCCAGTCCTCCTTGGCCATAGGGTAGGAGTCGTCAAAGCGGAGGTTGGCATGGGAGAGGATTTCCTTCAGGACGGGATTGCCCCGCACGATCTCGTATCCGGCCTGAAACGCCTCCAACCCCGGGTTGGGTTTGCTGGCCTTTTTCTTCATGCGCCGCGCTTGTCCGCCAGCCGGGGCAGATCCCGGAACAGCTCGATCACAAACCAGTCCGGCAGCTCTTTCCCGTCCTCCGGGGTAACCGCCATGCGGGCGATCTCCAGGCTGATCTCCGCCAGCTCTGTGATCCGGTCTTTCGCCTGCAACACCAAGACGCGGACCTCTCCGTTCAACTTGCTCTTCTCCCCGGGGAGCTCCTTCACCAGCCTTGCCCGGAAGGACTGGGCCAGAAAATACAGCACATCCCGCTCCTCCGGACGATTGGGCCAGGGCTGCTCTCCCGAGAGGATCCGGTCCAGGGCGTACTGGCTGCGGACCTGGCGGACGTAGGCCAGAAACTGTGTGGCGTGCTGAGGGCTGAGAGAACCGGCGGCCAGAATCCGCAGGGTGTCCTCCGAGATGTCCGGACCGTAGCTCTGAATGGCGTCGCTGAGCATGTGCCAGGAGCGGGGCGTGGAAAAGGGCTCCTCACTCTTGGACGGCTTGGACCACAGGTGATCCGGCCGGGCGGAGATGTAGTCCCAAACGTAGGGGTGGATGCCGTTCTGGGCGGCCCACTCCAGCCAGAGCTTGGGGCTGGCCACCAGCTCCACATGGAACATCCGGTTGATGAGGGCGGAGGACATGGGCCGGGTGATGGCGTTGTCCTGGGCCCGGTTGCCGGCACCCACCACGATGGAGCCCTCCGGCAGGTGGTACTCCCCGATCCGGCGCTCGTGGATGAGGGAGTAGAAGGCCTTCTGAACTTCCGAGGTGCAGGCGTTCAGCTCATCCAGGAAGAGCACATAGGGCTCAGAGCGGGCGATGGTCCTTGGCGGGCAAAACTGGCTGTACCCATCCCGGATCTGGGGCACCCCGATGATGTCCTCCGGGGCCAGCTGGCTGCCCAGGAGGGAGACGCACGCCACGCCCAGGCTGTCTGCAAACTCCTGGACGATGGCGGACTTGCCGATGCCGGGGGCGCCCCAGATGAACACCGGGCGGATGAGACCCACGTTCAGCAGGACGTCCAGCAGCTGCTTGTGATTTACGGAGACGGGCAGGTTCATAGGCGAAACAGTAGTCCTTTCTCTAGCCGGACGCGGCGGAGCCGCCGTGTCCGGCCCTCAAGGTACTACACTTTTCCGCCCCTGGACAGTGTCCTTGTGGTTCCACTTTTCTCTACTTCTCGCCTCGATGAATCGATGAAATTTGAAGTTGACAAGTCACTCAGCTTCTGATAGAATCTTCAGAGCTTTTTGCCGTGCTTGCAGTTTTTCTCCCTCTCTTTTGGCAGGCGAGCTGATACTCCATTTTAGACCATATCCGTTCTTCAAGGAGCTTGTATATGATTATCTTGCAGCATAAAATAACCAAAACTGAATTGTCCCATTGTCCTGGAGCATATTTCTTTAATATTGTCAAAGGCGTTGTGGATGTCGACAGAAACATTTTAGCTATAGATGCTGAAATGCACGCCGATCTGGAATCCCTCCTACTGGAGAACGGGTCTGAACAAAGTTCGCTGTGGGGGATTAACCTCTCTATCGACCCGGAATGTGAGGAATTTGTCATTTTCGACTCACTAATCAACATCCGCCCATGGGACGGAAATACCTTATCTTCTTAGTGTATACTCAACGTCGAAAACATTTGCATGGGTAAAAATGGTAGTGCCACCTTCGAGCCAAGCAAAAACATCGTTCGGA
>CANRFN010000122.1 GCA_947629915.1 uncultured Oscillospiraceae bacterium | reverse complement strand
ACACCAAAAAAACGAGGGAGGCCAAGAAAGACGGACACCTCAGCACTATAGTACAAAGATTTGCGGTTCTTTTATTGTATCCATAGTCGTAGTAGTCGTCTTGGAGCTCCTGCGGATAGCGGGACATGTTAAAGATGCCACGCAGATTCTCGGACGCATTCCAGGATGGAGAGAACGGTAAAGCCTTCCGTAACCCGCATGATACACCTTCCCGAGGGTCGTGTCAACCACTTTTTTGAGAATTCCCAGGAAAAATTTGGGGGACGTGGTGGGACGGACTCCGATTGGCGGCCTGAGCCAACTTTCGGTCCTATAAACATGCGTCCGTTCTTTGAAACAAGTCATGTTCTGTACTGTTCTAAAATATTTTGGAAACCCAGAAAAATGATAGAATCAGATAATAAAATCCTAAAAAGATGGTCGATTTTGAATTTAGGAAGAGTATAGGCGAAATGGACGGATGTTATGAAATGCTGTGCGACAGTGTGTTGTAAGGCGCGACCGGAGACGGCGTGCTGCGAGGATCCCCGGGGAGAGCGCTGACGTGGGGGCGGCGGCTAGATACGCACGCTGGCAGAATGTAATACAAAGTTATGCATATGTAGCGTTTTGCAGGACAAGAGGCGGTGTTTTGTAGGACATTGTAAGACAAAACGCCGCATTCCTCTGGATTCAGATGCTCTTGCCGAACGGACAGGTGCACGTAATTGAACTATCAGAAAATACTTTGATGACGATAACCTGAATTGTCCCCTCATCAGCAGCTGATATACCAAGGATTGACCCAGTTGCGCAAACGGACTGGCAGGGGTGTGGTTGCTGTTTCCATTTTCCCAGGCATGTTCTTCCAATCCCTGCTTTTGACCTGTTTCCAACACCCGGAGGTGCTCTACCCATGCTCAGCAAAGACCTCGGGCTCATTTGAACACATAAAATCGCCTTCGGCTTCCTTTTTTATAAAAAGGAAGCCGAAGGCGATTTTCGGACTTTTTTAGCAGTTCCTCAGCGGAAAAGGTTGGGAATGGGCTTAGATGGGATACGTGTTTGCTGATCCCGAGGATGGGGCTGCAGGGGAAAACGTGCTGGTGCCCTTATTCCGAGCCTGGGGACACTGGCTGGCAGAGCGGAGCGCATCTAGGCACTTTCCCTGAAGCAATCGGGGAAGTCTGCCGGCCGCGTGTACATGGCACGCTTTCTGCCTGTGGGGTCCAGGATCGCAAGGGCTTCCTTTTCTGAGCACCGGTTGGCATCCATCACATTGGACACATCCTCCCAAAAGGACAGCGCAAGCGTATTAGCCACATATTCCTTCGCATATTCCTTCGCATATTCCTCGATGTAGTCGAACATTTTGCATCCTCCTTTTCTATCCGCAGTATGCGATGGCGTCCGCCTGGAATTGCAGTCCGTTTGGCCCGCCCACATGGGCAAACTCCGTCTGGATGGACTTCCGCACCGGGTACTTCCCGTGAAACCGCTCCCGGATCACCTTCTCCATCACCGGGATGTTCCACACATCCCGGAACAGGCAGTCCATCTGCACCACGTTCTCCAGGGTGAGCCCAGAGAGGCCCAGCCGGCGCTCCATCTCATCGAAGGCGCCGTTGATCTGCTCCTCCACTGTGCCGCCCACGTTTCCAACGCAGTAGCTGAGAAAGCAGAAATCCCCCGCTTTGAGGATCCCCGTGTGGGCCCAGTCCTGGTTCACGTCTTTCCGTACAATCTCGCGTATGGTCTCGTTCCTCCTGTCTTGTGCCGGAGAGGTGTTTCCCCCGCTCCGGCCCCTGCCATACAGGATACACCACGCGAGCAGAAATGTCTAGATGGGATTCAAAAATATTTCAAAAACGTCCCTGCGCTCACTCCACCCGTTCAGGCTGCGGATGGCCCCAATCGGCCATCCGCAGTTTTTAAATTCAGTATTGCTTTTGATCGCATATTCTGATACACTCTATTTCAGAAGTTCAATTGTTTGTTCTTTTTTGCGCATTTCTGCACTTGTCTTGATGGAATTTGCAATACAAAATGCCGAAAAAGGAGGTCTTTATACGGAAAACATCGCCCTTTGTCCTACCATTTTCCCCACCAATCTCAGCCCGGACTGGTCTGCCCGCATGGCACTGGAGGCCTCCCTGCAGGCCCTGGACCCGGACGCCATCGCCCTGGCCCGGGAGCGGTACAAGCAGCAGGCCCCGTCCCGCGCCCCAGAGATCAACGCCCTGGACGATGCGGCCTTTCTCAAAGAGCTGGGCCTTGTCCGGGAGGGCGGCGTCACTAAGGCGGCGCTGCTTCTCCTGGGCAAGCCGCAGTCCACCTGGTATCTGGATGGATCCGCGGCCATCCTGTGGCGCCTCCACTTTGGCGATGGAGACCTGCGGGCCTACGAGTTCTTCCCGCCCCCGTTTCTCACCGCCATGGACGAGGCCCTGGCCAAACTCCGCATCCTCCCCTATCGGTACATGGCGGATCCCAGCACGCTCTTCCCCGAGGTTGCCCCCGAACAGGACATCCGCGTCCTCCGGGAGCTGCTGGCCAACGCCATCGCCCACGGAGACTACTGCGGCAAGAGCGGCCTGGTCTACCTGGACGAGTACGAGGACAAGGTCTCCATCACCAGCATCGGTTCCTTCCCGCGAGACCGGGTGCAGGCTGTCCTGCGGGATTCGGACGGCGCCCGGATCCCCCGCAATCCCCTGCTCAAGGGAGCCATGGAGAAGCTAGGCATGCTGGACCCCGAGGTCCGATGCATCCGGAGGGTCTGCGAGGTCCTCCGGGCGCGGTACTTCCCCCTGCCGGAGTACAATTTCACCTTCTCCCTCCAGGCTACCGTCCATGTGTATGGGAGGTGCTGGACAAAACCTACACCAACATCCTCTTCACCCACCGGGACCTGTCTCTGGAGGAAGTCCTTGTCCTGGACCAGGTGCAGAAGCACAACACCCGGGATCTGCCCAAGGATAGCATCGCCGGTCTGCGCAAAAAGAAACTTCTCGCCGGCCGATTCCCGCACCTCTATCTCACCTCCTCGCATAGAAAGCAATCCTCCCGGGCCAACACACCATCCTGAAAGGAGCGCATCGCAATGAGCTACGACATCTCCCTCACAGACCCTGTATCCCACGAGACCCTGCACACGGACGTCCCCCACCACATCCGGGGAGGCACCTACCAGATCGGCGGCACCACCGAAATGTGGCTGGACGTGACATACAACTACGCAGACTGGTACTACTCCCCCGGGGTCTTCCCCTCGTTCGAGGACGAGGAGTTCTCCTCCGGCAGGTCCGGCATCCGCAGCATCTACCGGATGAGCGGGGCGGAGAGCATCCCGGTACTGAAGCACGCCATCCAGATGCTGGAGGCCATGCCGGACGATGCCGTACCGGTGGAGGGAGACCCAGACAGCTACTGGACGCCCACCCGCGCCCACGCCATCCGCCCGCTATACCAGCTGCTGGCCTTCGCCCAGATGCGGCCGGACGGCGTGTGGGACGGAGACTGATGAACCCATACAGGAAAGGAGATCATCCATATGCCCATCCTGGTACCCATTGAGGAGATGGTACGCAACCCAGGTCGGTACCTGCTGCTGGCGGAGAGCGGCCAGACCATCCTGATCACCCGCAATGAGACCGCTGTGGCGAAACTCACAGGCCTCCGTGCTGAGGAGGCGCGGGAGGACCGGCTGGGGCTGGTAAAGTCCCTCTTCGGCCTCCTCCCCAAGGACACCTCCCTGGAGGCGTCTCGGTAGGGGTGGCTCAGTAGGGCCTGAGTGAAACCCTCTCTGCCCCTTCCACACTCTGCGATGCAGCAGTCCAGGCATACAAACTCTCCTGGACATCCAACCTGAAATCCGGTACAATGGCGCTACCTCGAACGCGGCGGCAAGCGGTACCAAGCGATCCGAACGCCGTCCTTCAAACCCGCAGGAAGGAGCTGCCTCTATGAGCTGTCTGGTGAAAAGCCGCCGCCCCAACGGCACCGTGTACGTGTACCGCTCCACATCCGTGTGGGATCCCGATAAGGGCTATCCTGTCCCGAAGCGGACCCTCGTGGGAAAGCTGGACCCCACCTCGGGGGAGCTCATCCCGACGAGAAAGCAGAACCGGAAAAAGGGCAGTGCCGATGCACAAGAACAGGCCGCAAAACATATCGTCCCCGAGGAAACCGCACTTCCCAGTGCACAGAATCCCACAGATACGCAGAGCGCCCAGGACACAGAGGTCTGGAGGGAATACCAAGAGACCATAGACCGGCTGCAGCGGGAGCTGGACGTGGCGCGGCGGGAAAACGCCAAAATGCGCAAACTCATCCAGTCCATGCGCAAGCTGCTGGACACGGCCGGGGACATCGGCAGCGAACCGGAGACCTGAGGGTCCGGGGTCGCGCCATGGGATTTCAGCCGAAGACGGCACGGGAACGGTTGGATCAATATCTATCACGAGGAGATCTATCAAATGGAAATTGTGCTCAGCCCCTATGACGGCGCCAGTGAAAGAGCAATGTGCTGCTTCATCACGGCTTTCTACCGTGTCCATCATTCTGCGGTCTCTGAGGCGCAGGCGCGGGAGGTCCTCGCAGGCTGGGGCAAAGAGGGCCACGAACTCTATGACATTCTCGGCGATGGGGTGCCGGTGGGATTCGTCCATCTCAACTGGCGCGGGGCAACGGTCTGCTGGATTGAGGATATCTTTGTGGAGAGCGGCTTCCGCGGGCAGGGCATTGCATCCAAAGCCATTGGCCTTGTGGAGGAAGCGTTGCAAAAACGCGGCGTGGAGGGCATTTGTATGGACGTGATTCCGGACAACATCCCTGCGCTTCGGCTCTATCACAGCCTTGGCTATGACAGGTTGAGCATCGTCACTGTGCGAAAGGACATGCAGCCTTTTCCAACGGAGCGCACAGAGCAGATCGGCGGCATGGAATTTCGCGTCAGGAGATTTGATGATTGAGAAGCGCACCCGCAGGGGCATGGTCTACATCGCCTGAAAGCACACCTCAAGACCGGCACAATAGAACGAACCATAAAGCATGGCCCCGGGATTTTCAAAATCCCGGGGCCATGTTGGTTCTTGCATTTTCAACTCTGAGGCCAGACCTGTTTCGCCCGGACCATGGCGCCCACCATTACGGCAAAGCAGGCCAGCAGGAACAGCGGGAAGCACCCGATGCCGATGAGCCGGACCACCCCGCCGAACACAACGGGCACCACCATCAGGGTGGCGCTGGCCACCGCCATCTGGACCCCCATCACGGCGGGAGAGCGCTCCGGGCCGAATGCCTCCGGGGTGAGGTAGTTGAAATTGGGGAACATCGGCCCGTTCCCCGCCCCGATGAGCAGCAGTGCCAGGGTGGTGAGCGCCGGCACCCCGGGAATCAGGAGCAGCAGAAGGGCGATGCCCAGCACAACCTGCCCCAGGCGGATGATCTTCCAACACGGCAGGCGGGTGGCCAGGATACCGCTGGTAAGCCGCCCCAGGGCCATGCCAAGGAAGTAGAAGAGGACGGTGCCGGCCGCGGCGTCTGCGGTCTGGCCCCGCTGCTCCACTAAGAAGGTGGCACTCCAGCCGTTGCAGGTGCCCTCGATGGCACAGGAGGCGAAGAAGAGGCACCACATCACCTTCACGCCGGGAATCCGCACGATCTCCCGGAGGGGGATGGCTTCAAACTGGTCTTCCGGCAGGGTCTCCCCGCCCTGGCCTGTACCGGACTGTGCGGCGGCCTTTCGCCACAGGGGCAGGGCCAGAAACAGGAGCACGGAGATTGCCATCTGAATTCCAAAGGCGATCCGATACCCATTGCGCCAGCCGCCAGACTGCTGCATGGCCAGGGAGAGGATAAACGGGCTCACCGTTACCCCAACGCCGTAGAAGCAGTGGAGCAGGCTCATCTGGGCGGCGGAGTAGTGGAGAGAGACGTAGTTGTTCAGGGCGGTGTCTATGGCGCCGGCACCCAGGCCCAGGGGGATGGCCAGGAGACACAGGGTGAGGAAGTTGCCGGAGAAGGAGAACCCAAGAATGGCGATGGCGGTGAGCACCGTGCTGAAGGCTGTCACCTTGCCGGTGCCGAAGCGGCCGATCACCCGGGCGCTGGACAGGCTGGAGACCATGGTCCCGGTGTACACGATGGACGTGATCACCCCGCCGAGAGACATGGACAGCCCGAATTCCGAATAGATGGCCGGCCAGGCGGTGCCGAAGAGAGAGTCCGGCAGGCCGAGGCCGATGAATGCGATGTAGATCATGGCGAGAAGCAGGGACATCATGCGGTTTGATACCTCCAAAAGGATATTATCTCAGTGCCGATGATGCCCCATGCGGAACGTTCTCCACCCGTAGTACGCACTGAGAATACACATGCTCGCGGCCTCCCTGTGCACTGCGGCTCCCTCCCCTCCTGGGCCAAACCTCACGGCCCGTTCTTGTACTGCGATTATAAACCTGGCACAGGGTCTGTGCAACCCTGCGGTGAAAAGTTCCCGGGCGGCGCAATGCCGCCCGGGAACTCGTCTGTTCTGTCTGATGATTTAGGACGCCAGCCACTCATCCAGCTGCCGCTGCTTCTCCGCCACGATCTTGTCTATCCCGGCCTCTTTCAGCGCCGCGATCATGCGGGGGATCTCCGTCTCCGGATCCACGCAGCCGCAGTCTATCACGTAGAGGTACTCTCAGGATCGGTGGTTGCTGATTCCTCTTCCGTCTCGCTATCGTCATTAGGCGTGTTAGTTGTTCCGTCAAACCGCTCCAAGAACTCCGTGGGGGTCAAGGCATCAATTGTGCTTTGGTCAAAATCACGTACATTTCTGGTGATAATATAGTCCGCCTCTAACCGAACTGCCGTTGCGGCCTGCATCGCATCCTCGAAGTCCCTCCACTTCATCATCGCTGCAAACGAAATATCCGCAACTACCAGCCCGGTTAAATTAAATACGAGGGCAAGCCTCCCCAAGATATTTATAATCATATCAGGGTTAAGCTCCCTGCGCATCACATAAACGATATTAGCAAATGTCAGAGCAGAAATATATCCATCGACAGCATCGGATTCGCAAAGTGTCCAGATTTTGCAAGCATCAGTATAAAACGGTTCCCTTTTCTGCAGAACATCCAAAACAACATTGGTATCAATCAGCAATTTCATACTTCTGCCTCATTCTCTCTTCTTTTGCTTCGTCCAAATCAATATCCAATTTCAAAATGCCTGTGAGGGACTCCGTCACCGGGGCAGTCACTATTTCTCTTGATGCTGTTCCCGGAACAAGCCGAGCGACCTCTTTGCCATGCAGTGTGACACTGACGTTTTTGCCACCCATAGCCATACCAAGGTACCCGATAAAGTTGTTCTGCATTTCGTATACAGTAGCCGTGGCGCTTGCCATCAAAATCACCTCCCCTATTGATAATCATTATACTCGCTTTCAGCTAGGTTTGCAAGTCCTCCCGACCGCAATACCATCTTCCGCAATTATGCCCCAACACATTAAATTTGCCTGCGGTGTTCTAATTCCGTCAATTGTCAAAATCATTCAACGCACCGTTCGGTTCTGTACAAGCAAATGGAGCATGGAGTTTTAAATTGAGCCAGTTCCTTGCAAAGAGTAAAAACTTATATACATTTTTATTAAAAATGTAAGCCAACCCAACCGTCTTTGCCGAGGTCCTCTCTCACATGTATTTTAAACTATAAGAGTTCAAATGTCAACCACAATTTACCCGCTCGACCAATAATTTTGGGGGGATGAACAGGCATCCAACATCCGCAAGGGAATGCAAAGCCTTGAGCATGGCCAAAGAGATACTTTCTGTCTGCTCTCGGGGCATTCCAAAACTTTGACCTCTCTCTATCTGGCACTAGTTGATTGCTTCCTAGTCTTCCAGGCGGAACACCGGCCCTGGACTTCTGTCCCACCGGAAGATCTGTCTGCTTGTGGGCAGTTGGCACAACAAAGGTTCATGTTCCAGTCAGGGTGCCGACCTGGCAGCGCCGCCAGGTTATACTGCTCACAGCTTCCTCGGGCACAGCAGTTCCCTCCCCTCTCAGGCCCAACCATGCGGCCCGTTCTTGTACTGCGATGATAATCCTTTTCCAAGATTTGTGCAACCCCGCAGGGAAAGTTCCCGGGCGGCAGGCTGCCGCCCGGGAACCAATTTGGATTGGTCTTGTCCGGCGCACGGCATCCCTCAGGAGGCCAGCCACGCGTCCAGCTGCCGTTGCTTCTCCGCCACGATCTTGTCTATCCCGGCCTCTTTCAGCGCCGCCACCATACGTGGGATCTCCGTCTCTGGGTCCACACAGCCGCAGTCTATCACGGAGAAGTACTGGGCCAGCACCCCCTGGCAGAGGGACACCTCCGTGCGCACGGGAGAGGAATCGAAAACGAAGCCCAGGGCCGGGGAGACAGTGTCCCGGGAGAGATACCGGGCGCAGTTCTCCTGGTAATTCTGGTAGTTGTCCAGTCTCTGGTACGCGAGCTTCTGATTCAGGGGCTGGCCATAGAGGAGGAAGTACCGGCCGCCATCGTCTACGGCGCCCTCCGCCGTGAGGGTGTAGTTCTCCCCCTCGATGCCGTAGGTAACGAGATTGATCACGTAGGGATCGGAGAACAGCAGGTTCATGAGCTGCATCGCCTTCTCCGGGTACTGGCAGGAGGTGGAGATGCACAATCCCTCCAGGCCGGCGTAATAGCTGTTCAGGATCTGGGGCTGGTCCATGAGCTGGACTTCCACCAGGCCGGACGCCGCATTGAGGTCCGTCCCCTGATCCGAGGTGGGGGTGATGGTGCCCACGCTGCAAAATGCCCTTCCGTCCGCCACCAGGTCGATGCCCCGCTCCTGCATGAAGATCACGTCCTCGGAGAGGTAGCCATTCAAGAACCAGTCTCGCGTGAGATCTGCGATGGCCCGGAATTCCTCCGTCTCATACCAGTCCACCACCTGCAGGCCGTCTCCGGCCTGCAGGTTCAAAACGCCCAGGTTGTCCCCCAGGCCATCGAAGCCGCCCAGCAACTGGGTGTACCCGGGAACCAGGTAGTTGGTGAGGGGGATGACGTCCGGCTCCTGGGCCTTGATCTCCGCCAACATGGGCTCCAGGTCCCGGATGGTATGAATGGAGGTGATGTCCAAGGCGTGCTTTCGGACCAGCGCCGCGTTGAACTCGATGCTGGTGCCCATGGTATAGACGTCCTTCACCGCCGGCAGCATGTACTGCACCCCGTCCAGTTGCCCCGCCTCCAGGTGGTCGCTGGCGGCGATGGCGTCCTGTCCATATTGTGCGAGGAGGTCGTCCAGGGGCAGCACCAGCCCGGCGCTCACCAGGTTGGGCAGCTGGCTCTCGGCGGGGATCAGGGCGATGAAATCCGGCTCATCGGATTTGGCCTTTTTCAAGAGATAGAAGCTCTCCAATGTGTCCATCTCCGCCGGCACAAAGCGCACCGCCGCGCCGATCTTCTCCATGGTGTATGCGCTGAGCCGCTCCTGCACCGCCGCAAGATTGGGCGGGGTGCTGCCGGAGACGATCAGGGGGAGGGTGAGGGTGAGCCGCTCCTCCCCTGGACTGCTGGCCGTATTTCCCCGGGCGCTGTCCCCGCAGCCGGCCAGAGAGAGGAGGAGCGCCAGTGCGATCACCAGGGCCGCAGCTTTGCAAAATCCCGTCTCTTGTTGTCTATTCCAGACCACTTGTCCAAACCGCATTGTCTCCCCGCCTCTTTTCTGCTATCATCCCCTTGCGCCGGAGTCCCCTCCCTGCCGGAAGCTCTGGGGGGAGACGCCGAAGGCCTTCTTAAAGTTCCGATTGAAACTGATGTAATTGTTGTACCCCACCTGATAGGCCACGTCCGCGATGGGCATCCGGGTGTTCATCAGCAGCTCCTTGGCCCGGGTCATGCGGCGGGTCACCATGTAGCCCCGGACGGAGTCCCCCGTCTCCCGCTTGAAGATCCGGTTGAGGTAGTCCAGGTTCAGGTGCACGTTGTCTGCGATCTCATTGAGGCTCACTTCCTCCGCCAGGTGGGCATCGATATAGGCCTTGGTGGCGGTTACCGGGTCCCCGCTGCGCTGTCCCAGGCGCCGCTCGATCTCCCCGAGAGACCGCTCCACCCAGGCCCGCATGGTGTCCAGCCCCTGATCGGAGTGCTCAAAGCAGGCCGCCACCTCCGGGTCCTCCAACAGCTGCCGCAGGGGGAACTGATGGCCCTCGGCAAAGCGGGAGAGCATGGCGGCGTAGCTGCTGAGGAAATAGCGGAACCGCCAGCGGGTGAACCAGGCGTTGCCCTCCTGGTCTCGGAGGTACTGCACGATCTCCTGCCGGACCTGGGCAAAGCGGCCCTCCTCCAGCACATCGGTCCAGCGCTCAAACTTGTTGAAGATATCCGTCTCCGTCCGGACAGACTGCCCCATCTCGGAGGGGATCACCAGCCCCTGATTCTGCAGCCAGTTGTTGTCTGTCCGGAGCAGCAGCTCGATCTCCTCCGCCGTGCGCTCGATGGGCATGGGCCGGCCCACATAGCAGACCGTGCGGATGGTGAGCCAGGTCTGCTCCTCCTTCAAGTAGCTCTGGGCAAACGCCGTGCAGCACCGCTTCAGAGCCGCACCGTCCTCCCCGCCGCAGAGGGCCAGCTGGGCGTTGTTTCCAAAGGGCAGGATGGTGTACCAGCGGCTGGCGCTGCGGGCCGTGTTGTCCAAGAGCTCCATGGCCACGTTGCGGGCCCCGTACCGGCTCACCCGGTGCTGCTCCCCCTCTCGGTCCCCCTGTCCCCAGTCTCGGATTACCAGCAGCACCGGGCAATACAGCCAGTCCATGTCCAGGGGCAGCCGGAGGTTCTCGATCTGCCGGGCGATGGCGGTCCGCTCCGAGGGGATGTCCTCGTAGAACAGGTTCTGCCAGAACTTGGAGCAGATCTCCCCCTGTGCATCCTGGAGAGACCGCTCCGCAGACCGCATCCGCTGCATCTCATGGCGCTTCTCGATGGCGGCGGTGAGCTCCCGTCTCAGCTCCCCCGCGTCCACCGGCTTCAGCAGGTACGCCAGGCTCCCCAGTTTCACCGCCCGCTGGGCATAGGAGAACTCCGCGAAAGATGTCATATAGATGCAGGAGATGTCCTTCTTCTCCCGGTTCACCCACTCCAGCAGGTCCAGGCCGCTCTCCTGGGGCATCTCGATGTCGCAGAGGAGGATGTCGATGGGGTTCTGGAGGATGTACTCCTTCGCCTGGCGGACGCTCTGGGCCGTGAACACCTGCTCGATGCCCAGGGAGGCCCAGTCCAGAAGTCCGGACACCACCTGGATGGAGCTGGCCTCATCGTCTACGATCAATTAATAGCAGATTATCAGAATTATCGTAAAGTAAAACCAGCCTTGAAAAGGCTGGTTGATAATTCTGATAATCTTATTGAACTAAGCGCGGGCATCCGCAGCCACCAATCTGATTACAGGGTGCTATCAAAAAGCTTCCTAGTAATTTAAAACAGACAGTAATCAAGTGCTGTACCAAGCGGGGCCATATTGGGCGTATTCATGCTTGACGCTTAATTGCATTGCCCATTCTACCACATTATGAGCGATCGCGCAAGGCCCCGCGATTAGAATTGCCCAAGCTGGAAGCCATGCCCACCCCGCGAAGCGGTTAGTTCAATGACTTTTAGCCCAGAGATGGGCACTTGCACCTTGACAACTGAATCATGCGGCAATGTATTTTGACTTAGCAAGCAGGAACGCGCCGAAAATCTCTGCTCTGGTACTGCTGTTCCGGTCCTCCCTGGCGGGTGAGACGGTCCAGTTGCCCAGCCAAAGAAAAACTGCGCATGCGTTCCGATAGCTTTTGTCTTGCATCATGCAACTTTATAGGTGTAATCTGCCCATTTTGCAAAATATTACTTGACTTTGACTTCTAGATAAGTTATAATTGGAGAGTCCCAAGTATAACTTCTAAGAGGTGAAAGTCTAATGCCATCCTACTACAACTATACCGTTCCTGTCCCAAAAGGGAAAAACCTTACCACGAAGAAAGTCGGCAATACCACCTACGTCTACAGTATATTCCGATATCGGAATATTTCGTATTATACCGATATTAGGGTTATGCCGATATTAGGGTTATGCCGATACTGCCTTAAACTTCCGGAAAAGCAACGGAAATCTAAGAGAGTATCGGCAAAACATCTTTTTTGAATGAAAGCAGAAACTGGCCGTCCAAGCTTGCAAGGTCTTGGACGGCCAGTTAGTTGTTTAGATTAAATCAATTTCCCATCACAGAATGTGCTGCCAATGAGCTTTGATTCCTAATGCAATCATATAGAAATCGTTTGATCCTGAGCCATCGGCAGTTAAGAATGGTTATTTATTCACACATCTTTTGTATGGAATCACATTTCTCAGTTCCAGGCTAGGCAATATCGTAGAAAACATTTTACCGATATTCTCCTAAATCTCTGTTGATTTCACAGGGGTCTAGGAGAATATCGGCATATTTCGAATATCGGTATAATATTATACTTATAGACGGCAAAAGACGAAAACAGGTAATCTCGCGCCTCTGGCACACACCATCGGCAAGCTGATTCCGGATACTGATCCGCCGATGATGTACCCAAACCTGAGCTACTATACCCACTTTGCAGAGCCATCGCCCAATCCGGTTACTAGCGTTAAGCACCGCAACTTAGTTTCAATTGGCCCGTATGTAGTCTTCAACAAGGTCGTATCGGAGTGCCACCTGGACCAAGTTTTGAAAGAAGCTATTCCAGATGCAACCACGGCTGAAATGATCTTGGATGCCGCCGCATATGAGATCGTAAACGAAGCCAGCCCCATGAAGTTCTTCCCCGCGTATGCTACGGAGAACATGTCCTTTACCACTGGAATGAAGATCTTCAGCGACTCCACCGTAGCCAAGTTCACCCGCACTCTGGATGATGCAGCAAAGGAAAAGTTCCTCATAAAATGGTCCAAGAGTTTGCAGCGAACATCGAATGCGGTGATCTTCAACGGAGCCACTGGCACCATCAACAACAGAGTCGAGAAACCTATGAACTATGCCATCGTATACGATGGTGAACTCGGTCTGCCGGCCTACTACAAAGCCTGTTACGGAACTGACCCCGATTTGGCTGAGGTAGTCGAGAATGTATATGCGCTGGGGTACAGAGACTTCGTGAATGTCCTGGACGGGACTGACCTGCCCAGGAGGACCATCAACAAGTATCTGACCAGCACGGTGAACCCCATCGTTGTGATCAAGGGGATCCGAAAGCCCTCCGCTGAGTACAGGTTTTCTGCCCGCGGCAAGTTTGAAGGCAAAGAGCAGTACAGAATTTGCGGGACCGACTTGTTCGCATGCACGGAAACGGTGAGTCTCTTCGCGGATGAAAAGGGTGCATATTCCTTCCACATCTTCTACGATGAGCATGATGCCAACCTGCAGAAGAAGATCATCGGTCAGACCGTGGATCAGTACCTGAGTGAGCTGGATCAGCTCATCGGAAAAGCAAGGGAAGACGAAGTGGACGAAAAGTACGCTGCGTATTTCAACCTGGAGTACGAGCCGCAGCGGAAATCCGAAGGGGTAGCGCTGTTGTCCAAGGTGGAACGCAATATCCCCGCCATCCAGAGAGCCCTTGATGATGCCGGCTATTTCACTGTTGTGTCCCCCACTATTAGCTCTGCGGAGGAGGTCTACAAACTCATTTCTGTCCTGGATATGAAGGAAGATCTGTTTGTTTGGGACCAGCCATTCCTTGGGATCACGCAGGCAAACGGAAGCACCGTAGAATACACGGAACCCAGCAACACCGGAAGGTTCTTTGTGGAGTTCATTGCATCCATTATCCGCAGCGGGATCTACCGTGAGCTGAGAAAACGGAACCAAGATATCGATGATAAGCTGTATGGGTATACCGTTGATGACATCGTGAAAGAACTGGGAAGTGTTTCAGCAGCGCTTCGCCCTGATGAGAAGTATGGTCTGAAGGCCAGCGAGAGCCCTCTGGTCCCTGAGATACTGGACATGTTCTCCCTGACTGAAGACTCCACCATGGAGACAGTCTCCAAGATAAACCAAGAGCTTGATTTACCGCCGAAAACGCCAGTCATTCATGTGCAGCAAATAAGCCTGGAAGCCAGAGTGGACAGGATCTGCAGCACTTTGGATCTCCTCAACGAGGCCTATGACATCCTTGTGAAGAGTGCCGCGAATGCAGGGGCGGACGTGGACGAGATCGATCAGCGGATCAAAGCACACTTCCATCCGAACTGGATAAAGTAAGCCTCAGCGAAACGGGGCACTTGGATGACTGACCACCGGACAGCTTGCTGAGAGAACAGGGAAGCCTGATATCCCAGCAAGTAAATACAATTACCAACACCTCACCATCGTTTGTATTTGTACGTTGTTTCTTGAATTCGTATGTTTGTTAGCATGTGTTTGTGTGTTTGCTGAGGAGGTGTTCGTATGCAAACCAAGTGTCCCTTTTTCTCCTCACTCACTGGCGAAGTCTCCGTGGCTGTGATCTGCCTGGCCATCCTCTTCATCAGCTTCTGCCAGTCCGCAGTGCTGAGTCCTGGAATCTCTGACCAGCACTTCGACAACAGCAAGAAGGCTCACCTTCTCGTCTGCTACAGCCTTCAGATCTCTGCTTCCGCAGGAGTTTGGAAGTTCGGCATCTTCGGGAATAACATGACTTCATGTCTGCCCGAGACTGGTGCAGCTATTGTTCCATCCTTTTTCTTTAACGGTTTCTTCCAAGGACCAGTCAGTCTCCTCGAACAGAAACGTCTACAGCACGAGCGTTCTCTGCTGAGCAGAGGGCCTCCTGTACCGTTGATGTGTAGCTGCCACAATTGCCTCCCCGTACTACCGGGGTAGACATGCAGCGAAGGATATTGAAGGCCTCGATTAGATGAGGCTTGATTGGAAGACTGAAAAGAAGGAGGTGAAAACAAATGGCTTATGAGATGAGAACCGTTCTTGTCGAAAAAGAGACCCCTTTGTACGCTTTCTGTTCAGATCTTTGTATGAGTGCAAGGAAGCTCTACAACACTGCACTATCTATAGAGCTTGCGGTTTACACCAGCATTGGCAAGGAAACCAAGAATCTTGATGCAAACCAGAAGGCAGTCCTTGATTCGATCAGAGACAACCTTGACAAGATGAATGCAACTGTAAAAAAGCAAGAAAAAGAACCGAGATATAAAATGCCATCGCCCCAAAGGCCTTTTCTCAACTACGGTTTTATGAGTGCCTATATGCACGTTACAGAGAATTCTGATTTTTACAATGAAACTCTGGGAGAGCACATCGCAAAGTCAATCCTCAAAGATGTAGTGAATGCTTGTATGAATTTCCTTAATGCCGTCAAGGCTTATGCCGCGAATCCTTCGAGTTTCTTTGGCAAGCCGGAGCTCCCAAAATATCTGAATAAGGATGAACTGCACACAGTGACGGTTCCAAACGACAGATGTGTACTTACTACAATAGAGAAGCTCAGAAAAAGTAGATTTGAGCACGTGAAAGAAGCCGGTACAGGATGTGCGCATAGCGATGAGGTATCAATAGGCCACGAAAACAATGTAGTGTTTTTCAACGGCACGACAGTGTGCTGCGATATTGGAACCTGGCTTATCTGCACGGAGGATATGGTTTTTCGAAAAAAGTTCTCAAATTTGCCTTCTAGAACAACAATTGCTC
>CANRFN010000121.1 GCA_947629915.1 uncultured Oscillospiraceae bacterium | reverse complement strand
CTCGGTTTTCGAAGTTCTTGCCCAGGTGAAATTATTGCCATTTTATACCATGCAAATGTTTTCGACGTTGAGTATATACAGCTGCCTGGCGCTGGCGGTAGAGACGATTGTGATGAACCGGATCATCCTATTGGGCACCTCCCAGCTGCAGCTGCTCATCGTAACAGACCACCCCGAAGAGATCCGGCAGGCCCTACTCCAGAAGTGGGATGTGGGTGTCACCATGCTGCAGGGGGAGACGGGACTCCGGCGGACCCAGTGCCAGCTGGTGCTGTGCGTCATCCCCAACCGGAAGCTCTTCCATATCAAGGAGTGCATCTATCAGCTGGACCCGGAGGCCTTTATGACCGTGGCCGAGGTTAAGGAAGTCCGCGGCCAGGGCTTCACCCGGGAGCGGATTCCCCAGCCCAACCCGGTGCGGCTGGCCGGCCTGGAGCACCCCTCCATCTGACCTACCATCTGTGCCGCTGTCTCCGCGGATCTTTGCGGGGACGGCGGCTTCTTGCTGTCTTCTGTGGCAGCAACGTGTCCAAGTACAGAAATCCCCCGGACGCCGCACAGAATGGGCCATCTCGCCATAGGATGGTGCGGAGGTGGGTGAGATGTTCCTGTTGGAGTCCTTTGTGGGCATGTTAGCCGCTTTTGGGCTGGTGTGTCTGCTGTGGCTGGTGCGGAGCATGTTGCTTCGCAGTGCGAAGAGGCTGTGCGTCACCACGGTGGTGCCGGTGCGGGGGAGCGGGGAGGAGCTGGAGCAGACGGTGAAGTCCCTGCTGCGGCTGAGAAAAGCCGGACTGTGGCAGGGCACCATCCTGATCCGCGATGACGGCCTCACCGCGGAGGGAAGAGGTCTCATGGAACAGCTCTGCCAGCAGAATGGGGTGCGGTCTATTTGCTCCAGTGTACATCCCTATTCCGCGTGAGGTGCCCATGCCCCATAGCGGCGGTGTGTCCGCCGCTATGGGGCATGGGTTTTGGGTTGCTTTGCGGCAGTGGATCCCGGCAAGGGGGCCATAGGACAGGCAGCGCAATTTGTCTGCTTTGCACCAGACTCGCCCGCAGAGCACAACGGGTGTGCCTTTTGGACTTCATTGCTGTCCGGGCTGCTTTTCCATCGCCAGAGAAGGGACTGTGTGGCGAACGGTGGTGAAAAAGACGTTGAAATTCATAAAAATTTAGTGGTAATTGCTGAAAGGATATGGTATAGTGGTTTTTGTCTGATACTGGATGAAATGGCCGGAAAGATAACTTCTCTGTCCAGGGGGTGCGCTGCTCCAGCGGGTGTAGCATGTCCTATTTGGAATGCGCTGCTTGTCCCCCAAGAGGCCCTTCTCTCAGAGCAGAGTGCAGGTGAATGGCTGTGCGGGAAGCCGCTGCGGCACTGTGGTACAGCTTGGCACGGCAGCTGCGGCTGTCCTATTGGTGCAGTAGATTTGTGGGTGCTGGCGGAACTGCCAGGCATTGATAAGGAGTGAGACTTGGTATGGCGGATTGGAAGTCCAAGATGTCCAGCTTTGCCCAGAGCGCGATGAACAAGAGCAAAGAGGTGGCTGGCACCACGAAGATCAACATGGAGTTGCGAAACTACGAGACAAAGCTGAAGAAGCTGCAGGGGGAGCTGGGGGCCTATGTGCTGGAGCACCCGGAGACCTTGAATCTGGACAAGTCCATCGAGGCGATCCTGCTGGAAGTGGACCAGGTCCAGGGACACATGGACAAGCTGCAGCGGAACCTCCAGGAGGTGCGCAACACCATGGAGTGCCCGGAGTGCGGCAAGGAGATTCCAGTGGACAGCGAGCTCTGTCCCAAGTGCGGCGCCATCCTGCGGGGCAGGCCCCAGCATGAGATCGATGGGCTCTGTCCCAACTGCAGCGCCCCCATCGATGACGGCATGCTGTACTGTGCCTCCTGCGGGGCGAAACTGCGGTAGTCTGCGACTGACGTTGTTCGGATGATACCGGCAGCGGTGTGGTTGTACACCGGCTGCTGAGACTGTTTGTACCAGGGAAGGGGCGATGTATCCCATGAAAGTGGATTGGAAGAAGTTCATCAAGCCGGCCATGGCCGTGATAGCCGCGCTGGCCACCCTCTATGCGGTGATCTCCATGGTGCAGTTACACGGCCTGGGGGCATACCGGATCGGCACAGAGGCCGGTGCGGTCTTCGTGGCCTCCTACGGCTGGGTGCTCACCGCGGCGATTCTGCTCTGGATTGTGCTGCTGGTGCTGTTTGTCCGGCAGAAGCTGGTAAACGGCGGGCTGGAGAAGCTCCAGGAGATGCAGAAGAACCGGAGGAGAGCCCGCAGAGCCAAGGAGAAGGCCAAGAAAGCCGAGGAAAATAGAAGCGCCGCTGAGAAGGACAGCGCTGTCGACGCCGAGGTTAAGCCGGGCTATTCCCGCAAGCGGATCCAGGCGGAGAAACGGGACTCCGCAGAGAACCAGGAACCTGAGAAGAAGGGGCAGGGAAAGCCTGCTGCCCAGGGGAAGCCCGCAGCACAGGGAAAGCCCGCTCCGAAGAGGGAAACGGCACCCGCGCCCAAGAAGGAGCCCAAACCCGCTCCCCAGGACAGGCAGTCTGAGAGGCTGGCCAAGCCCTCCGGGGAGAAGTCTGAGTACCCGGTGCTGTCTGAGAAGGATGGCCTGGAGAACTCCCTTCTGGGCAAAGTCCCCGGGGTGAAGAATCTGCTGGAGAAGAAGCGGGACAGGCTCTATGACCAGGACGCCGAAGGCCAGGACGCTTCTGCAGCGCCGGAGGAGAAGGCGCCAGCTCCTGAGAGAGCCCCTGCACCGGCAGAGCTGTCTGAGGAATCCAGCGAGAGCCCGGCTCAGGGAGATGACGCTCCGGAGTTGCCCATGGAGAAGGTCTGTCCCAACTGCGGGGCGCTGCTGCGGCCGGGGGCCAAGTTCTGTGTCTCCTGCGGAAAGAGATTGGGGGAGTGAGCCATGGTAGTAAGCATTGTCATCGTGATCCTGGGCGCTCTCCTCATCGCGGCCTCTGTGCTGCTGCGCCCCAAGATGCCCCCCAAAGTGGCCAACATCGTGCTGATCGTGGCCATCTGTATTATCCTGATCGGCGGTATTCTCCTGTTCTTCGCCTGGGACCAGGCCAAGGAAGACGCCTGCAACGTGTACATGGCCCTTCGGTATCTGGAGCAGGATGAGGGAGATGCGTCCTGGTACTACCTCCGCCGCACCCCATCGGACTCCTTTGACTCCATCGCCGCCGGCGTGGCCATGGAGCAGGCCAGGGGCAACACGGGGGACGCCAAAGACAAGCTCCACGAGCTGGAGGACCGGGCCCATTTGGGCCAGAAGGACACCGTGAAGCAGCTGCAGGCCCTCCTGGACGGGGAGCAGACCCTGCAGGAGACCGCCGCCTATCTGCTGGAACACATAGACCTGAGCAAGGGCCTGCAGGAGGAGATGGACAGGCGCTTTGCCATTGAGACGGGCATCGCCGTGGGGGATGTGGATCTCGACGAACTCAGCGACACCCTCACCCTGGAGCAGCAGGTGAACACCGCCCTCACCCAGAAGCGGTACCGGGAGGCGGTGGAGAAAGCGGTGGAGCTGGTGGACCAGAGGGCCAGCGCCCACAACCGGCTGCTGCTGGCCGAGTGCGTGGCGGAGGCCCTCTATCAGGGGGACTACCTGGACGGCGCCGTCTTTGACCCCGATGCCTCGGCGGAGGACATCGCCAACGGCACGGCTGCCAAAGAGCGGGCTGACCTGAAGAAGGATATAGACAGCCTCGCCGAGCAGGTGAACGCCGCCTGGGACGAGCTGGAGAAGCTCACCGATGACGCATCCAAGCAGCGGGCCCAGGGGAAGCTGGACGTGCTGCTGGAACAGCTGGAAGAGGTCCAGAACGCCAACAACTACCTCTTCGGCAGACGGGCCCTCACCTCCATCGCCAACATCCACTCCGTAGAGGCGGATGTGGTCCGGGCGCGGCTGTACTTTGCCATGAACCAGAAGGACAAGGCCATGGATATGCTGCAGGAAACCGCCGGCTCATTGGGTGTCACCCTCTCCTTTGACAGCGCCATGAAGGAGCAGTTCAAGACCTTGAAAGAGGCCTACGAGGACAAGGACCCCGATGACGTCCGGAACCAGGAGTTCCAGGACCTGATGCGGACGCTGCTCTCTCCGGGGGCGCTGGACACGGTGGGCGTCATCGCAGGGCCCATCACCGCCGACATGGTGCAGTACATCGTGCGGGATGCGCTCTCCTCCCAGTGACGAGGGACAGCAGGCCTGTCTCGGGAAAAACGATACCGTCAAGGACATGCAAAAAGCCAGGTACCCATCGCGGTACCTGGCTTTTGGTGTGTAGGGGGTGGTCTGAGCAGTCTGCCTGCTCACTCCTGGTGGCTCTCCGGGATGGCACCGCTGTGGTACGCCTCCAGAAGGGCGGTGAGGTTATCGATCTGCTCCTGCAGCTGTACGCCCTGGTCCGTATCAGAGATGCGAGCCCGGTGCTCCAGGCGCTCAAAGACCACGGAGTTGGAGGCGATGTCCGTGTTCTCCCGGATGGCGTGGGCCCGTCCGGCAAAGGGCATGTGGGACACCATGCGGTACTGCCTGGAGTTGAACACCAGGGTGTACCCCGCGATGCCGGTGGTCTTCTGGTATGCCTTGCAGAAGCCGCCATCGATCACGAGGAGCTTGCCGCCGGCCTTCAGGGGGCTCTCGCCCTCCTTGGACTTCACCGGCACATGGCCGTTTACGATGTGGCAGTGGGGCCCCTCCAGACCGAACTCCTTCAGCAGCATGTCCACGGTGTTCCCATCGTTGTACAGGCGATAGTAGGCGTTCTTGGACTCTTTCCAACAGGACTCGTCTGCGATGAGCCGGCGCTCGAAAGTGGTCATACGATCCCGGCCGAAGATGGGGCTGTTCCGCCCGCACCAGAGGAACCACAGGAAGTCCAGGCCGAAGAGCTGCTCCGGGGAGCCGGGGATGCCGTGGTATGCCTGCCGGGCGGTGGCATCTGCGTAATCCAGGAAGGCCCTACCGCTGAGGTTGTTGCAGCCCACGTTGAACTGGATGAGCTGCCCGTCCTCGGTGAGGGGGATGCAGCCGTGGAACAGCAGGTTGCCGTTGTAGATCTTATAGAGGCTGCCCTTGGAGTAGAGGTAGCGGATGTGCCGCTGCAGCTTCTCGCTGTGGACGAAGGAGTAGGTGAGGCGGTCTATTAAGCGGCTCTCATCCTGGGTGAGGGCATAGGGATCGCTGCGCTCGATGGTGGGGAAGTCCGTGTCCTCCAGTTGGTACGTCTTGCCATCGATGTCGATGGTGCCGTCTGTCCAGTTGATCTTGTCCAGAAGGAGGCGGTCGTCCATGCCGAAACAGGGGTTCCGCTGAATCAATTGCCCCTCCAGTTTGAAGAGGATCACCGTGATGGCCTTGTGCATCCGGGCGGCCAGGTCCCGGTCCCGGTCTGAGATCCGGTTCTCGTCCGTCTGGTCCACCTTCACGGTCCAGCGGTGGATGTCGCTCTTGGCGTAGACATCGGCTGCGAACATGGACAGGGGCCGCAGGCTGATGCCGTACCCGGTCTCGATCACCTCCAGGTTGTTGTACCGGAGGGAGTTGGCCAGCACCGTGGCCACGAGGGTCTTGGAGCCCGCCGCGGCGCCCATCCACAGCACATCGTGGTTGCCCCACTGGATGTCCACGCTGTGGTACTTCATCAGGGAGTCCATCACGATGTCCGCCCCGGGGCCGCGGTCGAAGATGTCGCCCACCATGTGCAGGTGGTCCACCACCAGGCGCTTGATGAGCCGGCAGAACTCCACGATGAAGTTGGGGGCCCGATCCAGGTCCAGGATGGAGCCGATGATGCCCTCGTAGTACTCCCGCTTGTTGGCATCGTTGTGCTCGCTGCGGGTGTGGATGAGCTCGTCCATGATGTATGCGTAGTCCGGGGACATAGCCCGCCGGACCTTGCTGCGGGTGTACTTGGCGGACACCAGGCAGGTGAGCTCCGTGAGCCGGTGCAGGGTGATCCGATACCACTCCCGGAGGTCCGTGCAGCTGTTCTGGATCTCCTCCAGCTTGGGCTCGGGGTAGTAGATGAGGGTGGCCAGCTGATCCCGGTCCTGGCGGGGCAGGGAGGCGCCGAAGAGCTCGTCCACCTTCTCCCGCACCTCACCGGAGGCGGAGTGCAGGATGTGGTGGAAGGCCTCGTATTCCCCGTGCACATCGGACAGGAAGTGCTCTGTTCCCTTTGGCAGGGCGAGGATGGCCTGCAGGTTGATGATCTCGGTGCTGGCGGCCTGCACCGTGGGATATTGCAGGGATAGCATTTTCAGATAGTGAAGGTTGTCTGTGGAAATCGGCATTTCCAAATCCTCCAGTCTTGGTAGGCATCGGCAGGGCAGAGAGCCCACCTCCCGATGCCAGGATGTGTGCAGCGGCGGTTCCGCTGTGTAGGATATCACAGGGATGTCCCGGAAAGAATATTCCCAGTATACGCCTGGACGGGCAGAAAGTCCATACCGGCTTGGCGAGATTGTGCAAATTCCACTGGGCTCGGACGGGGATCCAACGGCGGCACAGGGCTTGTCAGTAGGATGGGTTCCGTGCTAGAATGGGCCGCACAAGAGAGATCGGGGGCATTGCAATGGAACAGTGGCAGGGCAGACCGGGTACCGCGGTGTACGGGGTACAGGGGGAAGACGGGCGAAAACTGGCCCATCCGTTGCTGAAACGGGCGATTCAACTCTGGTGGGGGTGGGATGCCATGCCTACCGTAGAGCGGTCCCCCCGGGGGAAGCCCTTCTTTCCCGCGGTGGAGGGGTGTCACTTCAGCATCTCACACAGCAGGGAATACGCCCTTGTGGCGCTCTCAGATCACCTGGTAGGGGTGGATATTGAGATGGTCCGCCCACGGGGGGAGAGAATCATGCGCTATGCCCTCAGCGATACAGAGTACGAGGCCATGGACGGCACCTGGGAGGACTTCTTCCGGCTCTGGACGCTGAAAGAGAGCTGGGTGAAGCTGGGGGACACCTCTCTCTATCCCCCCAAAGAGGTGCCGGCACCGCCGCCCTGCCCATATCGCAGCTATGCCGGGGAGGGCTGGCGGGCGGCGGTGTGCTGCAGCGGGGAGCCGCCGGAGGACATTCTCTGGCTGCCCGGCGGGGAAATCCAGGATCTGGAATGGAAATTCTAGCCTTAAGCCATTTTTAAGGGAAAGCGCAGGGATCCCTTCAGAAACCTCTGATAGGATAGCCGCATCTTCAAAAGAGAGGAAGGCTCTTGCTATGAAGCTGCTCGGCTGTCTATCGGCAGGGTTGTATCTGCTGTTGAAACTGTTTCCCCTGTACTTTGGCCTCATCGGGATCTTCACCATCTTCCGCCGGAAGCGAATTCCCAAGGCGGCGCCGGCCACCCGGTTTGCGGTGCTGGCCGCCGCACGAAACGAAGAGGCGGTGATCGGCGATCTGGTGCGCAGCGCCCTGCACCAGGACTATCCACCCGAACTGGTGGACGTGTACATCATCCCCAACAACTGTTCAGACCGTACGGCAGAGGTTGCACGGGCGGCGGGGGCCAAGATCATCCACTGTCCCGAGCCGGTGCGGTGCAAGGGGGATGCCCTTCGCCAGGCCTTTGCCCAGCTGCTGCCCCGGCACTACGATGCCTTTGTGGTGCTGGACGCAGACAATACCCTGGCAGAGGACTATCTTGCCCGGATGAACGATGCCTTTGTGGCCGGTGCCAAGGTGTGCAAGTCCCGGACCATGGCCGCCAATCCGAAGGCCGCCCCCACCGCCGGCTGCTATGGCATCTACTTCACCGCCTTCGACTGGGGCTGGAACCGGCCCCGGGACTGGCTGGGCCTCTCCGCCAAGCTCATTGGCACCGGATTTGCGGTGCGCAGTGAAGTGTTAGAGGCCATGGGCGGCTGGAATACCGTCACCATCGCGGAGGACGCGGAATTTGCCGCCATGCTGGCCCAGGCGGGGCAGAGGGTCCAGTGGGTGCCGGATGCCATCAACTACGATGAGGAGCCATTGGACTTCCTCACCAGTTTGAAGCAGCGCCGCCGCTGGTGCAGCGGGGTGATGCAGGCGGCATCCGCCAGATTGAAGCACCTTTGGTCCGGCAGGGAGGGGAATCCATTCCTCCGCCTGGACATGACCATGTTCCTGCTGTTGCCCTTCACCCAGGCCATCAACGGACTGCTGCTGCCGTTCACCATCCTCACCGTTTTGCTCTCCCAGGATCCGCTGCTGTGGATGGCCTTTGGCGGGGGCATGGTCCTGTCCTTTGCCGGTGGGTTCCTGCTGGGGTGCTTTCTCAGCATCCTGGGCGGATACGGCCTCAAGGGCATGTGGAAGGCGGCCCTGCTGTATCCCGTCTTCACCGCCTTCTGGGCACCGCTGCATGTGGTGGCCCTCTTCCGCCGCAAATGCGCCTGGAAGCCCATGGTGCACCGGGGGACCGGCGGGCAGATGCAGCGGCTTCAGCGGGCGGCGTGAGCTGGCTCGGACCGCAGCGCAATGGGATCAGCTTGAGACAGAAAACTTGCTCTGAACTCTTCTGGAATGGAACAGTGATTGGAAGAGCATACAAAAACAGCGCCGCTTTCCGGATGTTATCCGGGAATCGGCGCTGCGTTGACTTTCGCGTGATCCGCTGTACGCTGATTGCCGCTATCTTTTTGGAAGGAACGCACCAATTTCTTTTTCTCGATGTCTTCTCCGGGCATATCGCAGAAGACGAACGGTGTCTACAGGATAGCGTTCATAGGCGTCTTGCACGATGGTTGGATATTCAGCACTGCTGTATACCACCCGGATAGACTTATCACAGAAAATATCTACTAACATTTTCTCGATGGTGATATCATGGGGTGCACTGGGGTTGAGAGGCGCCTCACTGGTCCAATCGAGCACAACGATGGAATCTGGCTTCCAATATTTGTTGAAGTCTTTCGAGGAAGGTCGGTAGAGAACTGGTTTTTCTGTGTATTCCCGCAAGAAATCGAAGACAAAAGCGCCAAGAGGTCGATTCACTTGAACAAAGATTGTGTTCCTTGCGATAAGGTGATTTAGAAACTCTTTGAGCAATATGCTCTCAAAAACGGTAAACCCAGTCAATGGGAAGCGGTTTGCTACTTGAAACTGGATTGTCTGCGCTGCAACCGAATAGAGCGGAACATATGGCTTCTTTCGCTTGCCCGGAAGAGAGTACTGGTTTCGGCCATCGTGCTGAAGTATGCCATCCTTTACAAGGGCGCCAACGGTCCATATATAGGAGTTGTCCCTGTAACCGCCTCGCTCTTGTTTGAGAATGGCGATGACATCGGTTCTAGAGTAGCTTCTTCCGGGTTCCAATTTATCTGCAATATCATAATGCCACATGCCGATCACCTCAAATATTATATTCCAATGAACGTCACTTGTCCACATCAAAGTGCACTTTTGGAAAGGCAGAAAATAAAGTAAGTATATTAAAGACTGCGGCCTCAGGCTACGCAGAGCATAGGCAGCCCGTCCAGATTTCTCTGGTATTGGGTGATTGTATTCCAGATCCCTGCACCAGTTTCTCCCTGCACACTTTGGCCGGCGCCGGCATATACTGTGTCCTATGGGGGCAATTTTTGCTCCAGAGAGGAGCGTGTAGGGAAGTGCAAACAGACAAGAACAACGGGCCGGCGGATTCCGGCGATGTGGACGACCTAATCTATGGTGGCTTGAGTACCGCCCCAAGTGACCGTTAGATCCCTCGCCGGCTCTTTCGGTCGTGCAGGGCAGGGAAGACCAGTTTCAGCTGCGGAGTTGTCCCAGGCCATATGCGGGTTCCTGTGGCAGTCTATCGGAATGACAAAAGCTGGTAATCCGGCCGGTGGGGAAAGAATGCGGGAAATCCGCACTTTCTCCTTTACAGATCGGCCCTTTTCCAGTATAATAGGAGGGCATTTCAAACAGATACGAGGGAAATCAAGATGATAGTTGCATTTGAAGAATATAAGACCAAGCTGGACGCCATCAAGCCGGAACTGGACGGCCTGGGCGAGGCGCTGGACTTGGAAGGCGCGGAGCGGGAACTGGATGAGCTCCGGGCCCAGACCGCCTCAGACGGCTTCTGGGACAACGTGGAGAAGGCCCGCAAGGTACAGCAGCGCCTGAGCCGGCTGGAGGACAAGATCGCCTCCCAGCAGAAGCGGCTCAACACCTGGGAAGATCTCCGGGTGCTCTGTGAGATGGGCCAGGAGGAAGAGGACGCCTCTCTGGTGCCGGAAGTGCAGAGCGGATATGAGGCCCTGGAGAAGGAGATCACCAGTGCCCGGATGGACACCCTGCTCTCCGGCACCTACGACAACTCGCCCGCCATCATCTCCCTGCAGCCCGGCGCCGGTGGCACCGAGGCTCAGGACTGGGCGGAGATGCTGTACCGGATGTACACCCGCTGGGTGGAGCAGCACGGCTACACATACACCATCCTGGACTACCAGGAGGGCGATGGCGCCGGCATCAAGTCTGCGGTGATCCGGATTGAGGGCGACAACGCCTATGGCCATCTGAAAAGCGAGCACGGCGTCCACCGCCTGGTGCGGATCTCTCCCTTTGACGCCAACGCCCGCCGGCAGACCTCTTTCGCCGCGGTAGAGGTCACCCCGGAACTGGACGACAGCATCGAGGTGGACATCCGCCCCGAGGACATCGAGATGCAGGTGTACCGCTCCTCCGGCGCCGGCGGCCAGCACATC
This sequence comes from uncultured Oscillospiraceae bacterium, assembly GCA_947629915.1. Classification (GTDB taxonomy): domain Bacteria; phylum Bacillota; class Clostridia; order Oscillospirales; family Oscillospiraceae; genus Enterenecus. The sequence continues at coordinate 5,032 of CANRFN010000121.1, read as the reverse complement.
AACAAGACCTCATCGGCGGTGCGCCTCATCCACAAGCCCACCGGCCTCGTGGTGTCCTGCCAGACCGAGCGGAGCCAGGTGCAGAACCGGGAGACCTGTATGAAGATGCTCCGGTCCAAGCTGATGCAGATCAAGGAGCAGGAGCACCTGGACAAGATCTCGGACATCAAGGGCATCCAGTTGAAGATCGAGTGGGGCAGCCAGATCCGCTCCTACGTCTTCATGCCCTATCAGCTGGTGAAGGACAACCGCACCGGCTTTGAGACCTCCAACGTGAACGGCGTGATGGACGGGGACCTGGACGGGTTTATCAATGCCTACCTCACCGCCGCCGCCACAGGCAACTGGGCCACCAAGTAATACAACCAAGCCAAAAAAGGCCTGCCGGATCCTCCGGCAGGCCTTTTCAGTTGGATTTTCGTTGGATGAATTGTCTGGATTGGCGTGCAACTTCAGCGTGCCGATTCAGCGAGCTACGTGGGCGATGTCCAGGATCTCCGGGGGAACGCTCTCCTCGTAGAGCCCCAGGCCGTTTACCACGGACAGCACCTCATCGTTGTTCAGCTGATAGAACGCCACGAAGTCCCACATGCCGGGGAGGGTGCCCAGGGTGAGGTTGTTGTCCAGGTCCATGCCGATGGCCTTGGTGGCGAAGTGGACAATGGTGTTCACCGGCATGTCGGTCTTCACATACTGGGCGGCGATCTCAATGAGCTTGGGCAGCTTGTCCGCGTTGGACACGGTGAGGGTCTGCTTGGCCATGGCCTGGAGGAACAGGCGCTGGGTGTTGATCCGGCCGATGTCCGCCTGTCCGTGATAGGCGCTATCGGAGCGGCAGCGGCAGAGTTTCAGAGCATCGGTGCCGTTCAGCAGCTGATAGCCCGGGGCCAGGTGGATGTAAAGGTCCTGGGTGGGGTCCTCATAGTCCATTCCAGGGGGCACATCGAAATAGACGCCGCCGATGGTATCCACCACCTCCCGGAAGGCGTTGGTGTTCACCATGACGTAGTAGTCGATGGGGACGGCCATGGAGGAGGATACCTTCTCCTTCAAAAGGTCGATCCCGCCGATGCTGTACAGGGTGTTGATCTTGCGGTAGTGGCCCTCGGCGTACACGCAGGTGTCCCGGGGGATGGAGATGAGGGAGGCCTTCAGGTTGGCGGTGTCAAAGACGCCCAGCATAATGGTGTCCGTGCCGCCCAGGTCCGCGTTGCCCACCAACAGGCAGGTGTACACGTTGGGCTTGCGGTGCAGGGCCACCGTGCCGTCATCGGTCTGCACCGGTTCATCGGTCTCAGCGGGCTCTGAGGGCTCCGCTGAGCTGTTGGGATCGGCGGAGGGCTTCTGGGTTGGATTGGGGTTGGCGGTGACCGGGGGCTTGGACACCGGCTGGAAGGTTACCACAGAGTCAATGGTGGGGGCCGGGGCGTAGATCTGCAGGGCCACAAAGATCACCACGATCACGGCAGACAGCGCCACCAGGATACTATAAAGCGTGCGGAACAGCGTTTTGATGCCTCCGCCGCCAGCTCTCTTTTTTGCCATTTGGCGAGACCTCCTGTTGTGTTGCGAGGTACAGCAAAACCCGATATGCAGCGGGCAACGGCTGCATTATACGGGAGAACGGTCGGAAAAGCAAGAGGACCTGTGCAAATAACTCGTAAAGAATGTGTGAATATTCCTTAAAATGGGAATTTTTCGGGCCTAAAAAGGGCGGTTTTCGCCGGAAAATCCGGGATTCCAAGGATTGGCGGCAAAGAGAACCGTTTTTTGTCGATTTTTGTACGGCAGTTCAAGCCCCCATTTCTTGACAGCCATCCTCCCATCGCGTATAATCCCGAATGGCGCGGGGCGCACGTCCCGCGGCGAAAGGAGATACCAAGAATGAAGAAGTGCAAGAGACTGGCGGCCCTTCTCATGGCCGCTGTACTGCTCATCACCATCTCTGCCTGCGGCGGCGGAAACTCCAGCGCAGAGAACACCACCCAGCCCACCGAGGCGCCGGTCTCCACCCCGGAGGCCACCCCCACCGAGGCACCGGCGGACCCCACAGAGGCCCCCACGCCAGAGCCCACCGAGGCCCCGGAGGAGACCCCCTCTGCGGAGCCGGAGGAGACCGAGACCCCGTCTGAGGGCGGCACCGTGAAACTCGCCGTGCTCAGCGGCCCCACCGGTGTGGGCGCGGCCAAGATGCTCTCCGTCCCCGAGGAGAACGTGGGCACCTATGAGTACGTCATCGAGGCAGACAACAACGCCGTTGTGGCCGGCCTCACCAACGGCGATCTGGACATCGCCACCATGGCCTCCAACGTGGCCGTGAACCTGTACAACAAGACAGACGGCGGCGTGCGGATCCTGGCCCTGGGCACCCTGGGTGTGCTGCACATCCTGGAGAGCAACGGCGGCACCTCCATCAACAGCATCGCAGATCTGGCCGGCCGCACCATCTGGTCTGCCGGCCAGGGCGCCAACCCGGAGTATATCCTCCGCTATCTGCTGGAACAGAACGGCCTGGAGGTGGGCACCGATGTGGAGGTCCTCTTCGGCGAGGCCAGTGAGATCCAGGCAAAGCTGCTCACCGGGGAGATCGAGTGCGCCATGCTGCCCGTCCCCGCCGCCACCGCCGCCATCATCAAGGGCGAGGGCCAGGTGCGGGACGCCGTGGATGTCACAGAGGCGTGGAACGACCTCGGCACCGGCAGCAAGCTTGTCATGACGGCCGTTGTGGCCCGCACGGAGTTCCTGGAGGAGCACCCGGACCTGGCAGACGCCTTCCTGAAGGACTATGAGGCCTCCATCAACTACGTGAACGAGAACGTGGACGAGGCCAGTCAGATGGTGGCAGACCTGGGTATCACCCCGTCCGCCCCCATCGCCAAACAGGCCATCCCCCAGTGCCACCTCACCTTCATCGCCGGCGCGGACATGCAGCCGGCCATCGCAGACTACTTCCGGGCCCTCTGGCAGCTGGATCCGAACTCCATCGGCGGATTCGTGCCGGATGACGGGATCTACTATGTCCCCTGATGCCCTGAAGAGAGGCATTCGTCTTCTGCTCCCGCCAATCTTCTGGCTGGGTGTCTGGCAGCTTGCGGCCCATCTGGTGGGCCGCGAGCTGCTGCTGCCCGGGCCTGTAACAGTGTTCCGCGCCCTTGGAAAGCTGATGCAGACCCGGGATTTCTGGCTTTCAGCCGGTTTATCCATGCTGCGGGTGTTTGCCGGCCTGACCTGGGGCACCATCGCCGGGTCCCTTCTGGCACTGGCCACCCACTTCAGCCAGTGGGCCAACGCGGTGTTGGCGCCGGCGGTGCGGATGGTGCGGGCCACTCCCGTGGTGTCCTTCATTCTGCTGGTGTACCTGTGGGTGTCCCGGGCCGCCATTCCGGCGGTGATCTCCGGCATGATGGTGCTGCCGGTGGTGTGGGGCGCGGTGTCCTCCGGCCTCGCCGGCACCGATCCCGCCCTTTTGGAGATGGGGACCGCCTATCGGTTCTCCCCCTGGAAGCAGCTGCGGCTGATCTATCTCCCCTCCTGCAGGGGGCCATTCATCTCCGGCCTGCTCACCGCCTTCGGCCTCGCCTGGAAATCCGGCATCGCGGCAGAAGTGCTCTGTCCGCCAACGCATGCGGTGGGTACCAAGCTGCAGGCGGCGAAGGTGGCCCTGGAGACGGCAGATCTGTTCGCCTGGACCCTGGTGGTGGCGGCCCTGTCCCTGCTCCTGGAGAAGGGCCTGCGCCTCATCCTGGAGAGGAGGGCGGAGAAGTGATCACCTGCAGAGACCTGTGCTTCCGCTATGGGGAGAAGACCGTGCTGGACTACTTCAACCTCACCCTTCCAGAGGAGGGGATCACCGCCCTCAGCGGGCCCTCCGGCTGCGGCAAGACCACCTTGCTCCGGCTCATCGGCGGGCTGCAGAGGGCAGACAGCGGAGAGATCCTTGGCGTCTCTCCCAACGAGATCGCCTTTCTCTTTCAGGAGGACCGGCTGCTGCCCTGGCGGCGTGTGCAGCAGCATATCACCGATGTGCTCCCCCGCAATCGGAGGGGAGAGGCGGGCCGCTGGCTGGCCTTTGCCGAGCTGGAGGGGGAGGCCAAGAGCCTGCCGGGAGAGCTGTCCGGCGGCATGGCCCGGAGACTGGCCCTGGCCAGGTGTGCGGCGTTGGGCGGCAAGTACCTGCTCCTGGACGAGCCCTTTGCCGGGGTGGATGCAGAGCGTGCCGTGCGGATGCTCCAGCGGCTCCGGGACATGGGAACCCCAGTACTGCTCGCCAGCCACCAGGCCCAGATTTTGGCCCAGGCAGACTGGGTGATCAAACTGGACGGGCCGCCGCTGCGGGTCTGTTCGGATTAAAAGAATCGAGCAGAGCGGTGCACGAATACGAGGAGGAGACTGGACATGGAACTTTGGGATGCCTACGACAGATTCGGCCATCAGATCCCCGGGGTAACCCTGGTGCGGGATGCCCCTATTCCGGCGGGGTACTTTCACCTGGTCTCCGACGTGCTGGTCCAGCACGAGGACGGCACGGTGCTGCTGATGCAGCGCCACCCGGCCAAGGTGTTCGGCGGGTACTGGGAGGCCACCGCCGGGGGATCGGCCCTCCAGGGAGAGGACGCCCGCAGCTGTGCCCTCCGGGAGCTCCAGGAGGAGACCGGCATTCTGGTGGAGGAACTGGAGCATGTGGGCACCGAGATCCGGCAGAACACGATCTATGAGGAGTTCTTCTGCCGGACGGACTGGAAGAAGGGCCGCATCTACCTCCGGGAGGGGGAGACCGTGGCCTATCGCTGGGTGCCGGCGGAGGAATTCCGGGACATGCACCCCAGCGAGCTGGTAACATACCGGATCCAGAAGTATATCGAGGGCGTGAACCGCTGAGCGCCATCCAGACAGACACTATGCAAGACCAGAAAAAGGGATTCCGGCAGCCTGCTGCTGCCGGAATCCCTTTTGCGGGCTATTCATGCAATGTCGGGGATTGGCTCATCGTAGCTTTTGAATCCACGAGAACGTTTAGCCTTGGAATTGCGGT